>NZ_WBKT01000097.1 GCF_008868175.1 Micromonospora sp. AMSO31t
TGACCGTGGCCACCGTGCAGGCCGAGCCCGTCCCGGGTGACGTCGCCGGCAACGCCGTCCGGGCCGCCCGCCTCGTGGGCCGGACCACCGGCGCCCGGGTCGTGGTGTTCCCCGAGCTGTTCCTGCCCGCGTACCACCCGCCGACCCTGGGCGCCGACCCGACCGGCACCGACGTGGCCGCCGACCCCGAGGGCCGGGTCGACGACGCGCGGCTGGACCCGCTGCGCGCGGCCGCCCGCGACGGCGGGACGAGCGTGGTGATCGGCGCGGCGGTCCGCCACCCCGACCGTCGGCGCACCATCTCCTCCCTGCTGGTCGACCCGACCGGCGCGGTCACCGCCGCGTACGACAAGCAGCAGCTCTGGAGCGGCGAGCGCGAGCTGTTCGACGCCGGCCGGCGGGGGGCCTCGCTGCTGGTCGACGGCTGGCTGTTCGGCCTCGGCATCTGCTACGACGGCTGCTTCCCCGAGCACGGCCGGGCCGCCGCCGTCGCCGGCGCGCACGGCTACCTGTGCCCGAGCGGCTACCTGGCCGGCTCCGAGCACCGCCGCGACCTCTACTACGCCGCGCGCGCCCTGGACAACACCATGTACGTGATCTTCGCCAACGCCGTGGGCGGCGCGGACCCGTGGCGGTTCAACGGCGGCGCCGCCGTCTACGAGCCGGAGGGCCGGCCGCTGGCCCGGGGCGCGGACACCGGCGAGGAGGTGCTGGTGGCGACCCTCGACCCGGCCGCCCTCGGCGCCACCCGCGCGGCACACACCATGCTCACCGACCGGCTGCCCGATCAGGGGCTCGCCCGAACGACGCTCGTCGGCTGACGGACGGCGTGGTGCCCTCGGGCCTGTCGGTCGCGCAGCCCGTCCCGTAAGGTTCCCGAGTGCCGTTGCTCCTGCTCGATCTGGACAACACCCTGCTCGACCGCGAGGGGCCGTTCCGCGCCTGGGGTGAGCGGTTCTTGGACAGCATCGGCGCGCCGCCCACCGACATCGAGTGGTTGCTCTCCGTCGACGCCGACGGCCTGACCGACCGCTGGGACGTGGCGGACGCGATCCGCGACCGGTACGACGTGCGCATCCCCTCGATCGACCTGGTCGAGGAGTTGCACGACGGTGTGGTGGCGTTCACCCGGCTGGATCCCCTGGTGGCCTGCGCGCTCCGGATCGCCGACGACGCCGGCTGGGTGCCGGTGGTGGTCACCAACGGCACGTCCCGCCAGGACGACGCCAAGATCCGCCGGACCGGGCTGGACCGCTGCATCGCCGACTGGGTGATCTCCGAGGAGGCCGGGGTCAGCAAGCCCAACCCGCGGATCTTCGCGCTGGCCGCCCAGCGGGCCCGGATGCCGCTGCGCGGCGCCTGGGTGATCGGCGACAGCCCGGAGGCGGACATCGGCGGCGCGACGGCGGTCGGCCTGCCCAGCGTCTGGCTGCACCGGGGGCGCCGGTGGTCGGACACCCGGTTCGCGCCCACCCGCACGGTCGACGGGCTGATCGCCGCGGTGGCCGCCGTCCTGGCCGGCTGAGCGGAAATTCGGTTGACCCGCCCGGGGCCGCCCGTGACCATGGTGCGGCGCGAGGGCGCAGCCGGGCGGTGCCCGGTCGAGGAGAGGAGGTCGGTCATGGCCGTCTTTGCAGGGTCCAACCACCTGCCTCCACCAGCCTCGATCGAAGGACCGATCCACCCGTGCGCGATCACGACTTCCCGGCGCCGCAGCGCCGTGGCCGCGGCAAGAGCCGCTTCGACGACGACGAATCCACCTTCCTGAAGCGGGGCCGGCACGCCGAGCCGGTCCTCAGCGACCCCGACGCCGAGCCGGACGCGGAGGACAGCTGGTCCTCCTGGGACCTGGCCGTGCACGGGCCCGAACCCCACCCGGAGTGGCTGGTCACCGAGCTGGCCGCGAGGGACACCGAGCTGGGGGTGTTGAAGACCGGCAAGGAGGCGGACGTCCACCTGGTCCGCCGTGCCGTGCCGGACACCGGCCGGGGCTGCCTGCTGGCGGCCAAGCGGTACCGGGATCCCCAGCACCGCCTCTTCCACCGCGACGCCGGCTACCTTGAGGGGCGCCGGGTGCGCCGCTCCCGGGAGATGCGGGCCATGGCCGGCCGGACCTCGTTCGGCCGGCAGATGATCGCCGGGCAGTGGGCGGCGGCCGAGTTCGCCGCGCTCGCCCGGCTCTGGGAGATCGGCGCCGCCTCCGGGCGGATCGCCGTGCCCTACCCGGTGCAGCTGCTCGGCACCGAGCTGATGCTGGAGTTCGTCGGCGACGCCGAGGCGGGCGAGGCCGCGCCCCGGCTGGCCCAGCTCCGGCCGGAGGGTGCCGACCTGCGCGACCTGTGGGAGCAACTGGTCGACGCCCTGGTGGTGCTGGCCCGCGCCGGGTACGCCCACGGCGACCTGTCCCCGTACAACCTGCTGGTGCATGCCGGGCGGCTGGTCATGATCGACCTGCCGCAGGTGGTCGACGTGGTGGCCAACCCGCAGGGGGCGGAGTTCCTGGGCCGGGACGTCCGGGTGGTGGGCACCTGGTTCGCCGCCCGCGGCCTGCCCGCCTCCGAGATCGACCCGGAGGTGCTGACCGAGGTGTTGCTGCGGGAGGCGGGCCTGCGCTGAGCGCGACGCGTCCCGGGCGGGCACCGGCCCGCCCGGGACGCCGGCACGGCGGTCGGCCGCCGGCCCCGGGTCACTGGAGGTAGCGCTCGACCTCGGTCACGGGACGCTGGCCCTGGGCGTCCGGGTCGCCGTGCGTCCGGCGCGCCGCCCGGCGGCGGCGGAGCAGGTCCCAGCACTGGTCGAGGGACTCCTCCAGGGCCCGCAGCCGCTCCTTGGCCTCGTCGTCCGTGCCGGCCTCGTGCTCCTGCGCGGCCGCGCGCAGCCGGTGCTCCTCGTCGACGAGTTCGGAGATCCGGCTCAGGATGGTCTTGTCGTCCATGCCCGAAGCTTGGCACAGGGGGCGGGCACGCGCCCGGGTTCTCCCCAGTCGGCCGGGAGGAGTTGACCGCGCCGGCCCGCCCGCCGGGCGGCGGACGGCTGAGGCCGGTCGCGAGCGGCGGGTGGACGGCGGCGCCGGGCGGACCTGCGCCGGAAGCCGCCTGCAAACTCCACTGTGGATGCATCTGCCCGCCGAAAGGCTTCCGGCGTGACGCAAATCCCACCGGCTCCATTGTCGACATCGGGATTGTTGTGGGGTGAGATATTTTCCTGTCCGCCTTTTTATCCGTCGTTCAGGATGGCATGCTCGCGGGCAACGTCACGGTTCATGACGGTGTCGCGACACTGGGTACAACAAAGGAGCCATTCACGTGGACGAGTCGCCGAACGCGCCCCGGCCCACCGGGCGGCCCCACACCGTTCCCCTGCGGCAGATCCTGCCCGGCATGCTCCGGGACCCGGCCCGCGCGCTGATCGACGTCGGCAACCGCACCGGGGGCGCGCTCGCCCGGCTGAACCTGGGCTCGTTCCGCCCGTACCTGGTCACCCACCCCCGGCACGTCCAGCACGTGCTGCGCGACCGCGCGGACAACTACGAACGGGCCGGCGACGGGCTGTTCTGGCGCCCGGTCAAGCGGTTGTTCGGCGAGGGCATCCTCGGCGAGGGGCAGATCTGGTCGGCCAGCCGCCGGATGCTCCAGCCGATGTTCACCGCCAAGCGGGTCGAGGCGCTCATCGACGGCATGGCCGACGCCATCCGGGACGCCGTCGACGATCTGGACGAGCCGTTCCGGGCCGGGCGCCCCGTCGACATCGGCACCGAGCAGGCCCGGATCGTCAGCCGGGCGATCATGCGGGTGCTCTTCGCCGACAAGATCTCCGTGCCGGACGCGCTGCGGGTGATCGACGCGCAGGATGTCATCGCCAGCGCGGTGATCCCCCGGATCGTCGTGCCGTTCGCCCCGCTCTCCCTGCCCATGCCGGGGGACCGCCCGTTCCGGCGTGCCGTCCGCATCGTCGACGAGGTGCTCGTGCCGATCGTCCGGGAGACCCGGGCCGTGGCCGACCAGGGCGACGACATCATCTCCACGCTCTGGCAGGCCCGCACCGACGACGGGCGGCAGCTCGACGAGCGCCAGGTCCGCAACGACACCGTGGCCATGTTCGCGGCCACCACCGAGACCACCATCAACGTGCTCACCTGGGCCTGGCCCCACCTGGAGCAGCGGCCCGACGTGGCCGAGCGGCTCTACGCCGAGATCGACCGGGTGGTGGGCGACGAACCGGTGCGCCGCGAGCACCTCGCCGAGCTCACCTACACCCGGATGGTCCTGGACGAGCTGCTCCGGCTCTACCCGATCGGCTGGATCATCCCGCGCCGCGCGGTGGCCGACGACGTCATCGACGGCGTGCCGATCGAGGCCGGGGCGACCATGGTGGCCAGCCCGCTGATCACCCAGCGGATGCGGCAGTTCTGGGACCGGCCGGACGAGTTCGACCCGGAACGGTTCCGGCCCGAGCGGGTGCGCGCCCGGCACCGGTACGCCCACTTCCCGTTCGGCGGCGGCCCCCACCAGTGCCTCGGCATGTACCTGTTCTACCTGGAGGCACAGCTCATCCTCGCCACGATGCTGAGCCGCTACCGGTTCCGGCTGCGCCGTCCCGGCGTACCCGGGTTGCGGCTGGCCGCGGCGCTGCGGCCACGCGAGCGGGTCGAGCTGACCCTGCTGGCCGCGGACCGGCGGGCGGAGCCGGCATGACCGGCGGGGAGGCGCCGGATCCGGTCGCCGCCGCCGCGGAGCAGGGGCGGATCTGCGCGCTCGCCGCGAAGGGCCAGCGCGACCTGCAGCGGTGCGCGGCCGGGCACGCCGAGCTGTTTCCCGGCCGGCCGTTCGACGCGGCGCTGTTCAGCAGCATCGCCCTCGCCATGTCGTTCAGCGCGCCGTGGTGCACCGCCGAGGAGCTGGCGCTGACCAACCGCGCCGTGCTCTGGGGGTTCGCGGTCGACTGGCAGGTCGACCACCTGGCGGCCTCCCGGTCCGAGGTCGACCGGATCGTCAAGTCCTGCCTCGCCGTGGTCGACGGCGCGGCGCCCGACGACCCGCTGGGCCGGTTCCTCGCCGAGCTGCGCGACGACCTGGCCGCCACCCCCGCCTACGCCGAGTTGCGCGAGCCGTGGCGGGACGCGATGGCCCGCACCCTCGACGCGATGGCCCGCGAGTGGGAGTGGAAGCAGGGCGCGCACCCCACGCTCGCCGACTACCTGGCGAACGCCGACAACCTCGCCGCCACGGTGGTCAACGTCGCGCACTGGATCCACACCGGGGACGCCGGCACGCACCGCGAGCTGCCCCGGCTCCTCGCGGTGAGCGACGAGGTCCAGCGGGCCCTGCGGCTGGTCAACGACCTCGGCACCCACCGGCGGGACCGGGAGTGGGGCGACCTCAACGCGCTCATGCTGGTGGACGACCCGGCGGAGATCGAGCGGCGCCTCGCGGAGCAGGTCGAGCACTGCCGGCGGCTGCTGGCCGGCCTGGCGCCCGACTGCCCCCGGCAGGCCGACTTCCTGGCCCGGCAGCTCGGCTTCACCAGCGGTTTCTACCGGCTCACCGACTTCTGGGGCGCCCAGTGAGCCTCACCGCCGGTCCGGCGCCGGTCACCCGTGCCGGCGACGCCCGCGCCGGGCAGGCCCGGGAACTCGTCGAGGCCATGGTGGACAACCCGGCCGGGCAGACCTCCGCGTCGGTCTACGAGACCGGCCGGCTGGTCGCCCTGGCGCCGTGGCTGCCCGGCCACGACGTCCGCGTCTCCTGGCTGCTCGACCGGCAGCGCACCGACGGCGGGTGGGGCGGCCCCGGCGGGTACGCCCTGGTACCCACCCTGAGCGCCACCGAGGCCCTGCTGACCATGCTGCGGCGGCACGGCCCCGCCGCGCCGCTGGCCGGTGCCGCGCACCGCGGCCTGGCCTTCCTGGCCGGCGCCCTCGACGCCGGCGCCCCGCCCGACCTGCCCGCCACCGACCTGATCGTGCCGGCGCTGCGCGAGGCCGTCGACCGGCACCTCGCGCAAACCCCGGCCGGCCTGGCCGACTGGTCTGGGGCCCGCCTGCCGCTGCCGGCCGGTCTCGACCCGGGCCGGCTGACCCGGGTACGCGGCCTGCTGGCCAGCGGGCGGCCCGTCCCGGAGAAGCTGGCGCACGCCCTGGAGGTGGCCGGCGACGGCGCCTGCCGGGCGGCCGGCGTGCGGCCCACCGAGGCGGGCGCGGTCGGCGCCTCGCCCGCCGCGACGGCCGCCTGGCTCGGTCGCCCCGAGCCCGGCCCCGCCCTGGACTACCTCCGGGCGGTCGGCGGGCGCGGTCCGGTGCCCTGCGCCAGCCCGATCACCGTCTTCGAGCGCGCCTGGGTGCTCGGCATCCTGGCCCGCGCCGGCGTGCCGCTGACCGTCCCCGGGTCGCTCGTGGCCGAGCTGCGGGCGGCCGTCGGGGCGTCCGGGGCGGCCACCGGACCCGGGCTGCCCGCCGACGCCGACACCACCTCGGTGACCCTCTACGCGCTGGCCCGGCTGGGCCGGCCGCTCGACGTGTCCCGGCTCGACGCGTACGACACCGGGCGGCACTTCTGCACCTGGCCGGGGGAGGACGGGGCGTCGGTGACCACCAACGCGCACGTCCTCGACGCCCTCGGCCAGCACCCCGGCCACCCCGGCGTGGCGGCCACCGTGGACCGGGTCGCCGGCTGGCTGGTCGAGCGGCAGGAGCCGGACGGCCGGTGGGGCGACCGGTGGCACGCGTCGGCGTACTACGCCACGTACTGCGTGCTGCTCGCGCTCGCCGAGCACGCCACCGGCCCGGGGGTGCGGGCCGCCGTCGAGCGGGGCGTCGGCTGGCTGCTGGACACCCAGCGGGCGGACGGCTCGTGGGGGCGCTGGGGCGGCACCGCCGAGGAGACCGCGTACGCGGTGCTCGCGCTGTCCGGCGCCGCCCGGCCGGAAGATACGGGGGTCGATGCGGCGCTCGCGCGGGGGCGGCGACGACTGTCCGAGTGGGACGGACGCGCTGCTGGGCCGCCTCTGTGGCACGACAAGGATCTCTACCGCCCGACCCTGATCGTGCGCGCAGCGGTGCTGGCCGCGTCGTGGTCGGCCGACCCAACTTCCACCGGGCCGGCAACACCATGATCAGGATCGCTTGAATGGAGTTCACGACGACTGCTAGCGTGCGCCGGAGTCGATCGGATTTCCGACTGATCGGATACCGGGCCAGGACGGTGTGATGCGTTCCCGCAGTACGAATCTCCGTACGAAGATCATCGCCCTTCTGGCGTCCCTGATCGCGCTCTGGGCCTTCGCCGCGTGGGTGACGGTGCGCGACGGGTTCAACCTGCTCGGTGTGCAGGCGCTCAACGCGCGGGTCTTCGAGCCGGCCGATCCGCTGCTGCTCCAGCTGCAGAACGAGCGGCGGCTGTCGCTGTTGTACCTCGGACAGTCCGACCCGGACCAGCTCTCCGAACTCGTCGCGCAGCGGCAGCGCACCGACGACAGCGCCGCCACGCTGTGGCGCTCCGCGCAGGACTGGCGCACCGAGATCCCCGCCAGCGACGAGCTGGAGCAGCGCATCACCGACCTGAAGACCCAGGTCGAGCAGCTCGGCGCGGTCCGCGCCGAGGTGGGCCGCAAGACCATCGACCGCACCGCGACGCTGGCCGCGTACAACGAGGCCGTCGACGCCATCTTCGGTGTCTTCGACGCGCTCGGCGGCCTGGACGACGACGAGATCGCCCGGGACACCGCCGCGCTCATCGACCTGAACCGGGCCCGGGAGCTGCTGTCCCAGCAGGACGCCCTGCTCACCGGCGCGGTGGCGGCCAACCGGATGACCGTGGCCGAGCAGACCGCCTTCGCCCGGCTGGTCGGCGCCCAGTTGTTCCTCTCCGACCGCACCGCGCGCGACCTCGCCCCCACCGACCGGGCCCGCTACCAGCAGATGACCGAGGGGGAGTCGTTCCGGCAGCTCCGTGCCCTCCAGGACCGGGTGCTCGCCGCCAAGGGCAGCGACGTGCGCCCGCCCGTCACCGCCACGGCCTGGCAGGCCGCCTCCAGCCGCTCGATGGAGGACCTGCGCGGCGTGATCCTCGCCGGCGGCGAGGACATCGTGGCCCGGGCCACCCCGGTCGCCGTCGGCGTCATCGTCCGGCTGGTGCTCGCCGCCGGCCTCGGCCTCATCGCGGTCGTCGCGTCCATCGTCGTCTCCATCACCACGGCCCGGGCGCTGGTCCGGCAGCTCGAACGGCTGCGCGAGGCGGCGTTCCGGCTGGCCAACGAGCGGCTGCCCAGCGTGGTCGAGCGGCTGGGCCACGGCGAGGAGGTCGACGTCGCCCGCGAGGCGCCGCCGCTGCAGACCGGTGACGACGAGATCGGGCAGGTCGGCAAGGCGTTCAACGCCGTGCAGGAGACCGCCATCCGCACCGCCGTCGAGCAGGCCGAGCTGCGCCGCAGCGTCCGCGAGGTCTTCCTCAGCCTGGCCCGGCGCACCCAGGCGCTGGTGCACCGCCAGCTCACCCTGCTCGACGCCATGGAACGCCGGGAACACGACGCCGAGGAACTGGAGGACCTGTTCCGCGTCGACCACCTGGCCACCCGGATGCGGCGCAACGCGGAGAACCTGATCGTCCTCTCTGGCTCCACGCCCGGCCGGGCGTGGCGGCGCAACGTGCCGATGGTCGACGTGGTGCGCGGCGCGGTCGCCGAGGTCGAGGACTACACCCGGGTGACCGTGCGGCCGCTCGGCCCCGTGTCGCTGACCGGCCGGGCCGTCGGCGACGTCATCCACCTGCTGGCCGAGCTGATCGAGAACGGCCTCTCCTTCTCGCCGCCGCACACCACCGTCGAGGTGCGCGGCATGTTGGTGTCCAACGGCTTCGCCATCGAGATCGAGGACCGCGGCCTCGGCATGGGCGCGGAGGAACTGGCCGCCGCGAACCGGCGCATCGTGGACCGGTCCGAGCTGAACCTGGCCAACGCCGCCCGCCTCGGCCTGTTCGTGGTCAGCCGGCTCACCGAGCGGCACGGGGTGAAGGTGCAGCTCAAGGAATCGGCGTACGGCGGGACGACCGCCGTGGTGCTGATCCCGCTCGAACTGGTCACGCACGACGGGCCGGATCCGAGCACCTCCGGCGGCTTCCCGGTCGGCGCCGGGCAGCCGGCCCCGGCGGCGCCCGCCTCCCCGGCGACGGAGAGCGCGGCGGCCGAACCCGCGGGCGACCGGCCGGCCGCCACGGTGGCCCTCGCCGAGAGCGCCGATCCGGCCGAGCCGGTCGCGGACGGCACGGAACCACCCGCCCCGGCCCGCGAGGACGACTCGGACGAGCCGCGGCTCACCCCGTCCGGGCTGCCGGCGCGTACCCGGAAACGGCAGC
Organism: Micromonospora sp. AMSO31t; assembly: GCF_008868175.1. GTDB lineage: Bacteria > Actinomycetota > Actinomycetes > Mycobacteriales > Micromonosporaceae > Micromonospora. The sequence goes on from NZ_WBKT01000097.1 coordinate 9,348, forward strand.
CCGCACTCGGCGAGCCCACCGTGGCGCTGACCCCGGTGGAGGCCCGGCCCGCGGAGGCCCCACGGCCCGAGGCGCGGACGGACGGCGGCGCGGCGCCGGCCCGCACCGACGGCGGGCTGCCCGTCCGGGTCCGGCAGGCCAACCTGGCGCCGGAACTGCGGCACGACCAGACCGCCGCGGACGACGACGGCGGGGACGACGACGACACGGTGCGCCCACCGGAGCAGGTGCGCCGGATGATGAGCTCCTACCAGAGCGGCACCCGACGCGGCCGGACCGACGCGGCCCGGCTGCTCGGCGGGGCGCACGAAGCCGGCGCGCCGGACACCGGCGACGGTCAGGCGACCTAGGGACCGCCGATCCGGCGATCCCGGACGAGCACGGCACACCAGCCGGGGGAGAAGAGGACGACGAGTGGCGCAGAAGACGGCTTCGAGCGCGGACCTGACGTGGTTGCTGGATGACCTGGTCGGCCGGGTCAAGCAGGCGGAACACGCCGTGGCGCTCTCCACCGACGGACTGCTGATGGCCTCGTCCCGCGGGTTGAGCCGGGACGACGGCGAGCACCTGGCGGCGATGGCGGCGGGCATCCAGAGCCTGGCCCGGGGCGCGGGGAAGCGGTTCGGCGGCGGGCAGGTGCAGCAGACCATCATCGAGATGCAGTCGTCGTTCCTGTTCGTCACCGCGGCCGGCCGCAACGCCTGCCTGGCCGTGCTGGCGTCCGAGGACGCCGACGTCGGCCTGATCGCGTACGAGATGGCCATGCTGGTCACCCGGGTCGGCCGGTTCGTCGCCTCACCGACACGGGAACAGCCCCTCGGCGAGAACCCGGCGCGATGACCGGCCAGGGGGAGCCCGCGGAGCACGAGTGGGTGGACGACCACGCGGGCCCGGTGGTGCGCCCGTACGCGGTGACCGGTGGCCGGGCCCGCCCGGTGACCGGCACGTTCGATCTGATCTCCCTGGTCACGGCGACCCGGGCGGAGGTGGCGTCGGAGTCCGGGCTCGGCCCGGAACACGTGGCGATCGTCGGTCTCTGCCAGCGGATCCAGTCCGTGGCCGAGATCGCCGCCCACCTCGACCTGCCGGTGGGCACCGTCCGGGTCCTCCTGGGTGACCTGGCGGCCCGCAGCCTGGTGCAGGTCCGTGAGCCGCGGGCGACCCCCGCCGGCCTTCCCGACGACAGTGTTTTCGAGGCGGTAATCAATGGACTACGGGCGCTCTGAGCGGCCGGCGGGTGCGGCGCCGCTGCCGACCGCGATCAAGATCCTGATCGCCGGCGGTTTCGGCGTGGGCAAGACCACCCTGGTCGGCGCGGTCAGCGAGACCCGGCCGCTGCGGACGGAAGAGGTGCTGACCGAGACCGGGATCGGCATCGACGACCTGTCCGGTGTGGAGGAGAAGACCACCACCACCGTGGCGATGGACTTCGGCCGCATCACCCTCAGCGACGACCTGGTGCTCTACCTGTTCGGCACCCCCGGGCAGGACCGGTTCTGGTTCGTCTGGGACGAGCTGGCGCTGGGCGCCATCGGGGCGGTCGTGCTCGCCGACACCCGGCGGCTGGCCGACTGCTTCCCGTCGATCGACTACTTCGAGGGGCGGGGCACGCCGTTCGTGGTGGCGGTGAACTGCTTCGAGGGCGCCAAGCAGTACCGGCTGGACGAGGTGCAGGGCGCGCTCGACCTGGACCCCGACGTGCCCGTGGTGCTCTGCGACGCGCGGGAGCGGGAGACGGTCAAGGAGGTGCTGATCACGCTGCTGGAGTACGCCATGAAGCTGCGCGAGGAGCGCCGCCGCGCCGCCGGCGCGGACTGACTCCGGCGGCACACGCTGCCATGATGGGGCGATGTCCACCGGATCCCGACACCTGAGCGTGCACATCGACCGGCCGGTCGCCGACGTCTACGCGTTCGCCTCCGACCCCCGCAACCTGCCCCGCTGGGCGCCCGGCCTGGGCAGCTCGGTGCTGCGGGAGCAGGGGGAGTGGTTCGTCGAGACACCGGAGGGCCGCGCGCGGGTGCGCTTCGCCCCACCCAACGAGTACGGCGTGCTCGACCACGAGGTAGTCACGCCCTCCGGCGAGACGGTGTACGTGCCGCTGCGGGCCATCGCGGACGGCGACGGCTGCGAGGTGGTCTTCACGCTCCGCCGCTCGCCGGGGATGAGCGACGCCGACCTCGAACGGGACGCCGGGCTCGTCAGCGGTGACCTCGCCCTGCTCAAGGAGGTGCTGGAAGCCGCGACGCCGTGACGGGTCAGATGCGGCGGAGCACCAGCGTCACGAAGCCCAGCACGTTGCGGTACCCGCGCAGCCACTGGTCGCGGTGCTCCCGGGCGGCGGTGAGCGCCTCGGCGGCGTCGGGATGGCCGGGATTGTCCAACGCCCACTCGGTGAGCGAGCCGATCCACGACCATTCGTAGTCATCCCATTCGGCGGCGTCGCTCACATGGGCGTACACCGGCGTCCAGCCGGCTCGCTCGGCGGCGTCGACCAGGCCGGCGAGGTCGGTGAACTCCTCCGGCTTCGCGTCGAGCGCCGCGAGTGCCTCCGGAGTCGGCGGGACCTGCCAGAACCCCTCACCGACCATGAGGATGCCGTCGGCGTTCACATGCCGGCCGGCCAGCTCCAGTGTCTCGCCGAACCCGCCGAACGCGTGTGTGGACCCGACACACAGCACCAGGTCGTAGTCGCCGTCCGGCACGTACGTCCGGGCGTCGCGCTCGTGCAGGGTGAGCCGGTCGGCGAGGCCACGCGCCTCGGCGGCGCCGGCGGCGCGTTCGAGGGCGTACCGGCTGACGTCCACGCCGTCGGCGTGCCCGTCCGGGTGGTGAGCGAGGGCCTGCAGCGCCCAGGACCCCTCGCCGCAGCCGAGGTCGAGGATACGAGCCGCGGGTTGGCGGCCCGCCCGGCGCAGGAGCCGGTTGACGTTGACACCGAAGATCGGAGCCGCGATCGGATGGTGCGAGTGCGCGATGCTGCTGAGCCGTTGACGATCCACCGCCAGAGTCAACACGAGTCCGGTCGACGCCGCACCCGGGTTGTCCTGCCGCCAAGGTCGCCGGCTGTTCACTTAGGATCGTGCGAACACGCACCCCGGACACGAGGAGCCGTAGTGACGCCGTCGACGACGTTCCTGCGGGACTGCCTGCTCCGGGCCGGAATGCGGGACGTCGTCACGGTGGAGCCGGCGACGGGCGGGCTCGCGGCGCTCGCGGGCACGGCCACCCGCCAGGACGCGCCGCCGGTGTTCGTCAAGGCCTTCGCCGACGCGCCGGCCGACGACGTCTTCCTCGCGGAGGCCGAAGGGCTGGCCGCCCTGCGCGAGCTCGGCGGCGTGGCGACACCCGAGGTGATCCTGGCCGACCGGGAACTGCTGGTGTTGTCGGTGCTGCGGCCCCGGCCGCGCAGCGAGACGTTCTGGGAGCGGTTCGCGCATGCGCTCGCCCGCCTGCACACGAGCACGACCCATCCGCGCTTCGGCTGGCACCGTGACAACTGGCTGGGCCGCCGCCGGCAGATCAACACCTGGGAGGACGACGGCTTCGCCTTCTTCGCGCAGCACCGGCTGCTGCGGTGGCTCGGGCAGCCCCGCGTCGACGCGGCCCTCGACGCCGCAGACCGGGCGGCACTTGAGCGGTTGTGTCACCGGCTGCCCGACCTGCTGCCCGACCGGCCGGCATGCCTGACGCACGGCGACCTGTGGGCACAGAACGTCCTGGCCACGCCGGACGGGCAGCCCGCGCTGATCGACCCGGCCGTCTCCTACCTGTGGGCCGAGGTCGACCTCGCGCACCTGTGGTCCACCTCGCCCCCGCCCGAGGCGAAACGGTTCTTCGAGGTCTACGCGGAGCTGACCGCCCTTGACCGCGACTGGCGGGCCCGCATGCCGATCGTGCAGCTGCGGCAGCACCTCGCCGTGCTGGCCCAGTTCGACGACGACTGGGGCGCGGGCGACCAGATCCGCGCCACCCTCGCCCCGTTCCGGACGCGAGCCTGACAGTGGCCCGTCAGGCGGCGAATTCGACGCCGGCGAGGGAGACCGCGCGGTAGGCGGCGAGGCGTTCGGCTTGCTCGACGATGCTCTCGCGCGTGGTGGCGGACAGTGCCTGCCACGGCTGGACGGCGACCTTCAGCGTCCTGCCGGCCTTGCGGGGACGCCAGGTGCCGACCAGTTGACCGTCGACCAGGACGGCCCCCGGGCGGCCCAGCACCGGCCACAACTCCTTGGCACGTGCCGGGTCCGGCACCAGGGTCGCGCGGTCCTTGGCCTGGAGGAAGAGGTCGAACGGGCCCAGCAGGCGGGTGGCCGTGGTGTCGGCCGATTCCAGCGCCTGCTCGTCGGCGGCCAGCAGCGAGCGGGCCTCCCCGTCGACCAGCACCTCGACCACATCCTCGGGCCAGCGCGCCTTGACCTCCTTGACCGGGGCGTCGAGGTAGTCGGCCACCTGCTTGGGGGTGGCCGGGCCGAGCAGACGAAGGTACGCGCGGATGAGGTCGAACCTGTCGCCCGCGGTGGCGGCCTTCCTGAACCGCGGGATGCGGTGCAGGACCGGCGGCGAGGTGTCGAGCTGCAACTCCAGCCCGGCCCGCACGGCGGCCAGCCGGAACGGCATCTCATAGAGGTGGGTGGCGTCGCACGGCCGGCAGAACCGCAGATAGGGCTCGGGAACCGTCTCGGCCACGCGGCGGGAGACGTCCCCCTTGACCGTCGGCCCGGTGACGATGGCGCGCATCCGGGCGGCGACCTCGTCCAGAGCGGCCAGGTTGCCGATGCCAGCGGCTTTCAGCGGCCTGGCGGCGTCGTAGATGCGCTTGCCCGCGTCGGCGTCGGAGAACGGCTCGACCGCGGCCGCCACCGTGCCCGCGTCGGCACGGCGGTAGAGGTGGGGAGCACCGCGCACGGTCCACAGCAGGATCAGATCCTCCGCGGACAACGCCGCCACGTCGACCCCGCGGATGGCCAGCGCCCACCGGCCGCCGTCCGTGCCGGTGTCCTGCACCCCGAGATCGAGCACGGCGGTGTCGTCGAGCGTGCCCGCAGCCCGGTCGAGCTGCTGGGCCCGCACGCGGAAGTTCATCACCTGGCGTTGATCGACCACCCCGGTACGGTACCCAGCGGCCCTGACAAACGTCCCTGAGCAGGGCGGGACGCTCCGGGGGGACTGGCGGTGGCGCTCAGCGGCGCTTGGTCATCGCCACGAAGCGGGTCCAGGCGGCCGGGTCGAAGGTGAGCACGGGGCCGGCCGGGTCCTTGGAGTCCCGCACGCCGACGACGCCCGTGAGATTGTCCGCGACCTCGACGCAGTCACCGCCGTTGCTGCCGCTCTTCGTGCTCTTGCGCCACTTCGCGCCAGTCAGGTCCATGATGCCGCAGCTTCTTTCAGAAGTTCCAGGGAGCGCTGTCGGGGGAGGGCCTCGCCGCGCAATCGTTCCCACCGTCGCTCCAGGGTAGCAATCTCCGAAGTTTGCTCGATGATCTGCGCACGCGCTTGACTGTCCACGTGCCCGACCCGGGTGCCGTCCGGCAACTCGGCAAGCGTGAATGGCCCGTTCAGCCCGGGATACGCGGGCGTCTCTTGTGGCACCACGTGGAGCTGTAGGTTCGGTAGCTCGGCGCAGTTCACGAGATGTGCGACCTGAGCGGCCATCAGTCCCCGGCTGCCGACCTGCCGACGAATGACACCCTCGTCCAGCACCGCTACGAACAACGGCCCGCAATCGCGGACAAGGATCGATTGTCGAGCCAGGCGCGCTGCCACCAACTCCTCAATCTTGGTCGGCGCCAGTGCCTCCCACTCCAGCGTTACGCGAGCATAGGCCTCGGTCTGAAGCAGTCCCGGCACCCAGGCGAGTTGGAAGGCGCGGAGCGCGATGGCGTCACGCTCGATGTCGACCCACGGCCGGAACCACACGGGCTCGCGGCGGTGGAGCGCGTCCGGCCACAGTGCGTCGATGGGCTGGCCCAGAAGGTTCGCGACCGTGGCCCGGTGGCGGCTCTGCGGGATGTGCCCCGGGTTCGCCCACCGGGCGACGGTCTTCGGATGCACCCCGAGCTGACCAGCCAGGCTCTCGGCCGTGTGGCCCGCCTCTGCCAGTGCGGCGACAAACGCGTGGTTCATGCCTGTCCCCTCCGGAACAAAACAACCGTCCGAAGGAGATTACATAACGCTGTGTGATTGTCCGGCAACCCTCGGGAGGCTGCTGTGCAGACGACGCCGAGGAGAGATGACGAATGCCCGAGGACAAGCCGAAGCCGGTTCCGAAGCCGAAGAACGATCCGCCGCCCCGTCCGATCGTGCCGGGCGCGGTCGGGCCGCTCGTCCCTCCGTACCGTGGCCCCGGCCGGGTGACCAACGGCGTGCCCGAAACGCGCTGGCGGGCCCGCGGCGGCCCGGCCGTCGCGCACATCGCGACCGGCACGTCCTGGCGGTGTGACGCCTGCGGTCGGGACTGGCCCTGCCCGGCGCTGCGGGCGATCCCGACGGACGCCGCCCGGCGCGCGACCCTGATCCCGGAGTTCTCCCGGATCACCCGCCGCGCGATCCGCGACCTTCGCGGCCGGCCGGGTGGTCCGGACCCGGTCGCCATCGTGCGCCGCTTCCTCTGGTTCCTGCCGCTCACCGACGAGGAGGCACGGGCGGTCGCGCTGAGGCTGCGCTGAGCGGCGGTCCGGCGTGACGCCTCAGCCTTGTCGGCCTCCTGAAGATCGACTCCAGTCCGGCGAGGTGGCGCTGTCCGGCTGGCCGGGATGCCGCCACCACGGCGATCTGGAGTCGATCAGGGGCGGCGGGCGGCGAAACGCCGAAGGGCCGCTTCCCGCGAGCGCGGGAAGCGGCCCCTCTCAGCCGTGCCGACCTCAGTTGGCGATCATGCGGCGCAGCACGTACTGCAGGATGCCGCCGTGCCGGTAGTAGTCGGCCTCACCGGGGGTGTCGATGCGGACCACGGCGTCGAACTCGACGCCGGTGTCGGTGGTGACCTTCACGGTGCGCGGGGTGTCGCCCTCGTTGAGGGCGGTGACGCCGCTGATCGAGAAGGTCTCCGTGCCGGTCAGGCCCAGCGACTCGGCCGTGGTGTCGACGGGGAACTGCAGCGGCAGGACGCCCATGCCGATGAGGTTCGAGCGGTGGATCCGCTCGTACGACTCGGCGATGACGGCCTTGACCCCGAGCAGCATGGTGCCCTTGGCCGCCCAGTCGCGGGACGAGCCGGAGCCGTACTCCTTGCCGGCCAGGATGACCAGCGGGACTCCGGCCTCCTGGTACGCCATCGAGGCGTCGTAGATCGAGGTCTGCTCGCCGGTCAGGTGGTTGACCGTGAAGCCGCCCTCGACACCGGGGACCAACTGGTTGCGTAGCCGGATGTTGGCGAAGGTGCCCCGGATCATCACCTCGTGGTTGCCGCGGCGGGAGCCGTACGAGTTGAACTCGTGCCGCGCCACGCCGTGCTCGGCGAGGTACCTGCCGGCCGGGGAGTCCGCCTTGATCGAGCCGGCGGGGGAGATGTGGTCGGTGGTCACCGAGTCGCCCAGCTTGGCCAGCACCCGAGCCGCGCTGATGTCCTGCACCGGCTGCGGGTCGCGCTCCATGCCCTCGAAGTACGGGGGCTTGCGCACGTAGGTCGACTCGCCGGCCCAGGCGAACGTGTCGCCCGTCGGGGTCGGCAGCGACTGCCAGCGCTCGTCACCGGCGAACACGTCCGCGTACGCGGAGCTGAAGCCGGTGGCGCCGATCGCCGAGGCGATGACGTCCTGGATCTCGGCGGTGTTCGGCCAGATCTCCCGCAGGAACACCGGGTTGCCCTGCGCGTCCTCGCCGATCGGCTCGTTCGCCAGGTCGATGTCCATGGTGCCGGCGAGCGCGTACGCGACCACCAGCGGCGGGGACGCCAGGTAGTTCATCTTGACGTCCGGGTTGATCCGGCCCTCGAAGTTCCGGTTGCCGGAGAGCACCGAGACGACGGCCAGGTCGCCGTCGTTGACCGCGGCCGAAACCTCCTCCGGCAGCGGGCCGGAGTTGCCGATGCAGGTGGTGCAGCCGTAGCCGACCAGGTTGAAGCCGAGCTTCTCCAGGTAGGGCGTGAGGCCGGCCCGGTCGTAGTAGTCCATGACGACCTTGGAGCCCGGGGCCAGGGTGGTCTTCACCCACGGCTTGCGGGCCAGGCCCTTCTCCACGGCGTTCCGCGCCAGCAGCGCGGCGCCGATCATGACCTGCGGGTTCGAGGTGTTGGTGCAGGAGGTGATCGCGGCGATCACGACGGCGCCGTGGTCCAGCTCGTACTCGACGCCGTCGGCCCCGGTCACCCGGACCGGGTTGGTGGCGCGCCCACCGGCGCCGACCGCGGCGGTCTCCAGGTCCCGCGGGGCGTCGGCCGGGTCGTTGATGCCGTTGGCCGGGGAGTCGCTGGCCGGGAAGGACTCGGCGCTGGCCTCGTCGGCCGGGCCGTCGGTGCCGAACGGCTTCTCCAGCTGCGGCACGCCCGGCTTGCGGCCCGGGTCGCCCCCGGTCTCGTCGGCGGCGACGTAGTCGGAGAGCGCCGAACGGAACAGGGTCTTGGCGGAGCCCAGCGGCACCCGGTCCTGCGGGCGCTTCGGGCCGGCCAGGGACGGCTCGATGGTGCCGAGGTCCAGCTCCAGGCGCTCCGAGTACTCCGGCTCGCGCTCCGGGTCGTGCCAGAGGCCCTGCTCCTTGGCGTACGCCTCGACGAGCGCGACCTGCTGCGGGTCGCGGCCGGTCAGCTCCAGGTAGCGGACGGTCTCGCCGTCGATCGGGAAGATCGCGACGGTGGAGCCGTACTCCGGGGACATGTTGCCGATGGTGGCCCGGTTGGCCAGCGGCACCGCGCTCACGCCGGGGCCGTAGAACTCGACGAACTTGCCGACCACACCGTGCTTGCGCAGCATCTCGGTGATGGTGAGCACCAGGTCGGTGGCGGTGGTGCCGGCCGGCATCTCGCCGGAGAGCTTGAAGCCGACGACCCGCGGGATCAGCATGCTGACCGGCTGGCCGAGCATCGCGGCCTCGGCCTCGATGCCGCCGACGCCCCAGCCCAGCACGCCCAGGCCGTTGACCATCGTGGTGTGCGAGTCGGTGCCGACCACGGTGTCCGGGTACGCCTGGCCGTTGCGCTCCATGACCGTGCGGGCCAGGTACTCGATGTTGACCTGGTGCACGATGCCGGTGCCCGGCGGGACGACCTTGAACTCGTTGAACGCGGTCTGGCCCCAGCGCAGGAACTGGTAGCGCTCCTTGTTGCGCTCGTACTCCAGCTCCACGTTGCGCTCGAAGGCGTCCTCGCGACCGAACAGGTCGGCGATGACCGAGTGGTCGATGACCAGCTCGGCCGGGGCGAGCGGGTTCACCTTGGTGGCGTCGCCGCCCAGGTCGCGGACGGCCTCGCGCATGGTGGCCAGGTCGACGACGCAGGGCACGCCGGTGAAGTCCTGCATCAGCACCCGGGCCGGGGTGAACTGGATCTCCACGCTCGGGTCGGCGGTGGGCTCCCACGCGCCGAGCTGCCGGATGTGGTCGGCGGTGATGTTCGCGCCGTCCTCGGTCCGCAGCAGGTTCTCCAGCAGGATCTTCAAGCTGTAGGGCAGCCGGTCGTGGCCCTCCACCTTGTCGATCCTGAAAATCTCGTAGCTCGCGTCTCCGACGCGTAGCTGGGTCTTCGCACCGAAGGTGTCGAGGCTCGCCACGTCGTACTCCTTCACACCAGCGACCGTGAGTAGTCCTGAGCAGTTTGTCGCACCGGCCGGGGTGCCGCCGTGGTTAGGCGACACTTACCTGCGTCGGTCTCAACAAAACCGTACGTCCGTCTTGCTATTCGCGCAACCTCGTGCCAGGGTTCGGGACGAGGAGGTGCCACGATGATCCATCACGTCCTGCTCGCCTGCCCGCGCGGCTCCGAGGAAACGTCCCGGTCGTTCTACGCCGGCCTGCTCGGCCTGGTCGAGAAGGCCAAACCGCCGGCCCTCGCCGCCCGCGGTGGTTGCTGGTTCACCGGGTACGGCGTCGAACTGCACCTCGGCGTCGAGGACGACTTCCGCCCGGCCCGCAAGGCGCACCCGGCGCTGCTCCGCACCGACCTGGACCGGCTCGCCGCCCGGCTCGACGCCGCCGGCCACCCCGTGACCTGGGGCGACGAGGAGATTCCCGGCATGCGGCGGTTCCACACGTACGACCCGCACGGCAACCGGCTGGAGTTCCTCGCCCCCGCCGGCTGAGGCCGCGCGGGTAGGGTTCGGGGGTGGTCGACGTCCAGCACTGGCTCTCCGCGCTGCCCCCGGGCGTGATCTACCTGATCGTCGCCGGGGTCATCGGCGTGGAGAGCATGGGCATCCCGCTACCCGGCGAGATCGTGCTGGTCAGCTCCGCGCTGCTCGCCGCCGCCGGGGTGGTCGAGCCCGAGTGGGTGGCCACCGCCGCCGCGGCCGGCGCCATCGTGGGGGACTCCATCGGGTACGCCGTGGGCCGCCGCGGCGGGCGGCCGCTGCTCGAACGGCTCGGCCGGCGCTTCCCGAAACACCTCGGCCCGCCGCAGCTCGCCCGCGCCGAGCAGAGCTTCGCCCGGCACGGCGTCTGGGCGGTCTTCTTCGGGCGGTTCGTCGCCCTGCTCCGCATCCTCGCCGGCCCGCTCGCCGGGGCGCTGCACGTGCCGTACCGCCGGTTCCTGGTGGCCAACGCGGCCGGCGGCCTGGTCTGGGCGTTCGGCACCACGTACCTGCTCTTCTCCGTGGGCCGCGCCGCCGAGCACTGGCTCAAGGACATCTCCTGGGCCGGCCTGGTCCTCGCGGTCCTCGCCGGCCTGGCCAGCACCTGGTGGCTGCGCCGCCGGGCCCGGCACCTGGAACAGGTCGAGGTGCCCGACGAGGCCGACGAGCCGGTGCACGCGGGCGACCGCTGACGACAACGACGAAAGGGCCCGACCCCTCGTGGGGTCGGGCCCTTGTCGTGTGGCTTCCGGTGGATCAGGACGCCGAGTAGCCGCGGGTGGCGATCCAGTCGGCGAGGTTGTCGACGGTGATGCGGTAGGAGGCGGTGTTCGGGTTGGCGCTGTCGGCGATGGTCACGGTGTGGCCGTTGTTCTGGTAGCCGACGACGCTGATGTAGTGGCCGCCTTCGAAGGAGTGGGTGTTGCCGTCGGTGTCGGTGGCGGTGCCGGCGATGTTGGCGACCACGGCGCGGCCGTCGTCGACGGTGCGCACGATGTCGGCGCGCAGGG
>NZ_WBKT01000098.1 GCF_008868175.1 Micromonospora sp. AMSO31t
TGAAGGTGCTCGTCGAGCCGTCCGGGGCGGCCGGCGGCGAGGCTGCGGGCCAGCGAGTCGCAGCCGACCGGCTCGACGCCGTACACCTCGATCGGGGTCCCGGCGGCGGCCAGGCAGGCCCCGGCGACGCCGCCGCCACCGCCCACGGGCACCACCAGCGCGTCCAGCGGGGTGCCGGCGCGCTCCGCCTCCTCGATCAGCTCCAGGCTGGCGCTGCCCTGGCCGGCCACCACGTCCGGGTGGTCGTACGCGTCGACCAGCGGGTGACCGTCGGCGTCGGCGACCTGCCGGGCGACGGCCAGCCGCTCCTCGACGGTGGTGCCGGCGAGGACCACCCGCGCCCCGGCCTCGCGGGCCCGGGCCACCTTGACCGGCGCCGCGTCGACCGGCAGCACCACGGTCGCGGCCAGCCCGTGCCGGCGGGCGGCGAGGGCCACCGCCACCGCGTGGTTGCCGGTGCTCTGCGCGACCACGCCGGTGTGGCCGTCCGCGGCGAGCCGGCCCACCGCCAGCATCGCGCCGCGCATCTTGTAGGAGCCTCCGGTCTGGAGGTTCTCGGCCTTGAGCAGGATCCGGGCGCCGGCCAGCCGGTCGATCGCCGGGCAGTTCAGCACGGGCGTACGCACCACCCGGCCGGACAGCCACCAGGCGGCCTCCTCGACGCGGGCCCGGTCCGGCAGGGCCGGAGCGTGGCTGGGGGACATGGTCTCTCCTTCTCGGTTGTGGTCGGTGCCGGCGCGGCGCGGCAGGTCGAACAGCCAGTGCGCGCCGGCCGCCGTGAGTCCGCGGTGGACGGCGAGGCTGAGCGCCAGCACCACGGCGGTGAGCAGGACCGGGTAGCCGGCCACCAGCAGCGCCCGCCCCGGTCGGTTCAGGTCGGCGACCGGGCCGGCGAGGAGCCGGTGCAGCAGGGCCAGCACCGGCATGTGGATCACGTAGATCGGCAGCGTCCGGCGGCCGAGCCGGGCGAGCGCCCCGCCGACCACCCGCAGCCGGGCCGCTCGGGCCGCGGCCGTGACGCCGAACGCCACCGCGACGACCGACACCAGCAGCCGGACGCCGGGCCAGCCGTCGGCGCCGGCCAGCGCCATGGCGGCCAGCGCCACGGCGTACGCCGTCGCGGTCCCGGCCAGGCGGCGGGCGCTCGCGCCGGCCGCCCAGCGCTGGAGGTGCGGCCGCAGGTGCACGCCGGCCAGGAAGAACACCAGGTTCTGGTAGACCTGCCCCCGGTTGCCCGGGCTGTCCAGCAGGCCGGTGGCCGCCACGGCGGAGAGCGCGCCCGAGACCGCCAGCAGCACCGCCGGGTGGACCCGGCGCAGCGCCTTGGCCAGCGCGAAGTAGAGCGCCAGCGCGTACAGGTACCAGAGGTTGGAGGGCGTCACGGTGAGCTGGGCGAGCAGGCCGCCGAGGCTGGTGGCCCGGTCGGTCGGGAAGCCCGGCACGAGGGCCAGCAGGGCGGTGTGGATCAGCAGCCAGGTGGCGTAGAGGTGGAGGTTCCGGGCGATCCGGGGGCGGCCGGCGACGCGCCACGGCCGGGCGACGGCGTTCGCCGCGAAGATCCCGGAGAGGGTGAAGAAGAGCGGCATCCGCAGCGGGAGCAGTTGCTCGCCGAGCAACCCCCAGGCGCCCGGCACGGGCAGGTCGATCCGCCAGTCGATCAGCAGGTAGTGCTTGACGATGACGTGCCAGAGCACCACGAGGATGATGCAGGCGCCCTTGGCCACGTCGGCCCAGACCACCCGGCCGGCCGGGGTCGCGACCCGATCGGTACGCGTCGGCACAGCGGTCTCCTCTCCCGGCGTCGCACGCCGTCGGTCGTTTTTCGGGCAGGTGGCATCGCGGGATGCCGCGAGGGCGGCTCCCGGAGGTCGGAAGGGTGGGTCAGCGCACGGCGGGTAGCTGGACGTCGACCCGCAGGCCGCCGTCCTCGCCGGGCCGGGCGGCGATGATGCCGTCGTGCGCCTGGGTGATCGAGCGGGCGATGGCCAGGCCGAGCCCGGCGCCGCCGCCCTGGTTGGTCCGGTCCCGGGCCAGGCGCCGGAAGGGTTCGAAGAGGCCGGCGACCGCCTCGCCCGGCACGGCCTGGCCGGAGTTGGTGACGGTCAGCGCCGGGTCACCGCCGACGGTCACGGTGAGCCGGCCGTCCGGCCGGTTGTACTTGATGGCGTTCTCCACCAGGTTGCTGACCAGGCGTTCCAGCAGCACCCGCTCGCCCGGCACGACCCGGGGCGCCAGCCGGCTCTCCACCGTCACCCCGGCCTCGGCCGCCCGGTCCGCGTACGCGGCCAGCACCGTGGTGACGATCTCGTCGAGGCGCTGGGGGGTGGAGGAGCGCAGCCCCTGGTCGCTCTCGCTGAGCGCGAGCAGGCCCTCGATGAGCCGCTCGTTGCGCTCGTTGGTGGCCAGCAGCTGGGCGGTGAGCAGGTCGAGCTGCTCGCCGGTGAGCGTCTGGGCCATGCCGACCTCGATGAGCGTCCGCTGCACCGCCAGCGGCGTACGCAGCTCGTGGGAGGCGTTCGCGGCGAACCGCCGCTGCCCCTCGTAGCCGGCCGTGACCCGGTCCATCATGTCGTCGATGGCGCGTGCCAGCCGGCCCAGCTCGTCGCGGCCGCCGCGGCGGATCCGGTGCCCGAGGTTCTGCGGCCCGAGGTCGGCGATCGGGTCGGCGAGGTCGCGCACCGGGCGCAGGCACCATCGGGCGGCGCCCCAGACCGCGACGCCACCGGCCAGCAGCACCACGAACTCGGCCAGCCCGGGAAGCAGCGGGACGAACGGACGGGCCGGCTCGCAGACCACGCCGACCGTCGGTACGTCGCAGAACTGCTGGGTCCGCCACCACACCTGGCCGAGCAGCCACTTGCCCAGGCCGGGCAGCCAGTAGCCGACGAGCAGGGCGAGCACCCCGACCAGGAGGACACGACGGCGGGGGCTCATTCCGGCTCGCCGATCCGGTAGCCGGCCTTCGGCACGGTGTGGATGACCGACGGCTGGCCGAGCTTCCTGCGCAGGGTCATCACGGTCACCCGGACCGCGTTGGTGAACGGGTCGGCGAACTCGTCCCAGGCCTGTTCGAGCAGGTCCTCGGCACTGACCACGCGGCCGCCGGCGCGCATGAGCACGTGCAGGACGGCGAACTCCTTGGGGCTCAGGCCGAGCGGTCGCCCGTCCCGGGTGACCGTGTGCCGGGCCACGTCGAGCACCACCCCGTGCCGTTCCAGCACGGGCGGCACCGCCGGGGCGGACCGCCGGCCCAGCGCCTGCACCCGGGCCACCAGCTCGGCGAAGGCGAACGGCTTGGTCAGGTAGTCGTCGGCGCCCAGCCCGAGGCCCGCCACCCGGTCGCGGATGCCGGCGGCGGCGGTGAGCAGCAGCACCCGGGTGCCCGCGTCGGAGCCGGCCAGGCTGCGGCACACCTCGTCGCCGGTGGCGCCGGGCATGTCCCGGTCCAGCACGGCCACGTCGTACCGGTTGACCCCGATCCGCTCCAGCGCGCCGTCGCCGTCGTAGCAGACGTCGACCGCCATCGAGAACCGACGCAGCCCCTCGGCGACCGTGTCCGCCAGCAACCGCTCGTCGTCCGCCACCAACACCCGCACCGCTGTCCGCTCCCCCGTGCTCCTCGTCCGTCCCGCATACGGTCCCAGGCAGGAGATAAGGGTTCCGTAAGCGCCGCCGGAGCAATCCTCCACGCCGGCGGGCCGGGGGCGGTGCCCGTCGTGCCGTCTGGGGCGTTCGTCCGGGCCGGAGGGGCCACCCGCGGCTGCGGTGTGAGCCGGATCACTGCGGGCGCGTGATCCCCAGGGTGCTCTGTGCCGGCAGCAGGCCGGTGGCCACCACGGCCTGGGTGACCGGGGCGACGAGCTGGGCGAACCGGCCGACGGCCGGTCCGAGCGCCCGCCACGGCGCGGCGGCCAGCTCGTCGGTCCGCCGCTCCACCTCGTCGCGGAGCCGGCGGCCGGCCTCGGTGGCCACCCCGTCGCCGTCGACCAGACCCTGGGCGGCCAGCCGGTCGCGGGCGGCGGCCCACTCGTCGGCGGTCCACCGCCGGCTCGCGAAGACCTCCACGGGGGCGGCGCCGACCGCGGCGAAGGAGACCAGTGACTCGGCCGGGTCCAGCCCGGCGGTCCGCAGCGCGGCGATGTGGCCGTCGCCCCGGTGCTCGCGCAGGATCGTGGCCGCCTGCCAGAGCGCCAGGTGCGGCGCGTCCGGCCAGGGCAGGTCGGCGTTGGCGGCGGCCAGCGGACGGCCGCCCAGGTCGGCGGCGCGCACCGCGCGGCGGGCCAGGGTGGCGGCCTCGGCCAGCTCGGGCGAGTCGACCCGGTCGCCGAGCAGGGCGCGCAGCGCCCGGTCCACGCCGGACAGCCGGGCGGCGAGCACCTTCGCGGGGTCGGCGGCGGCCCAGACGGCCGGCACGTACCCGGCGACCATCCGAGGGCTGAAGCTGTAGTAGGTGGCGGCGACCAGGTTCGGGCCGGCCGCGCCGAGCGGGGCGCTGCGCAGCGCGAAATAGCCGGGCCAGCGCTCGTCGGTGGCCAGGCCGAGCCCGGCGGCCTCCTCGGTCAGCTCGGGCGCGTAGTAGACCAGCGCGTGCACGGGTTCGATGAGCTGCCACATCCTGCGGACCGTCGCGAGTTCCATCCCGACCTCCCGATCGTATCTTGTCAATGTCAAGTTTGCGTGCCGCACCACAACTTGTCAATGACAAGTTGGGCGGCGGCTTGGCGATCGGCGGTGAGCTGGGTCACCATGGGCGCGAGGAGGTCGCCGATGGCTGACCCGTGGCTCGCCCTGGAATTCGGCGCCGATCCGGCCGAGCGGATCGCGCAGGTCGGCGCCGCCCACGAAGCGTTCCTCACCGCCGGCACCACCACGGGCCGGGTCCGCGACGTGGTCCGCCGGTCGTGGGAACGGTCCGCGCTGCTCGACCCCGAGGCCACCGCCCCGGTCGACCTCACCGACGACGCGCTGGCGAGCTACCGCGCCGCCCACCCCCTGAACCGCGTGCTCCCCCTCTTCCGCGACCTGCTCGGCGGCATCGCGCTCGACGGCGCGCACCTCATGGCGGTCTGCGACGCCGACGGGCGGCTCCTCTGGGTGGAGGGGCACCCCGGCGTGCTCCGGCACGCCGAGCGGATGAACTTCGTGCCCGGCGCCCGCTGGGACGAGGCCCACGCCGGCACCAACGCGCCCGGCACCGCACTGGCCGTCGACCACAGCGTCCAGATCTTCGCCACCGAGCACTTCGTCCGGCCGGTGCAGCGCTGGACCTGCGCCGCCGCCCCGATCCACGACCCGACCACCGGCCGGCTGCTCGGCGCCGTCGACATCACCGGCGGAGACCACCTGGCCACCCCGCAGAGCCTGGCCCTGGTCCGGGCCACCGCCCGCGCCGCCGAGGCGTTCCTGGCCGGCGCCGCCCCCGCCGAACCCGACGTGGCGCACGTCGCCGCGCTCGGCCGGGACGAGGCGGAACTGCGCGTCGGCGGCAGACGGATCCGGCTCGGCCGGCGGCACAGTGAGCTGCTGGTGCTGCTCCTCGACCACCCCGAGGGGCGCACCGGCGAACAGCTGGGCCTCGACCTCTACGGCGACGACCGGCTGCACCCGGTCACCCTGCGCGCCGAACTGTCCCGGCTGCGCCGGGCCCTCGGCGACGAACTGCTCGACTCCCGCCCCTACCGGCTGCGGCCGACCGTGCGCGCCGACTTCCGTACCGTCACCGAACTGCTCGAACGCGGCGACGCGGCGGGGGCGCTGCGGGCGTACCCCGGGCCCGTGCTGCCCGGGTCGGACGCGCCGGGAGTGGCGCGACTGCGGCGGCTGGTCGACGGCCAGCTCCGCGCGGCCGTGCTGGCCGCCGCGGACCCGGCGCTGCTCGCGGCCTGGACCGCGACGCCCACCGGCGCCGACGACCTCGTCGCCTGGCAGGCCCTGGCGCGGGCGTTGCCGCCGGGCGCGCCGCGCCGGCCGCTCGCCCTGGCCCGGGCCCGCCAGCTCGCCGAGGAGTACGACCTGCCGCGCGCAACGTTGCTGCAACGTCGCGGGAACTAACGTCCTCCGCCATCCACCCCCACGGACGGCGGAGGTACCCGTGACGCGCTACGACGCCCCCACCCACTGGCAGTCCCGCTACGACCACTTCATCGGCGGCGAGTACGTGAAGCCGCACGGCGGCCGGTACTTCGAGAACCCCACCCCGGTGACCGGGCAGACCTTCTGCGAGGTGGCCCGGGGCACCGCCGAGGACGTGGAGAAGGCGCTCGACGCGGCGCACGGCGCCGCCGACGCCTGGGGCCGCACCTCGGTCGCCGAACGGTCGCTCATCCTCAACCGGATCGCCGACCGCATGGAGGAGAACCTGGAATCCCTCGCCATCGCCGAGACCTGGGAGAACGGCAAGCCGGTACGCGAGACCCTGGCCGCCGACATCCCCCTGGCCATCGACCACTTCCGCTACTTCGCCGGGGCGATCCGGGCCCAGGAGGGCTCGCTCGGCGAGCTCGACGACGACACGGTGGCGTACCACTTCCACGAGCCGCTCGGCGTGGTCGGGCAGATCATTCCCTGGAACTTCCCGATCCTCATGGCGGTCTGGAAGCTCGCCCCGGCGCTCGCCGCCGGCAACGCCGTGGTGCTCAAGCCGGCCGAGCAGACCCCCGCCTCGATCCACCACCTGCTCTCGCTGGTCGCCGACCTGCTCCCGCCCGGCGTGGTCAACGTGGTGAACGGCTTCGGCGTCGAGGCGGGCAAGCCGCTCGCCTCCTCGGCCCGGGTCGCGAAGGTGGCGTTCACCGGCGAGACCACCACGGGGCGGCTGATCATGCAGTACGCCAGCGAGAACATCAGACCCGTCACCCTGGAGCTGGGCGGCAAGAGCCCGAACATCTTCTTCGACGACGTCAGCGCGTCCCGCGACGACTTCTTCGACAAGGCACTCGAAGGCTTCACGATGTTCGCGCTCAACCAGGGCGAGGTCTGCACCTGCCCGTCGCGGGCGCTGATCCAGCAGGGCCACTACTCCGACTTCCTGGACGGGGCGGTCTCCCGCACCGAGCAGGTGAAGCAGGGCCACCCCCTGGACAGCGACACGATGATCGGGGCGCAGGCGTCCAACGACCAGCTCGAGAAGATCCTGTCCTACCTGGACATCGGCCGGCAGGAGGGCGCGAAGGTGCTGACCGGCGGGTCGCGGGCGGACCTCGGCGGCGAGCTGTCCGGCGGCTACTACGTCGAGCCGACGATCTTCGAGGGCGACAACTCGATGCGGATCTTCCAGGAGGAGATCTTCGGTCCGGTGGTCTCGGTGACCTCCTTCGCCGACCTGGACGACGCCGTGAAGATCGCCAACGACACCCTCTACGGCCTGGGCGCGGGTGTCTGGACCCGGGACATCAACACCGCGTACCGGGCCGGGCGGGCCATCCAGGCCGGTCGGGTCTGGACCAACTGCTACCACGCCTACCCGGCGCACGCCGCGTTCGGCGGGTACAAGCAGTCCGGCATCGGCCGGGAGAACCACAAGATGATGCTGGAGCACTACCAGCAGACCAAGAACCTGCTGGTCAGCTACTCCCCCAAGAAGCTGGGCTTCTTCTGATGGGCGACCCCGTCACCCTGACGCCCGCGGCGGCCGGTCTCATCCGGTCGCTGCGGGCGGCCCACGGGCCGATCATGTTCCACCAGTCCGGTGGCTGCTGCGACGGCAGCGCCCCGATGTGCTACCCGGCCGGCGAGTTCCGCACCGGCGGCTCGGACGTGCTGCTCGCCTCGCTCGAGGTCGACGGGGTGCCCGAGCCGGTCGAGTTCTGGATGTCGACGGCCCAGTGGGAGTTGTGGAAACACACCCGGCTCACGGTCGACGTGGTGCCCGGCCGGGGCAGCGGCTTCTCCCTGGAGGCCCCGGAGGGCGTCCGCTTCCTCATCCGCTCCCAGCTGGCCCGCTGACTGTCCGAGATCTTCCAGCTTGCGGGCGCCGCGCCGGTGGGATGCTGACGCCGGTCCACGTCGGAGCAGTATCCCACCACCGCCAGACAGGAGCCCGCGCATGCGCCCGGTCCGACAGCCCCTGCTCGCCGCCGGCCTCGCCACCCTCGCCACGGCCGCCACGCTCGGCCTCGCGCCCGGCGCCGCCGTCGCCGCCCCGGCACCGAGGATCTCCGTCAACTGGTACGGCGCCGCCGACGTCCCCGCGCACACGGCCACCATCGGCGGCCGGTACGCCTGCGGCGCCGAGCGGGGCCTCGCGTACATCGAGGTCCACCTCGACCAGCGGGCCCGCCGGGGTTCGATCACCGGTTTCGGGTTCGGCGTGATCGGGGCGTGCACCGACGACCGGACCTCCGGCACCTGGACAGCGACGATTCCGGCCGACCGGGGTGCCTTCCGTGGCGGGCCCGCCACGGCCACGGCCCGCCTCGTCGTCGAGCCCAACTCACTCACCGAGACCACCGAACCACTCCGCCTCGTCGCACACTGCCCCCGGCGCTGACGGTCAGCGGGCGTCGAGGAGGGGTTGGCTGGGGTTCCAGGGGTCGCCGCCGGCGGCGTCGCGGCGGCGGCGGGCGATCGCCGACAGGGCCTCCAGCACCACCCGGTTGCCGAGGTACGCGGTGATGTCGGCGTGGTCGTAGGGCGGGGCGACCTCGACCACGTCCACGCCGACCACCGGCAGCTCGTAGCAGACCCGGCGGACCGCGTCGAGGAGCTGCCGGGAGGTGAACCCGCCCGGCTCGGGGGTGCCGGTGCCGGGTGCCATGCCCGGGTCGACGACGTCCACGTCGACGGAGAGGAAGACGCCCTCGCACTCGTCGGTGGCGATGCCGAACGCCTCTGAAAGGCACTCGTCGAGGCCGCGTGCCACCACCTCGGTCATCTCGTACGAGCGCATCCGCTGGTCGGCCATCCAGGACAGCGTCTCGGGTCCCGGCCAGTAGCCGCGCAGGCCGATCTGGAGGAAGCGGTCACCGCGTACCGCGCCGGACTCGATGAGCCGGCGCATCGGCTGGCCGTGCCCGTGCAGCGAGCCGAACTCGATGTCCCCGGTGTCGGCGTGCGCGTCGAAGTGCACGAGGGAGACCCGGCCGAGCCCGTGGTGCCGGGCCACCCCGGTGGCGTCCGGCAGCGCGATCGAGTGGTCGCCGCCGAGCACGATGGGGATCGCCCCGGCGGCGGCGACCGCGTGCACGGCGGTTTCCAGCGCGCCCAGCGAGCGCTCGATGTCGCCGGAGAACATCTCGACGTCACCGGCGTCGTAGACGCACAGGTCCCGCAGCGCGTCCACCCGCAGGGCCAGGGACGGTCGGGAGCCGTCGTGCGGCAGGTAGCAGGCCTGGCGGATGGCGGACGGGCCGAACCGGGTGCCCGGCCGGTGCGAGGTGCCGCCGTCGAAGGGCGCACCGACGATCACGACGTCGGCGTCGGCGTACGTCACCGGCTCTTCGAGGGTGCACGGCGGCACGCCGAGGAACGTCACGTCGGGGCCGTACATCGGGCCGTAGCGGGTCACCGCTCCTCCATTCCCCACGGGGAGCCGTAGCCGGTGAGCAGGTCAAGGAAGGGCCGCGGGGGCAGCGCCTCCGGTCCGAGCACGCCGGTGCCGGACCAGGTCCCGGTGGCCAGCAGTTCCAGGGCCACGACCGGGTTGACCGCGGTCTGCCAGACCACGGCCTGGTGGCCGTACTCGGCCATCGACCACTCGTTGTCGACCACGTGGTAGAGGTAGACCCGCCGCGGCCGGCCGTCCGGCCCGGTGCCGGTCACGTAGGTGCCGGCGCAGGTCTTGCCGCGCATCCGGTCGCCCAGGGTGGCCGGGTCGGGCAGGCAGGCGGCCACCACGTCGCGCGGGGAGACCTCGACGCCGCGGACGCGCACCGGGCGGGTCGAGTCCAGGCCCAGCTTGTGCAGGGTCTTCAGCACCTCGATGAACTCGTCGCCGAGGCCGTACTTGAAGGTGACCCGCTCTGCCTTCACCCAGCGCGGGATGAGCAGCACCTCCTCGTGCTCCACGTTGACGCACTCGACCGGGCCGATCCCCTCGGGGAACTCGAACACCTCGGGCTCGGAGAATGGCGGGGTGGTGAACCAGCCCCGCTCGGCCTCCCAGACGACCGGCGGGTTCAGGCACTCCTCGATGGTGGTCCAGATGGAGAACGAGGGGGCGAAGTCGTAGCCGTCGACGGTGAGGTTGGCGCCGTCGCGTACCCCGATCTCGTCGATCTCGGTGAACAGCTCGTCGGCGGCGTAGCGGGCGAAGACGTCGGAGAGACCGGGTTCGACGCCGATGCCGCAGAGCGCCAGCCGGCCGGCCTCCGCCCAGGCGGCGGCCACCGCGAACTGCTCGTCGCCGAGCTTCACCCCGGTCTCGGCGTGCGGCGCGTCCGGGTGCGGCCGGGACAGCGACATGGCCATGTCCAGGTAGTCGGCCCCGGCGGCGAACGCGCCGTCGAAGATCGGCATGACGAAGCGCGGGTCGACCGCGTTCAGCACGTGGGTGATCCGGTGTTCCCGGCACAGCGCGGCGACGGCCTCCGCCGAGGACGCGTCGACGGTCGCGGCGACGAACCGGTCGCCGTGGCCGGCGACCGCCCGCGCGGCGCGGGCGGGGTCGTGGTCGGCGACCACCATGGTCTCGAAGAAGGAGCGGCGGGCGGCGATGGATACGGCGGCGGAGCCGACGCCACCGGCGCCGACGAGGAGGATACGCATCAGGAGTCGAACCCCAGTCCAAGACGATCGAGAGTACGGAGCCAGAGGTTGCGCCGCCCCTCCCGCGCGTCGGCGCGGGCGAGCGACCAGCGGGTGAGGTGGATGCCGGTGGCCCGGATCGGCTCCGGCGGGAACGGCAGCGGCTTGCGGCGGACCAGGTCGAGCCGGGTGAGCGGGGTTTCCTCCCCGCCGAGCAGGTCGAGCATCACCCGGGCGCCGAACCGGGTGGCCCCGACGCCGAGCCCGGTGAACCCGGCCGCGTACGCGAGGCGCCCCTCGTAGGCGGTGCCGAAGAACGCGCAGAACCGGGTGCAGGTGTCGATGACGCCGCCCCAGCGGTGGCTGAACCGCAGCCCGTCCAGCTGGGGGAACGTCGTGAAGAAGTGCGACGCCAGGGCCGCGAAGGTGGCCTCGCGCTGCTCCAGCTCCGGGGCCATCCGATTGCCGTAGTGGTAGACCGCGTCGTAGCCGCCGAACAGAATCCGGCCGTCCGCGGTGATCCGGTAGTAGTGGAACTGGTTGCCGGTGTCGGCCAGCCCCTGCCGGTTGCGCCAGCCGATGGCGTCCCGCTGGGCGGGCGTCAGCGGCTCGGTCATCAGGGCGTAGTCGTAGACCGGCACGAGCCAGGCGCGCAGCCGGCGCAGCAGCGGCGGGAACGCGTTGGTGGCCAGCACCACCTGCCGGGCCCGCACCGCCCCGGGTGCGGCGTCCGGGCCGCCGGCCGTGGCGGCGCGCAGCGCGCCGCCGTCGCGGGCCAGCCCGGTGACCCGGGTGTGCTCGTGGATGCGGACCCCCAGGTCGAGGGCGGCGCGGCGCAGCCCCCGGGCGAGCTTCGCCGGGTCGAGCAGGGCCACCCGGTCCCGGTCCCACATCCCGCCGAGGTACGTCGGCGAGGCCACCTCGGCGCGCACCTCGTCCCGGTCGAGCAGCCGCACGTCGTGGCCGTACCGGCGGGCCAGGTCGGCGTCCTCGGCGAGGCCGGCGAGCTGGTACGGCTCGACGGCGACCGCCAGCTCCCCGGTGCGCTCGAAGTCGCAGTCGATGTCGTGCTTCGCCACGGTGGCGGCGATGGCGTCCAGGTTCTCCCGGCCGAGCCGTTCCAGCTCCGCGATCTCGCCGGGCCACCGCTCGGCCCCGTTGGCGAGGCCGTGGGTGAGCGAGGCGGCGCAGAACCCGCCGTTGCGCCCGGACGCCGCCCAGCCGCAGGTGCCCGCGTCGACCAGGAGCACGTCCCGGTCGGGGTGGGCCTCCTTGGCCAGCAGCGCGGTCCAGAGCCCGGAGTACCCGCCGCCGACCACCAGCAGGTCGGTGTCGTGGGCGCCGGCCAGCGGCGGCAGCGGGTCCGGGCGGTCCGGCCGGTCGAGCCAGTACGGGACGGGCGCGGCGTCGGCCAGCGCCCGGCCGGTATGCGGGAGTGTCATGACGCGCTCGTGGGAGCGCCGACGGCGGCGACGGGTGCCGCGAGGGCGGCGCGCCGGGCCCGCCGGCCGCGCAGCGAGCTGGCGCCGACCAGCAGCAGCGCGATCGCGAACATCGCCGTGCCGATGACGTTGACCTGGGGCGGGATGCCCCGCTGAGCGGCGCCCCAGACGTACATCGGGAAGGTGACCGTGGTGCCGGCGTTGAAGTTCGTGATGATGAAGTCGTCGAAGCTCAGCGAGAAGGCCAGCAGCGCGGCGGCCACGATGCCGGGCAGCACCAGGGGCAGCGTGATCCGGCGGAAGGTCTGCCACTCGCTGGCGTAGAGGTCCATGGCGGCCTCCTCCAGCCGCCGGTCCATGCCGGCGAGCCGGGCCTTCACGGTCACCACCACGAACGACACGCAGAACATCACGTGCGCGATGACGATGGTCCAGAAGCCCTGAGGCACCCCGGCGGCCACGAAGAGGGCGAGCAGCGAGGTGCCCATCACCAGCTCGGGGGTGGCCATCGGCAGGAAGATCAGGCCGTTGATCCCGGACCGCCCGCGGAAGCCGTGCCGGACCAGGGCGAACGCCATGAGCGTGCCGAGGATGGTGGAGACGACCGTGGCGATCAGACCGATCTCCATGCTGCGCACCAGGGCGTCGCACATGTCGGACGTGGCACAGGGGTGGGTCCAGTTGTCGAGGGTGAACTCGTTGAAGTCGTAGGACAGCCGGCTCGACGGCCGGTTGAAGGAGAGCCCGGCGACCACGATGATCGGCAGCGACAGGTAGCCGAGGACGAGCAGCGCCACGCCCATCACCCACCGGTCGGCGAGCCAACGTCGCATCACAACACCTCCTCGGTGCCGGACCTGCGCAGGTAGACGAAGACGATCGCCAGGATCGCCGCCATGAGCAGGAACGACAGCGCCGCGCCCTGCGGGTAGTCCAGCCGGACCAGGAACGCCGAGTCGATGACGTTGCCGATCATGTATTCGTTCGGAGTGCCGAGCAGCTCGGCGTTGATGTAGTCGCCGGTGGCCGGGATGAAGAAGAGCAGCGTGCCGGCGATGAGCCCGGGCATCGACAGCGGCAGGGTGACCCGCCGGAAGGCGCGCAGCGGGCTCGCGTACAGGTCGCTCGCCGCCTCCAGCAGCCGGGGGTCGAGCCGCTCCAGGCTCGCGTACAGCGGCAGCACCAGGAACGGCAGGAAGTTGTACGTCAGGCCGAGCACCACCGCGAACGGGGTGGCCAGCAGCCGGCCGTCGGCCCCGAGCAGGTGCACGTCGCGCAGCAGGCCGACCAGAGCGCCGTTGTCGGACAGGATGGTCTTCCAGGCCAGGGTGCGGACCAGGAAGCTGGTGAACATCGGCGCGACCACCGCGACCAGCAGCAGGTTCTTCCACCGGCCGGCCTTCTGCGCGATCGCGTACGCCAGCGGGTAGCCCATGAGCAGCGCCAGCACCAGCGCGATCGCCGAGTAGGCGAACGACCGCGCGAACTGCGGCCAGTACGCCTGCAGCGCGACCCAGTAGTTGCCGACCTCCCCGGTCATGGCGTACCCGGTGGAGAGCGACCCGCTCGGGTCGTAGAGGCTCGCGGCGGCGAGCTGGAGCAGCGGCAGGACGAAGAAGACCAGCAGCCAGGCGGCGCCGGGCAGCAGCAGCAGGTACGGCAGCAGCCTGCGCCGCCCCCGGCGGACCCCCGGCGGCGCGGCCGGTTGCCCGGCCGGGGTCGGTACGTGGGCCAGGGCGCTCATGACAGCGCACCGACCGGGGGCTCGTCGAGCACCGGGCTGGTCTGGTCGTCCTCCCCGGCGGCCCGGGGCAGCAGGAAGGCGTGCCGCGGGTCCCAGTGCGCGGTCACCGGGGCGCCGACGGGCAGCCGCCCGCCGGCCCCGCTGTTCGCGGCGAACGCGGACAGCTCGCTGCCCCACGCTGTGCGCACCAGGTACTGGGTGCTCACCCCGACGTACGAGGCGTCCGTGACCACCCCGCCGACGTGCTGGTGGCCGGCGGGCACCTCGTCCGGGCCGCTGACCAGGTGCAGCTTCTCGGGACGTACCCCGAGGAAGACCGTCCCCTGGTCGGTCCGGGCCCGGTCGGCGGGCACCGAGAAGCGCGCGCCGTGGGCGGTGACCGCCACGTCGTCGCCGCTGTGGCCGGCGGCCTCGCCGGCCAGCAGGTTGGACTGGCCGAGGAAGTTCGCCACGAAGGCGGTGGCCGGGTACTCGTAGATGTCGGCGGGGGCGCCGAGCTGCTCGATCCGGCCGGCGTTCATCACCGCGACCGTGTCGGCCATGGTCATGGCCTCCTCCTGGTCGTGGGTGACGTGCACGAAGGTGATGCCGACCTCGGTCTGGATCCGCTTCAGCTCGATCTGCATCTGCCGGCGCAGTTTGAGGTCGAGCGCGCCGAGCGGCTCGTCCAGCAGCAGCACCTGCGGGTGGTTGATGAGCGCCCGGGCCAGCGCCACGCGCTGCTGCTGGCCGCCGGAGAGCTGGGCCGGCTTTCGCCGCCCGTACCCTTCGAGCTGCACCAGGGCGAGCATCCGCTCGACCTGGTCGGTGACCTTGCGGATGCCGCGCCGCCGCAGCCCGAAGGCCACGTTCTCGTGGATGTCGAGGTGCGGGAAGAGCGCGTAACTCTGGAACACCGTGTTCACGGGCCGCTTGTACGGCCGCAGCCCGGCGATGTCCCGGTCACCGAGCAGCACCTGCCCGCTGGTCGGTTCCTCCAGCCCGGCGATCATCCGGAGGGTGGTGGTCTTGCCGCAGCCGGATGCCCCGAGCAGGGCGAAGAACGAGCCCTGCGGGATGGTGAGGCTGAGGTCGTCCACCGCGGTGAAGATGCCGAACCGCTTGGTCAGGTTGGCCAGCCGCAGGTCGCCGGCCGGTGTCTCGTCTCCCATTGTCCTCACGCCCCGATGACCTGCTGGAACTTGGTCTCGTACTCCTTCTCCTGCTTCTCGTCCAGGGCCATGAAGACCTTGGACTTCGACAGCATCGCGTCGTCGGGGAAGATGAGCGGGTTGGCGGCCAGGTCCGGGGCGATCTTCTCCATCTCGGCCTGCGCGCCCGTGACCGGGCAGATGTAGTTGACGTAGGCGGCGAGCTTCGCGGCGACCGCCGGGTCGTAGTAGTAGTTGATCAGCTCTTCGGCGTTGGCCTTGTGGCCGGCCTTGTTCGGCACCAGCATGTTGTCCGACCAGAGCATCACGCCGGACTCGGGCACCACGAACTTGATCTTCTCGTCCTCGAAGCCGAGCTGGATCACGTCTCCGGACCAGCCGACGCAGGCGGCGATGTCGCCCTTGGCCAGATCGGGGGCGTAGTCGTTGCCGGTGAACTTGCGGATCTGCTTCGAGTCAACGGCCTTCTTCAGCTTGTTCAGCGCGTCGTCGAACTGCGCCGGGGTGAAGTTGGCCGGGTCGTGGCCGTTCGACTGGAGCAGCAGGCCCATGGTGTCCCGCATCTCCGACAGCGCGGTCACCTTGCCCTTGAGGTCGGGGCGGGTGAGCAGCTCGTCGACCGTGCGGATCTCCTTGGCCACCTTGGCGTTGTACGCGAGCCCGGCCAGGCCGGACTGCCACGGGATGGCGAGCTGGTTGTCCTTGTCGAAGGAGCGGCCGCGCAGCGAGGGCAGCAGGTTCGCCTCGACGTTGGGCAGCTTCGCCTTGTCCAGCTTCTGGATCCAGCCGAGCCGGATCATCCGGGCGGCCATCCAGTCGGTGAGGACCATGATGTCGCGGCCGGTGGTCTGACAGCCGGCGAGCTGGTTCTGCACCTTGCCGAAGAACTCGTTGTTGTCGTTGACGTCCTCGGTGTACGTCACCTGGATCCCGGACTTCGCGATGAACGCGTCCAGGGTGGGGCGCTTGGACTCGTCCTTCTCGTCCACGTCCATGTACTGCGGCCAGTTCGAGAAGGCCAGCTTCTTCTCCGTGGCGGAAAGGTCGTCGCTCTTGCAACCGGCCTCGGTCTGCTGTGCGCCCTTGGTGCCGCAGCCGGCCAGCGTGCCCGCCGTGGCGAGCAGGGTGGCCGAGCCCAGGGTCCCGGTGAGCAGACCGCGCCGTGTGAGGTGCCGGAGGGGACTACGCATGTGACGACTCCTCGGGGGGTCAGCGTCGGCGGCGGGACGGGGGTGACGCGCCGGCGGGAGGGTCAGTGGCGATGGACGACTGATCCTGACATGAGGTGACCTCCCTTACAAGGGATTCCGTTGCGGGAATAGCGAAGGACCACGAAATACGCCAGACTGCGCGGGGCACTACGCTCAGCACGAGGATTCGGACTTGGGGAGCGGACGATGGCCAACCGGCAATTGGAGAACGGCAACGGCAGCCGTCGCGTGACCGTGCGTGAAGGCGCGAGCCACGCTCTGCTCGACGACGTGGCCAAGCAGATCATCGAGCAGCTCCAGGAGGACGGGCGGCGCCCGTACGCGACCATCGGCAAGGCGGTCGGCCTCTCCGAGGCGGCGGTGCGGCAGCGGGTGCAGCGCCTGCTCGACGCCGGGGTCATGCAGATCGTGGCGGTGACCGATCCGCTCCAGCTCGGCTTCCCCCGCCAGGCCATGATCGGCCTGCGGACCGACGGCGACCTGGAGAGCGTCGCCGACCGGCTGGCCGAGTTCGAGGAGATCGACTACGTGGTGATCACCGCGGGGTCGTTCGACCTGCTGGCCGAGGTGGTCTGCCGCAACGACGAGCACCTGCTGGAGATCCTCCAGAAGCTGCGCGGGGTGCCGGGCGTGGTCTCCACCGAGGCGTTCGTCTACCTCAAGCTGCGCAAGCAGACCTACAGCTGGGGAACGGCCTGATACGGATTCCGTTGCCGTGACAAACACGGCTCGCTGAATCCGTTGTCGTTTGCCTCCGACGCTTGCGTGATCGGCATTGGTTGTGGGATAACCGTGGGCAGAGCGGCCGGTGTCACCCCTGACCGGCCCGAGACCCGATGGGGCTGACATGGCCAACGCCACCGACCACCTCTGGATGCACTTCACCCGGATGGCCAGCTACTCCGCCGGCGAGGTCCCGACCATCGTGCGCGGCGAGGGCGCGTACGTCTGGGACTCGCAGGGCCGCCGCTACCTGGACGGACTCGCGGGGCTCTTCGTCGTCAACGCCGGCCACGGCCGGACCGAGCTCGCCGAGGCGGCCGCCAAGCAGGCCGGCGAACTGGCCTACTTCCCACTGTGGTCGTACGCCCACCCCAAGGCCGTCGAGCTGGCCGAGAAGATCGCCGCGCTGGCACCGGGCGACCTGAACCGGGTCTTCTTCACCACCGGCGGCTCCGAGGCCGTCGAGGCCGCGTGGAAGCTGGCCCGGGCCTACTTCAAGCGCACCGGCCAGCCGAACAAGTACAAGGTGGTCAGCCGCTACATCGCCTACCACGGCACCTCGATGGGCGCGCTGTCGATCACCGGCCTGCCCGGCATCAAGAGCGACTTCGAGCCGCTGGTGCCCGGCGGCATCAAGGTGCCGAACACCAACTTCTACCGCGCCCCCGAGCACGGCGACGACCCCGAGGCGTTCGGTCGCTGGGCCGCCGAGGAGATCGGCCGGGCCATCGAGCGGGAGGGGCCGGACACCGTCGCCGCCGTCTTCCTGGAGCCGGTGCAGAACTCCGGCGGCTGCTTCCCGCCGCCGCCCGGCTACTTCGAGCGCGTCCGGGAGATCTGCGACGCGTACGACGTGCTGCTGGTCAGCGACGAGGTGATCTGCTCCTGGGGCCGGCTCGGCGAGTACTTCGGCGCCGTCCGCTACGGCTACCAGCCGGACATCATCACCACCGCCAAGGGCATCACGTCCGGCTACGCCCCGCTCGGCGCGATGATCGCGAGCGAGCGCCTCATGGAGCCGTTCCTCACCGAGACCGGCATGTTCGCCCACGGGGTGACCTTCGGCGGGCACCCGGTCTCCTGCGCGGTGGCCCTGGCCAACCTGGAGGTCTTCGCCCGGGAGGACCTGGTCGGCCACGTCCGGGCCAACGAGGGCGCCTTCCGGTCCACCCTGGAGAAGCTCAACGACCTGCCGATCGTCGGCGACGTCCGGGGCGACGGCTACTTCTACGGCATCGAACTCGTCAAGGACAAGACGACCCGGGAGACCTTCGACGACGCCGAGTCGGAGCGGCTGCTGCGCGGCTTCCTCTCCACCGCGCTCTTCCAGGCCGGGCTCTACTGCCGCGCCGACGACCGGGGCGACCCCGTGATCCAGCTCGCCCCGCCGCTGATCGCCCAGCAGCAGCAGTTCGACGAGATCGAGCAGATCCTGCGCGCCGTGCTGACCGAGGCATGGTCGCGCCTCTGACCGGCGGCCCGGACGAGGCCGGTTCCCGGGACACCGGGGACCGGCCCCGCACCGTCGGGGACCGGACCGCGCCCACCGCCGCCAAACCCGCGACCGCCGTCGGCGGCACCGACCGGACCCGGGTACGCCGGCTGCCCGACCTCGCCGTCCACGACCGGGCGGCGCTGCACGCCGTCCTCGACGCCGGCCGCGTCGCGCACCTGGCCGTCACCGACGGCGGCCAGCCGTACGCGCTGCCGGTCGCGTACGCCCGGGACGGCGAGCGGGTGCTGGTGCACGGCTCGACCGGCAGCCGGCTGTTCCGGCACCTCGCCGCCGGCGCCCCGGCCTGCCTGACCGTCACCCTGCTCGACGGGCTGGTGCTGGCCCGCAGCGCCTTCGAGTCCTCGATGAACTACCGCTGCGCCATGGTGCTCGGCACCCTCACCGCACTCACCGGTGAGGCGAAGGCGGCGGCGCTGCACCGCCTCTCCGAGCACCTGCTCCCCGGCCGCTGGGCGAAGATCCGGCCGCCCTCGGCCCGCGAGCTGGCCGCCACGCTGGTCCTCGCCCTGCCGCTGGACGAGTGCTCGGTGAAGATCAGCGCCGGCCCACCCGACGACCCCGAGGACGACCTCGACCGGCCGGTGTGGGCCGGGGTGGTGCCGGTCGTCGAGACGTACGGGACCCCGCAGCCCGACCCGCGGCTGCGCCACGACCTGCCCCCACCGGAGTGGTGATGCGCTACCAGGACCTGTCGTACTGGCTGTCCAGCGTGGACGGGCCGCTGACCCCGCGCCCCGGCCTGCCCGGCGACACCGACGCCGACGTGGTGATCGTCGGCGCCGGCTACACCGGGCTGTGGACG
The DNA here is from genome assembly GCF_008868175.1 of Micromonospora sp. AMSO31t. GTDB lineage: Bacteria > Actinomycetota > Actinomycetes > Mycobacteriales > Micromonosporaceae > Micromonospora. The sequence continues at coordinate 19,273 of NZ_WBKT01000098.1, forward strand.
GCCTACTACCTCGCCGTGGCCGACCCGACCCTGCGGATCGTCGTGCTGGAGAAGGAGATCGCCGGCTACGGCGCCTCCGGCCGCAACGGCGGCTGGTGCTCCGCCCTCTTCCCCACCTCCCTGCCGGCGCTGGCCCGCCGGCACGGCCGGGACCGGGCGCTCGCCATGCAGCGGGCCATGCACGAGACGGTCCGCGAGGTCGGCCGCGTGGTCGCCGCCGAGGGCATCGACTGCGACTGGACGGCCGGCGGCACGGTGGTGCTGGCCCGCACCGACGTGCAGCTCGGCCGGGCCCGGGCCGCCGTCGCGGAAGCCCGCGAACACGGGCTCGCCGCCGCCGACCTGGTGCTGCTCGACGCCGCCGAGGCCGCCGCCCGCTGCCACGCCGACGGGGTACGCGGCGGCACGTACACCCCGCACTGCGCCGCCGTGCACCCGGCGAAGCTGGTCCGGGGCCTGGCCGCGGCCGTGGAGCGCCGGGGCGTACGCGTCTTCGAGCGCACCCCGGTGACCGCCCTGCGCCCCGGGGCGGCGGTGACCCCGGCCGGCGTGGTCCGCGCACCCGTGGTGGTCCGGGCCACCGAGGGCTTCACCCCGGCCCTGCCCGGCCAGCGGCGGGCCGTGGCGCCGGTCTACTCGCTCATGGTGGCCACCGCGCCGCTGCCCGAGGCGACCTGGGCGGAGATCGGGCTGGCCGAGCGGGAGACCTTCTCCGACTACCGGCACGTCATCATCTACGGCCAGCGCACCGCCGACGGCCGGCTCGCGTTCGGCGGGCGGGGTGCTCCCTACCACTACGGTTCCCGGGTCCGCCCCGACTTCGACCGGGAGCCCCGCGTCTTCGCGGCGCTGCGGCGGGTGCTCGGCGAACTCTTCCCGGTGCTCGGGCCGGACGTGCCCGTGACGCACACCTGGGGCGGGCCGCTCGGCGTGGCCCGGGACTGGGCCGCCTCGGTGGGCCTCGACCGGTCGACCGGGCTGGCCTGGGCCGGCGGCTACGTCGGCGACGGCGTGGGCACCAGCAACCTGGCCGGCCGTACCCTGGCCGATCTGATCCGCGGCGAGCAGACCGGCCTGACCACCCTCCCCTGGGTCAACCACCGCTCCCCGAAGTGGGAACCGGAACCCCTGCGCTGGCTAGCCGTCAACGCCGGCCTGAAGGTCATGTTCTCGGCGGACGAGGCGGAGTCCCGCACGAACCGCCCCGCACGCCGAGCCCAAGCCTTCACCCACCTCCTGGGCCACTGACCACCCCGCGCCCA
>NZ_WBKT01000099.1 GCF_008868175.1 Micromonospora sp. AMSO31t
CGGGGGCGGCGACGTCGCGCCGCACGTCGACGGCCCGCCAGTCGGCGGCGGGCAGCTCGACGTCGGCGTCGACCTGGGCGCTGCTCGGCGCCGCCGGACCGCCCCCACCCGCCTCGAACGACGCCCCGTAGGCCGGGTCCCATGCGTCGACGAAGAACCGGGCCCCCGCCCTCGACGGTCCCGTCACGCCGCGCTCCTCACAGGCCCGTCCGTTCGACGCGGGCCGTGCGGGCATCCTTGCGGACCTCGAAGCGGACCGGGATCCGCTCGGCGAGCGCCGGCACGTGGGTGACCACGCCGACCATCCGGTCGCCCCGGGCGGCCAGGTTCTCCAGGGTGGCCGCGACCGTGTCGAGGGTGGCCGCGTCCAGCGTGCCGAAGCCCTCGTCGAGGACGATCGACTCCAGGCTGGCCGCGCTCGTGGACATCCCGGCGAGCTGCTCGGAGAGGGCCAGCGCCAGGGCCAGCGACGCCTGGAACGTCTCCCCGCCGGAGAGAGTCCGCACCCCCCGCCGCAGCCCGGCGTCGTGGTGGTCGACCACGAAGAACTCGCCCTTGTCGTGCACCAGGTCGTACTGGCCGCCGGAGAGTTCGCGCAGGATCCGCGAGGCGCCGTCGACCAGCAGGTCCAGCGCCTCGGCCAGCAGCCAGCGCTCGAAGTTGTTGGCCCGCAGGTGCCCGGCGAGGGCGCGCGCCACCCGGGCCTCCCGCTCGTGGCCGGCCCGCTGCCCGCGCAGCTCGGCGGCCTGCTCGCGGCGCTCCTCCAGCCGGCGCAGCTCCGCCTCGGCCCGCTCCACCGCCACGGCGGCGTCGCGCTGCGCGTCCTGCGGCACGGGCAGCCCGGCGGCGTCGAAGAGCCCGCCGATGCGCTCCGCGACCGCGCCCGCCGCCGCCTCGGCCGCGTCGACCGCGGCGGCCAGCCCGGCCCGGTCGGCGCGCCGCCGCCCGGCCTGCTCACCGGCCCAGCCGGCGAGGGCCGTCCAGGCGGCGGCCACGTCGTCACGGTCGGCGGCCGGCGGGCCGAACCGGGCCAGCCCGTCGCGGACCGTGTCGAAGTCGCGCCAGGCCCGGCGCAGCCGTTCCTGCGCCGCGTCGAGGGAGCCGCGGGCCCGGCGTGCGGCGTCGCGGCCGGCGCGGACCGCGCCCGCCGCCTCCTCCAGCGCCCGGCGCAGCCGGGCGTGCTCGGTCAGGGACCCGCGCAGCGCCTCCGGCGTGGCGGCGCCGGCGAGCTGCGCGTCCAGCTCGGCCAGCCGCGCCCCGAGCTGGTCGTGCTCGGCCCGGGCGCGCAGCAGCACCCGGTCCAGCTCGCGGGCGGCCGCGTCGCGCTCCTGCACCACCCGCTTGGCGGCCTCGCTGGCCGCCCGGGCCGCCTTGCCCGCCGCGAGGGCCCGGGTGACCGCCGAGCCCTTCGGCACGGCCGGCACCCGGGGGACCGGCTGCTCGCAGACCGGGCAGGGGGCACCGTCGACCAGGTGCGCCCGCAGCGCCACCGCCTGGTCGACGGCCTTCGCCTCCTCGTGCGCCCGGAACGCCGCCTCCAGCTCCGCCTCGGCCCGCTCGGCCCCGGCCCGGGCCGCGGCGAGCGCACCGGCCGCCGCGTCGTGCTCGGCCTGCGCCGCGTCGACCGCCGCGCGGACCGTCGCCGCCTCGCCGGTCAGCCGCTCCCGGTCGGCGTAGGCCTTGAGCTGGAGGCGCAGCGCGCTCTCGTCACCGGCCGCGGCCAGCTCGCCGCGCAGCTTCTCCTCGCGCTCCTCGGCCAGCCCGACGGCCGCCGTCGCCTCGTCGGCGGCGGTCCGTGCGGCGGACACCGCCCGGGCCAGCTCGGCGATCCCGTCCGGCGGCCGGACACCGGCCAGCACGGTCAGCTCGGCGTCGAGCGCCGCGAGCGCCGCCGCCTGCTCGCGCGCCGTCGCCCGCACCCGCTCCAGCTCCGGTACGGCCGCCTCGACCGCCCCGGCCAGCTCCCGCATGCGGTCGACCCGCTCCCGGGCGGCGGCCAGGCTCCCGTCGTCGACGTCGGCGAGACCGCCGAGCACCTTGTCGACCGCCTCCAGCTTCGCCTCGGCCTGCCCGGCGCGCTCGGTGGCCTTCTTCTGCACCTCCTCGTAGATGCCCAGCCCGAGGAGGTTCACGAGGATCTGCTGCCGGGTGGCCGGCTTGGCGTGCAGGAAGTCGGCGAACTGCCCCTGCGGCAGCACCACGCAACTGGTGAACTGCTCGTACGGCAGGCCGACGGCGTCCAGCACCGCCTGCTCCATCTCGGCGGGGGTGCCGGCCACCACCTCGCCCAGATCCTCCGGGCTGAGCCCGGTGTCGAGCTTGGTGACGTCGAACCCGGGCGGCATGAGCTGGAGCCCGGCGTTGGCCGTCTTCACGGTGCCCCGGCCGTCCCGGCGGACCACCCGGGTGGCCACGTAGCGGTCGCCGGCGGACTCGAAGACCAGTCGCACCCGCGCCTCGGTGGCGGAGGGGGCGAGGGCGTTGGCCAGGCCCCGCGTGCCGCCCCAGCGGGGCACGGTGCCGTAGAGGGCGAAGCAGATCGCGTCGAGCACCGTCGACTTGCCCGAGCCGGTCGGACCGACCAGCGCGAAGAAGTCCGCGTCGGTGAAGTCGACGGTGGTCTCCTCGCGGAAGACGGTGAAGCCCGCCATGTCCAGCCGCATGGGCCGCATCAGTGCTCGACCTCCTCGAGCAGCTCGTCGAAGAGCTCCCGGACGTCCTCGTCGGCGTGACCCCGGCTGCCCAGGTAGTCGGCGAACAGCTCGCGCGGCGAGCGCCCGGCCCGCTGGGCGGTGCGGGTGCCGCTGCCCGGCGCGGGCACCAGCTCCGGGTCGATCCGGATCTCCAGCGCCCGGGGGAGCAGCTCCTGCACCTCCTCCCGCAGCCCGGCGCGGGGCTGCTCGCGGACGTAGACCCGCAGCCAGCCGTCGGGCACGTCGATCTCGGCGAGCTGGGCCAGGGTGCCGCGGACCGTGTGCAGCGGGACGGCCCCGGGCACCGGCACCTCCCGGATCTGCGCGGCGGTCGTCGCGGTCACCTCGACGATCGTCACCGACCCGACGTTCTCCTGCTCGCCGAAGTCGACGGCGAGCGGGCTGCCGCTGTAGCGGACCGGGCAGGGGCCGATCACCCGCTGGGAGCGGTGCAGGTGGCCCAGCGCCACGTAGTGCGCGTTGCCCGGGAACACGGTCGCCGGCACGGCGTAGCCGAGCACGGTGTGCGCGTCCCGCTCGCCGCCGCCGGTGCTCGCCCCGACCACGGTGAGGTGGGCGGTGACCAGGTGCACCCGGTCCGGCTCGGTGAACCCCTCGGCCAGCCGGGCCAGCACCCGCCCGAGGTGGTCGGCATAGGTCTGGTTGGCCTCGGCGGGGGTCAGCTCGTACATCTCCACGGCGCGCACGGCGTAGCGCTGGGAGAGGAAGGGCAGCGCGGCGACCTGCCAGCGCTCGCCGTCGCGGGTGGTGCCGTCGATGACGTGTTCGCCCGGATTCTCCCGGACGCTGCCCCGCAGCGTGATCCCGGCGGCCTCGGCCCAGGGGCGCAGCGCGTCGAGCGCCGCGCCGTTGTCGTGGTTGCCGCCGATCGCCACCACGTCCGCCCCGGTGCGGCGCAGCGCGGTCAGCGCCCGGGTGACCAGCCGGGTCGCCTCCGGGGTGGGCGCGGCCGTGTCGTAGAGGTCGCCGGCCACGATGACCAGGTCGGGCCGCTCGACCCGGGCGATCTCGATGACCTGGGCGAGCACCTGCTTGTGCTCCTCGGCCCGGGACTGCCCCTTGAGGACCTTGCCGACGTGCCAGTCGGAGGTGTGCAGGATCTTCATGGTCAGCCCTCTAGAACGGGATGTCGTCGTCGGAGGTGCCCGAGCCGACCACCGCGAACGGGTCGGCCGCCTGGGTGATCGAGCGCAGCGTCTCCGAGGGCGCCCGGCCGGCCTCGGAGACCCGGGTGGCCCAGGCCGGGAAGGGGAACTCCAGGCAGAGCGGGACCGGGATGTCGGGCTGGTTGACGAACATGGTGCCCGGCTTGGCCAGCAGGGCGCGCTGCCGCTGGGCGGGCGGCAGGAAGCCGTATTCCGGGCGGGACGCCTCGGCCGGGTCGAGCCGGCCGACCACCCGGATCGCCGAGTTGGTGACGATCCGCCGCTCCACCTCGCTGGCGGTCTGCTGGGCGCCCACCAGGATCACCCCGAGCGAGCGGCCCCGCTCGGCGATGTCGAGCAGCACCTCCTTGATGGGGGAGGAGCCCTCCCGGGGCGCGTACTTGTTGAGCTCGTCGAGGACGACGAAGAGCAGCGGCTTCGCGGTGCCCGCCTTCTCCTTGCGCTCGAACTCGCTCTTGAGCGTCACGCCGACCACGAAGCGCTGCGCCCGGTCCGGCAGGTTGTGCAGGTCGACCACCGTGACCTGGGCGGACTCGGCCGTGTTGATCGAGTGCGGGCGGCGGGTGGCCAGGTCGCCCCGGATGAGCCGGCCCAGGTCCTTCTTGCTGCCGATCAGCCGGCGGGCGAACGCGTTGACCGTGCCGAGACCGACCGCGCTGCCCGCCCAGTCGCCCCGGGTCTCGTCGTCGTTGAGCTGCTCGACGACGTGGTCGACCAGGTCGGCGTAGGACCCCAGCCGCACCCCGTCGATGCTCACCCCGCCATCGGCGGGCTGGGCGTATCTCGCCAGGTGGGCGGCGACCGAGTGGACCACCATCGTGTACTGCTGCCGCTCGTCGTCGGCGTCGGCGAAGACGTAGGGCAGCAGGCGGTCGGCGCAGAACTCGCTCAGCGTCCAGTAGAAGCTGTCCACCCCGGTGAGCCGGCTGCTCACGTCGGGCGTGCCGGATGAGTCGCCGACCCGGGGCGGGGCGTGGACCCGGACGTCGGGGAAGGCGCCCGCGTCGAGCCCGAGCTTGGCGTAGCCGGCCCGGGTGGCGTCGTCGAGCCGGGTGTTGGGGTGGTCGAGGAACAGCAGGTCCTCGCCCTTGACGTTGAAGATGAGCGCCTTGGCGTTGACCGCGTCGCCGCCCAGCACCCCGGAGCGGAACACCGAGTAGAGCAGGAAGGTGGCGAAGCTGGTCTTGGTGGCCACGCCGGAGATGCCGGAGATGGAGACGTGCGCGCCCCGGGTGCCGTCGAGGAAGTCGGCGTTGAGGTAGACCGGGACGCCGTCGCGACCCATGCCCATCGGGATGCGCCGCTCCATCCGGTCGAAGTGCAGCGCCCGCGCCCGGGCGTCGCCCTCGGCCCGGTGCACCACGGCGCCCGGGGTGGGCGGCACGTAGAACTCCGGGTCGACGCGGGTGGTGGTGACCTCGGCGGCCTCCTGCACCTGGGCCGGCAGGGTGCCGTCGGCGATGGCGAACACGTCGGAGTCGAACTGCGCGCCCTCGTGGCGGGCCCGGACCTGGGTGACCACCCCGGCGATGGTGACCGGCTCCCGGTCGGGCAGCTCGCGGCGGGTCACCACGACATCGTCGAGCTGGAGGTAGCTGCCGGGGGCCACGGCCGTCCAGAAGGTGAGCGGGGTGGCGTCGGCGGTGCCGAGCACCCGGCCGACCCCGTCGCCGGGGCCGTCGAGCTGGTCGTCGGTCATCGGCGGTCTCCGGTCGGCTGGTCGTCCCGTTCGCGGCGCACGTCGTGCATCCTGCCCGAGGTATGCGACAGGTTGCCACGCGACGCGGCGGACGCCACCTCGCCGGTCCGCCGACCGTGCGCAGCGGCGCCAGCCGCTGACTCTCCGTACGCCCTGGTCGGCCATTCCGGCACCGCCGGGCGGGCTCCCGGGGGATCCTGCAAGGGGCCGGAGATCGGAAGGCACGAGGAGCGGCGGTGGAAGCAGTCCGGAACCGGACGGCGTTGCTGCTGGCGCTCGCCGTGCTGCCGCCGGTCCTGCAGGAGACCGTGCTGGTGGGCATCGGCTTCCACGGCGCCCGGGGCCTGGCGCCGCAGGTGACCGCGGTCTGGCCCTACGACTCGTTCCACGACCTGCGGTGGCTGCTGGTCTACCACGACTCCTGGTGGAACTTCGGCCTCGGGCTGGTGGTGCTCACCGTGTTCCGCGGGCTGCTCTCCGCCGGGCTCACCGCGTTGGCCTGGCCGGCGCGGGCGGCGCGTCCCACGTTCGGCTGGCTGGTCCGGCGGAACCTGGAGGTGGCCGCCCTCGCCCTCGTCATCATCTCCCCGTGGGCCGCGATCTCGGTGGCCTTCTCCGCGGTCGCGCTTTCGCTCTACCTGTTCGCCTCGCTCGCCCCGATGCTGGTGCTCGCCCCGTTCCTCCAGCGCGCCGGGGTGGTCGCGAACTGGTGGCGCGGCCTGCCCACCATCGAGCTGCTCGGCTGGTCGGTGCTCAATTTCGTGGTGCTCACCGTCGCCGGCGCGGTCATCTCCAGCACGTCGGGCTGGTGGGGCGTCCCCGTGGCCGCCCTGGCCGGCCTGGCCAACGGCCTGCTCTGGCAGCGCACCGTGTCGGCGGCCGTGCAGCCGGCCCGGATCCGCCTGGCCCGGACCCCGGTCGCGCCGGTGGCCATCGCCCTCACCATGGCCGCCGCGGTCGGGTCGCAGTCGCTCGTCGGCCTGGCGACGGGTCCACCGGCGGAGTGGCGGCCCCCGCTGCTCACCGAGCGGCTACCCGACCGGGTGCCGCACGCGGTGATCGCCATCGCCGGGCACGACTCGCAGTGGAACGGCCGGCAACCGGCGGACCCCCGGGTGGAGCAGTTCTCCTACCGGGGTCTCGACGGGCAGCGGCGGCCGTTGCCGTACACGCCGGAGGACACCCACCAGTCCCTCGATTCCAGCGCGGTGCTGCTCGCCGCGCAGATCGACCAGCTGCACCGCCGGACCGGCCGGCCGGTCGCCCTGCTCGGGTTCAGCGAGGGGGCCATGGTGGCGCGGACCTACCTGGACCGGTGGGCACAGCCCCTGCCGGTGGAGGCGGTGCTGCTGTTCAGCCCGCTCATCCAGCCCGGCCGGGCCTACTACCCGCCCCCGGGTTACAGCGGGTGGGGCGTGGCCGCCGGCTGGGAGCTGCGCGGGATCTTCTGGCTGGCCAACCTGGGCCGCAGCGTGAAGAGCCGTCCGGACGAGCCGTTCGTGCGCTCGGTGCTGGTCAACGCCCCGTTCTACCGCAACCGCACGCTCTGCCCGGTGGCCGGGGTCCGCATGATCGCCTTCCTGCCCACGGTCAGCGCGGCCGAGGCGCCGCCCGGCGAGTACAGCCGCATCCCGGTGTTCCAGATGCCCGCCCTGCACGGCGGGCTGATCGGCCAGCGGCTCGCCCAGGAACGGGTGGTCGACTTCCTGGCCGGTGGCCGGGTGGACGAACCCCGCCGGGAGTACCGCCTGCTCCAGCGGCTGGGCGCCGCGTGGCAGGCGCCGCCGCTCGCGCTGGCCATCAACCCGGTGTGGGCGGCCGCCCGGGAGGGCGACCCCGCCTTCTCCGGGCGGATCTGCGAGCCGCGCTGACCGGCGGCCTCACCCCGCCCGGCCGGCCACCCGGCGGTGCCGGAGCAGCAGCCGGATGGCCGCCGCGTCGACGGCGGCCACGATGAGCAACCGGATCGGCGCGTACGGCAGCATGAGCACGTCCACGGCGATCGCCAGCGCGGCGCAGCCGATCGCGACGGTGACGGCGCCCCGCCGGCCGGTGACCGCCCCCAGCCCGGCGAGCGCGACAGCGGCACCGATCGCCATCTGCAGCCACGCCCAGAAGGTCAGGTCGACCTGGTGCATGCCGCCCTCGCTGAGCACCACGAAGGCCCCGGACCGGAGCATGCCGAACGCGGCCAGCACGTCGGCCAGGCCGGTGGCGACCAGCAGCCCACCGGCGAGGACCGGGCGGTCGGTCCGTACCGGCGCCGTCCCGGTCGCCTGCGGTGTACGCATTCCCCGAGGTTACGGCGCTGATCAACGGCGGGTTCCCGAGACGGCGCAGCCCGACCCGACGGGGCGCGGGATCCGGCGCCGGAGCACCACACCCCGCGCTCCCGCGTGGCGTCCCGTCGTGCCTCAGCCGTCGGCGAGCACCTCGCGCAGCCGGGCGGCGAAGGTCGGCGGGTCCTCGGCGAAACCGAGGTGCCCACCCGGGAACATCGCCGGCGAGGTGCCCAGCGCCGCCGCGAGCGCCCGGGAGGTGCGGTCGCAGACCTCACCGGTCGACTGCTCCCCGAGACCGACGACGACCCGGGTCGGGCCGTCGCGCAGCGCGTCGACGTCAGGCCGGAAGCGGGTGGTTCCCCGGATCATGTGCAGGTACTGGAAGTGCTCGTCGGCCGCCGCCTGCGGATCGGGCTCGCCGCCGAACATGCCGAGCACCACCTCCTCCGGCAGGTGGATGTTCGCGCTGGCGAGGAACTTGCGCCCGGCGCCGAGCCGGTCCCCGGCACGGTAGGTGGCGATCATGTCGTCCTCGCGGGCCAGCAGGTCCGCCCGGTCCGGCAGCAGGCCGAGCAGCGGCGGTTCGTGCGCGACGACCGTGTGCACCAGGGTGGTACCCGCCTGGGCCAGGGCCAGGACGGTCACCGCGCCGCCGCTGGACCCGAGCACGGCGGCCGGGCCCGCGTCGACGTGGGCGAGGAGCCGGGCGACGTCGTCGGCCCGCAGTTCGGGGGTCGAGTCCTGGTGCGGGTCGTGCAGGACGCTGCGGCGGATTCCGCGCGGGTCGGTGGTCAGCACGGTGTGCTCCGCGGCCAGCAGGTCGGCCAGTGGCGCGAAGGCGTCGGCGTCCATCGGGGCGGCGACCAGGGCCACGAGCGGGCCCCGGCCGCGCACCTCGTAGTGGAGCCGCCCGTCGGGCACCGCCAGGGTGCCGGTGGTGACGGGCGCGGTGGACATGCTGCTCATCGGGTCCTCCAGGGTCGTGGCGGGCGAGCCGTTCACTGTCCTGACTCCGGTGCTGCGGCAGAATCGTCGGTTGTGAGCGTCAGTTCCCCGACCGCCGCCGGGTCACCCGACCGCGCCCCGGTCGACGAGGCCGCCTTCACGGCGCTCGTCGCGCCGCTGCGCCGGGACCTGCACGCCCACTGCTACCGGATGCTCGGCTCGGTCCACGACGCCGACGACGCCCTCCAGGACGCGCTGCTGCGGGCGTGGCGGGGGCTGCCGACCTTCGCCGGGCACGGCTCGCTGCGCTCGTGGCTCTACACCGTGACGACCCGGGTCTGCCTCGACGCCATCGCCGGCCGTGCCCGACGGGCCCTGCCGGTCGACCTCGGCCCGGCCAGTGACCGCGCCGTGCCCGACAACCGCCCGGCCCACGACGTCGCCTGGCTCGGCCCGTACCCGGACGCCGGCCTCGCGCCCGGCCCGGTCGCCCCGGGCGCGCGGTACGAGCAGCGCGAGGCGGTCGAGCTGGCCTTCGTGGCCGCGGTGCAGCACCTGCCGGGCAACCAGCGGGCGGCGCTGCTGCTCTTCGACGTGCTCGGCTACTCGGCCGCGGAGATCGGCGCCATGCTGGGCACGTCGACCACGTCGGTCAACTCGGCCCTGGCGCGCGCCCGCCGCGTGCTGGCCGAGCGGGCTCCCGGCGCGACCCAGCAGCGCACCCTGCGGATGCTCGACGACGTCCGGCTGCGCGAGGTCGTCACCGGCTACACGACCGCGCTGGAGAACGGCGACGCGGACGCCCTCGTCGCCCTGCTCACCGAGGACGTCACCTGGTCCATGCCGCCCATGCCGCACTGGTACCGGGGCGTCGCGGCCGTGCTGGACTTCGCCCGGTCGGCGCCGCTCGGCCCGTGCGGCAGCTGGCGGCACCTGCCGGCCAACGCGAACGGCCAGCCCGCGGTCGTCGGCTACCTGCGCCCGGGCGGGACCGGCCCGTACCTGCCGTGGTCGGTCGACGTGCTGACGTTGCGGGGTGACCGGATCGCCGGGATCACCTCGTTCGTGGGCGGGGCGCACGTCGCGGCGTTCGGGCTGCCGGACTCCCTGCCGCCGGCCCGCTGACCCGTGCCGGCACGGCGTGGGCCCGTCCGCTCCGCCGCGGCCGGGGCGGGCTGCCCGCGTACCCCTTCCGGGTGCCGGCCCCCGCGGCGGCCCTGGGTCAGGCGGGCGGGGCGGCGCCGGCGGGCGGCGGGCCGCCCGGGTCGCGGGCGTAGCGGAGCATGAGCACGCCGTCGGCGGCGGCCAGCACGTGGCGCAGCGGCAGGTGCCGCGGCGCGCTGCCGGGCCCGGCGGTGATCCGGCCCGGGCCGGCCCCGGCGAGCAGTGGCGCGACGGTCAGGCACAGCTCGTCCACCAGGTCGGCCGCGGTGAGCGCGCCGAACAGGTGCGGCCCGCCCTCGCAGAGCACCTGGCCCAGCCCGCGCCGGCGGAGTTCGGCGAGGCCGGCGGCCAGGTCGACCCGCTCCGCGCCGCAGCGGACGAGGTCGGCCACGTCGGTCAGGCCGGGCGGCGGGTCGGCGGCCGCGTGGGTGAGCACGAGCGGCCGGACCGGCGCGTCGGCGAAGCAGGCCTGGGCCGGGTCGAGGTCCAGCGAGCCGGAGACCACCACGAGGGTCGGGTATTCGGCCAGGCCCTGCTCGCGGCGCCAGTCGCGGCGCGCCTCGCCGAGCCGGACCGCCCGGTAGCCCTCGTGGCGCAGCGTGCCGGCGGCCACCAGGAGCCCGTCGCAGAGCATCCGCAGCAGGCCGAAGACGCGCTTGTCCGGCTCGCCGGACAGTCCGGCGGAGTAGCCGTCCAGGGTGACCGCGCCGTCGGCGCTGGCCACGAAGTTCACCCGCAGGTGGGGACGGGTCGCACGGCCGTAGAGCGCGGTCAGCTCCGGGTCGGTCAGCGCACCGGTGACGGGCGTCGGCCAGATCCGTTCGATCGGGGTTCCGACGCTCATTCGCCGGCCGGACCGGTGACCGGCGGGGTGGGTTCGGGGGTACGGTGCTGGCAGTCGCACCACTTCCGGCCTGGACAGTCGTCGTGCCGCCGCTCCCGGCACGCTCGGCAGATCATGTGGGCAGCCTATGCCGAGGAAGGATGGGACAGCATGTCGCGTCAGATCTTCCAGCTGAAGGTCTCCCTCGCCGGGGTCCGTCCGCCGGTGTGGCGGCGGGTGCTGGTGCCCGGCGGCTACACCCTGGACCGGCTGCACCGGGTGGTCCAGCACGCGATGGGCTGGCGCGACTACCACCTGCACTCGTTCGACGTCGGCGGCCGCCAGTACGGGGAGCCCGACCCGGACGGCGAGCTGGCGCTGCGCGACGAGCTGGACGTCCGGCTGGACGCGGTGGTGGGCAAGGGCGACCGGTTCCGCTACACCTACGACTTCGGCGACTGGTGGGAGCACGACCTGGTGGTCGAGGACGTGTGCACGGCCGACCCGGACGAGCGCTACCCGGCCTGCGTCGAGGGGGAGCGCGCCTGTCCACCCGAGGACGTCGGCGGCCCGGCCGGGTATGCCGTCCTGCTGGCCGCGCTGGCCGACCCGGGCCACCCCGAGCACCGGATGATGCGGGAGTGGGCCGGCGCCGGCTTCGAGCCGGAGTTCTTCGCCGCCGATCGGGCCACCACCCTGCTGCGCCGCTTCTGCTGACCGTCCCTCCGCGAGTGCGCCCGGGAGCCACGCGGTAACGATCTGGGAACGCTCCCATCCGTCTATTGACACCCCTGACACCTGCCGGCAATCTCATGGGAGCGCTCCCGGACGTGTGTCTCAAGCCACACCGCTCGTCGCGGCGGCGCCCCAGAACCAGAGCCTCACCATGCGACCCGCCCGGCCGACGGGCGGGCGGGCGCGAGTCAGAACCCACCACACGAGTTACCCACCTGAGAGGGGTCAGGGATGAGCGTCATGAGGCGCCGGCTCCGAATTGCTGCGGCCGCCGTGCTGGCCGCGGGCGTTGCTCTCGGCAGCGCCGGGTGCAGCAAGAAGAACGACGACGAGGGGTCCACCGGCGAGGGCGGCCAGGTCAAGCTGGTCCTGCAGACCTTCCAGAACTTCGGCTACGACCAGGCCATCAAGGACTTCGAGGCGGCGCACCCGAACATCAAGGTCGAGCACCAGAAGATGGGCGAGCTGCGCGACTTCCAGCCGAAGCTGGTGCAGTGGCTCGCCGCCGGCAGCGGTGCCGGTGACGTGGTCGGTCTGGAGGAGGGCGTCCTGCTCGGGTACGTCCAGAACCCCGACAAGTTCGCCAACCTGCTCGACCTGGGCGCCGGTGAGGTGAAGGCCAACTTCCCCGAGTGGAAGTGGAACAACGCCCTCACACCGGATGGCAAGAAGCTGATCGGGCTCGGCACCGACGTCGGTGGACTCGCGATGTGCTACCGCAAGGACCTGTTCCAGCAGGCCGGTCTGCCCACCGACCGGGACGAGGTCTCGAAGCGGATGACCACCTGGCAGGACTACATCGCGCTGGGCAAGGAGTTCAAGGCCAGCGGCAAGGTCAAGGCCGCCTGGCTGGACAGCGCGACCAGCCTGATGCAGCCGTACGTCATGCAGAACTCGCAGACCTTCTTCTTCGACAAGGACAACAAGTTCATCGGCGACACCAACCCGGTCATCAAGCAGACCTGGGACCTGGGCCTGCAGATGGCCAGGGACGGGCTGACCGCCAAGACACAGCGGTGGAGCGCCGACTGGGACGGGGCCTTCAAGAACTCCGCGTTCGCGACCCTGCCCTGCCCGGCCTGGATGACCGAGGGTGTCATCGCCCCGAAGTCCGGCCCCGCGAACTCCGGCAAGTGGGACATCGCCAACATCCCCGGCGGCGGCGGCAACTGGGGTGGTTCCTACCTGGCCGTGCCGGCGCAGACCAAGCACCCGAAGGAGGCGTACGAGCTGGCCAAGTACCTGACCAGCAAGGAGGGCCACCTGGCGGCGTTCAAGGAGGCGGGCGCGATGCCGTCCGACATCGCCGGCCTCGACGACCCGGCGTTCAAGGACAAGACGAGCGAGTACTTCAGCGGTGCGCCCACCGGCAAGATCTTTGGGGAGAGCGTCAAGAACATGAAGCCGGTCTTCCTCGGGGCCAAGCACCAGCAGGTCTGGGAGACCATCTTCGAGCCGCAGATGCAGGCGGCCGAGCGTGGCCGGCTCAGTGCGGATGCCGCCTGGACGAAGGCGGTGGACGAGGCCAAGAAGGCGACCAGCTGAGTCGCCGGTGACCGGCCGAGCCCACGGTGATCCGCTGCCCGTGGGCTCGGCGGCGGCGCCCACACCCGCCCCAGGGTGTGGGCGTCGCGGCGAGGTCGCCGCCGCCCCACCTCCCGGAAGGACCCGCAATGAGTTCTACTGTCGGCGCGGTACCACCATCGCGCGCCGCTTCGCCGCCCCCGTCCGCCCCGCTGCACCGCCGCCGGTCGTACCGGCTCGGCCGCTGGGACCTCAAGTACTCCCCGTACCTGTATGTCGCCCCGTTCTTCGTCCTCTTCGGGGTCTTCGGCCTCTTCCCGGTCCTCTACACGGTCTACGTCTCGCTCTTCGACTACGAGCTGCTGAGCGGAACCAAGGAGTACGCGGGGCTGGAGAACTACCGCCTCCTGATGCAGGACGCCCAGTTCTGGAACGCCGCCTACAACACCCTTGGCATCTTCCTGCTCAGCACCGTGCCGCAGCTCATCGTGGCGCTGATGCTCGCCAACCTGCTGAACCGGCAGATGAAGGCCCGCACGCTGCTGCGGATGGGTGTGGTCATCCCCAACATCACCTCGGTGGCCGCGGTCGGCATCATCTTCGCGCTGATCTTCGCGGACCGGTACGGCCTCATCAACTGGTTGCTCGGCACGGTGGGATTCGACCCGATCGCCTGGCGGGACAACCGCTTCGCCTCCTGGTTCGCCATCGCCTTCATGGTCGACTGGCGGTGGACCGGCTACAACGCGCTGATCTACCTCGGTGCCATGCAGGCCATCCCCAAGGACCTGTACGAGTCGGCGTCGCTGGACGGCGCCTCCACCTGGCGGCAGTTCTGGTCGATCACGGTGCCGCTGATCCGGCCGACGATCCTCTTCACGATCATCATCTCCACCATCGGTGGCTTCCAGATCTTCACCGAGCCCCTGATGTACGGGAACGGGCTGGTCCGCGGCGGGGTGGACCACCAGTTCCAGACCCTGGCCATGTACATCTACGAGAAGACCTTCACCGGGAACGCCGAGTACGGGTACGGCTCCGCGATGTCCTGGTTGCTCTTCATGATGATCATCGTCTTCGCTCTGATCAACTTCGTGCTGGTACGCCGGTCGGTGAAGGGGGACAAGAAGTGACCACGACGCAGACCCTGCCCCGTTCGGTCACCCCGCCTCCGGTGCCGTCCCGCCGCCACGGCCGCGGTCGGCTGCCCGGCGCCCAGCTCTGGCAGGCCAGTCCGCTGACCTACCTCGCGCTCATCCTCGGCGGCGTACTGTCGATCTTCCCGATCATCTGGTCGTTCATCATCGCCTCGCGGGACAACAGCGCGGTCTACGAGATGCCGCCGACCCCCGGCGACCAGCTGTTCACCAACATCGACCGGATGCTCGCCAACGAGGACGCCGCGTTCATCTACGGTCTGGTCAACTCGGCCGTCGTGTCGACAGTCGTCACCATCTCGGTGATCTTCTTCTCCAGCCTGGCCGGCTTCGCTTTCGCCAAGCTCAGGTTCCGGGGCAGCAACGCGCTGCTCCTGATCATCATCATGACCATGATGGTGCCGACCCAACTCGGTGTCATCCCGCTCTACCTGATGATGGTGGAACTCGGCTGGACGGGCACCCTGCAGGCGGTCATCGTGCCGTTCCTGGTGCAGGGCTTCGGCGTGTTCATGATGCGCCAGTACGCGATGTCCGCGATCAGCGACGAGCTGATCGAGGCCGCCCGGCTCGACGGCTGCTCCACCTGGCGGATCTACTGGAACGTCGTGCTGCCCGCGCTGCGGCCGGCGGCGGCGGTGCTCGGCCTGCTGACCTTCATGCAGACCTGGAACGAGTTCCTCTGGCCGTTCATCGTGCTCACCCCGGACACCCCGACGGTGCAGTACTCCCTGAAGATCCTCTCGTCCGGGCTGTACCAGACGGATTACGTGGCGCTCTTCGCTGGCACCGCACTGGCGACCCTGCCACTGTTGATCGTGTTCATCATCTTCGGCCGCCAGATCATCGGCGGAATCATGGAAGGCGCCGTCAAGTCGTGAGCAACCCAGCCAGCCCGCCCGCCGTCGGCGTCCTCGACCAGGGTGCGGCAGCCACCTTCCCGCCCGGCTTCCTCTGGGGCGCGGCGACCGCCGCGTACCAGATCGAGGGCGCGGCGACGGAGGGCGGCCGCGGCCCGTCGATCTGGGACACCTTCAGCCACACCGAGGGGCGGACGGTGGCCGGGCACACCGGCGACGTGGCCTGCGACCACTACCACCGGATGCCCGACGACGTGCGGCTGATGGCCGACCTGGGGCTGAGGTCCTACCGCTTCTCCGTCTCCTGGCCGCGGGTGCAGCCCGGCGGCGCCGGGGCGGTCAACCCGGAGGGGATGGACTTCTACCGGCGCCTGGTGGACGAGCTGCTGGGTCACGGCATCGAGCCCTGGCTGACCCTCTACCACTGGGACCTGCCCCAGCCGCTGGAGGACGCGGGCGGCTGGCCGGCCCGGGACACCGCCGCCCGGTTCGCCGACTACGCCCAGCTGGTCGCCGACGCCCTCGGCGACCGGGTGACGTACTTCACCACGTTCAACGAGCCGTGGTGCTCGGCCTTCCTCGGCTACGGCTCCGGGGTGCACGCCCCCGGCCGGTCGGACGGGGCGGACGCGGTCCGGGCCGGGCACCACCTCATGCTCGGGCACGGGCTTGCCGTGCAGGCGCTGCGGGCGTCCCGCCCGGACGCGCAGCTCGGCATCACGGTCAACCTCTACCCGGTCACCCCGGCCACCGGGTCCCCGGCGGACGCCGACGCCGCCCGCCGGATCGACGCGCTGGCCAACCGGTTCTTCCTCGACCCGGTGCTGCGCGGGGCGTACCCGGCGGACCTCCTCGCCGACCTGCGCGGGGTCACCGACTTCGGGCACGTCCGGGACGGCGACCTGGCGGTCATCTCGACCCCGCTGGACATGGTGGGCGTCAACTACTACAGCCGGTACGTGGTCGCCGCGCCCGCGGAGACCGGGCCGGCGGAGGCCTACTGGCGGGCGCCCTCGTGCTGGCCGGGCAGCCAGGACGTCCAGTTCGTCACCCGGGGCGTCCCGGTGACCGACATGGGCTGGGAGATCGACGCCCCGGGCCTGGTGGAGACGCTGGAGCGGGTGCACAAGGAGTACACCGACCTGCCGCTCTACGTCACCGAGAACGGCTCCGCGTTCGTCGACGCGGTGGTCGACGGCCGGGTCGACGACCCGGACCGCCTGGCGTACTTCGACGCGCACCTGCGCGCCGCGCACGCCGCGATCGGCGCCGGGGTGCCGCTGAAGGGATACTTCGCCTGGTCGCTCATGGACAACTTCGAGTGGGCGTGGGGCTACACGAAGCGCTTCGGCATGGTCCACGTCGACTACGACAGCCAGGTGCGGATCCCGAAGTCCAGCGCCAGGTGGTACGCCGATGTGATCCGACGCAACGGCCTGGCCGCACAATAGGCTGGGCCAGCCAGTGACGGGCGGCCCGGCGCCGGCGCCTCGACAGGTGCCGGGCCCGCCCGATGTCGGAGGAGCACAGACGATGACAACGCAGCGCACACGGTCGCTCGGGCGCCCGACCCTCGACGCGGTCGCGGCCCGCGCCGGCGTGGGGCGCGGCACGGTCTCCCGGGTGGTCAACGGCTCGCCGCAGGTCAGCCCGGAGGCCCGGGCCGCCGTCCAGGCGGCCATCGCGGAGCTGGGGTACGTGCCCAACCGCGCGGCCCGGGCGCTGGTCACCCAGCGGACCGACTCGGTGGCGCTGGTGGTCTCCGAGTCGGGGGAGCGCGTCTTCACCGAGCCGTTCTTCGCCGGGATCGTCCGGGGCGTCAGCTCCGCGCTGCTGGAGACCCCCATGCAGCTCTGGCTGGCCATGGCCCAGTCGCAGATCGAGCGGGAGCGGGTCGAGCACCACCTGACCAACCAGCACGTCGACGGCGTGCTGCTGCTCTCGCTGCACGACGCCGACCCGCTGCCCACCCTGCTGGAGGAGCGCGGCCTGCCCACCGTGCTCGGTGGCCGGCCGGCCCGGATGCTGCACCCGAACGCCCAGCCGGCCTGGTTCGTCGACGTGGACAACGTGGGCGGCGCCCGGCAGGCGGTGGAGCACCTCTTCGCCCGCGGCCGGCGGCGGGTCGCCACCATCGCCGGCACGCAGGACATGGGCGCCGGCCTGGCCCGGCTGTCCGGCTACAAGGAGGCGGTCCGGGCCGCGGGCGGCGATCTCAACCCGGACCTCATCGCGTACGGGGACTTCAGCGAGGGCAGCGGCACGGCCTGCATGCGCCGGCTGCTGGAGGTGTGCCCGGACCTGGACGCCGTCTTCGTGGCCTCCGACCTGATGGCCTTCGGCGCCCTGCGCGCGCTGCGCGAGGCCGGCCGCCGGGTGCCCGAGGACGTGGCGGTGATCGGCTTCGACGACGCCCCGATCGCCCGGCAGGCCGAGCCGCCGCTCACCACGGTCTTCCAGCCGGTCGAGGAGATGGGCCGGCAGATGGCCCGGCTGCTGGTCTCCCGGATCCGCGGCGAGGAGCTGTCCAGCCCGCACGTGCTGCTGGACACCAAGCTCATCCACCGCGCCTCCGCCTGAGGCTCAGGCCCAGCGGCGCAGCTCCCGCTTCGCCAGGGACGCCCGGTGCACCTCGTCGGGACCATCGGCCAGGCGGAGGGTGCGGGCCTGCGCCCAGAGGGCCGCGAGCGGCGTGTCCTGGCTGACGCCGGCCCCGCCGTGCGCCTGGATGGCCTTGTCGATGACCCACTCGGCCATCGCCGGCGTGGCGATCTTGATGGCCTGGATCTCGGTGTGCGCGCCCCGGTTGCCGACGGTGTCCATGAGCCAGGCCGTCTTGAGCACCAGCAGCCGGGCCTGCTCGATGCGCACCCGGGACTCGGCGATCCACTCCCGGATCACGCCCTGCTCGGCGAGGGGGCGGCCGAACGCGACCCGGGTGAGGGCCCGCCCGCAGAGCAGCTCCAGGGCCCGCTCGGCCATGCCGATCAGCCGCATGCAGTGGTGGATCCGCCCCGGGCCGAGCCGGGCCTGGGCGATGGCGAAGCCGGCGCCCTCGGCGCCGACCAGGTTCTCCGCCGGCACCCGTACGTCGGTGAAGTCGATCTCGGCGTGCCCGCCGTGCGGGGCGTCGCGGTAGCCGAAGACCGTCATGCCCCGGCGCACCGTCACGCCCGGGGTGTCCCGGGGGACCAGGATCATGCTCTGCTGCCGGTGCCGGTCGGCGTCCGGGTCGGTCTTGCCCATCACGATGAAGATCTCGCAGCGCGGGTCCATGGCACCGGACGACCACCACTTGCGGCCGTTCACCACGTACGCGTCGCCGTCCCGGACGATTCGGGTGCCGATGTTGGTGGCGTCGGAGGAGGCCACCTCCGGCTCGGTCATGCAGAACGCCGAGCGGATCTCCCCGGCCAGCAGCGGCGCCAGCCAGCGGTCGCGCTGCGCGTCGGAGCCGAACTCGGCCAGCAGTTCCATGTTGCCGGTGTCCGGGGCGGCGCAGTTCAGCGCCTCCGGGGCCAGGTGCGGGCTGCGCCCGGTCAGCTCGGCCAGCGGGGCGTACTGCAGGTTGGTGAGCCCGGCGCCGTAGCGCGGGTCGGGCAGGAAGAGGTTCCACAGGCCGCGCGCGCGGGCCTCGGCCTTCAGCTCCTCCAGCACCGGCGGGCGCGCCCACGGGTCACCGGCCGCGAGCACCTGCTCGTGGTGCACCGGCTCGGCCGGCAGGACGCACTCGGTGAGGAACGCCTCGACCTTCTCGCGCAGCTCGACCGTCCGGGCGTCGTACTCGAAGTCCACTACTTCTCCCTCACCGCGTGCAGACCGTGCGCGACCAGCGGCGCCACCATGTCGCCGATCCGGTCGAAGCCCCCGCCGAGCGTCTGCCCGAGCGTGTGCCGGTAGTGGATGCCCTCGCAGATCACCGCGAGCTTGAAGCAGCCGAGCGCCACGTGCCAGTGCAGCGGCCCCACGTCGACGTCGCTGCGGCCGGCGTACCGGTCGATCAGCTCGGCGCCGGTGGGGAAGCCGGCGCGCGGGCCGATGCCGTCGGCGACCGGATTGCCCTCGGCGCTGTCGCTGTCGCCCAGCACGTCCCAGTAGGTCAGCAGCAGCCCCAGGTCGGCGAGGGGGTCGCCGAGGGTGGCCATCTCCCAGTCGAGCACGGCCCGCACCGCCACCGGCTCGACGGTCGCGAGCAGGTTGTCCAGCCGGTAGTCGCCGTGCACGATCCGCCCGGCGTTCGCGCCCTCCGGCACGCTGCCGGCGAGCGCGTCGCGCAGCTCGTCGATGCCGGGCAGCGGGCGGCTGCGGGAGCGGTCGAGCTGGCCGGCCCAGCGGCGGACCTGCCGGGCCAGGTAGCCCTCGGGGCGGCCGAAGTCGGCCAGCCCGACCGCGGCCGGCTCGACCATGTGCAGCCCGGCGAGGGTGTCCATCATGGCCATGGCCAGGTCGCGCCGCTGGCCGGCGGTGAGCGCGTCGGTCTGCTCCCGCCGCCGGTAGACCTCGCCGCCGACCCGCTGCATGAGGTAGAACGGCGCGCCGAGCACGTCGGGGTCGGTGCACAGCAGCAGCGCCTCGGGTACCGGCACGGCGGTGGGGGCCAGCGCGGAGATCACCCGGTGCTCGCGGGCCATGTCGTGGGCGGTGGCCAACACGTGCCCGAGCGGCGGCCGGCGCAGCACCACCTCACGGTCACCGGCGCGCAGCAGGTAGGTCAGGTTGGACTTGCCCCCGGCGATGAGCCGCGCCGAGAGCGGCCCGGACAGCTCGGGCCGGTGCGCGGCCAGATATGCGGCCAGCCGGTCGAGGTCGAGCCCGCGCGGGGCCGAACCGGTCGGGGTCTGCGGTGCGTCGACGGCCGGATCGGTCATCGGGTTAGTTGATGGCAGCTCAGCTTTGTTGTCAAGGTGGGATGTTCCCGGCGGGACATGCCGCTGCAACGGGGGCGAAATGGTCAACCGGCAGGCTGGGGCCCAGCCTGCCGGCCGCCACGGCCGGCCCGCCGAGCGGAGGACCAGACATGCTGCTGAGAGTTCGGGTGACCCTGCCGGACCGACCGGGCACGCTCGGCCAGGTGGCCCGCACGCTCGGCGTCTCCGGCGCCGACATCGTCCAGGTGGTGGTGCTGGAACGGCTCGGCGGCCGGGCGGTCGACGACTTCACCGTCGTCTGGCCCGGTGCGGCGCGGGTGGAGCGCCTGCTCGCCGGCCTGGCCGCGATCCCCGGTGTCCGGGTGGACGGGGTGTGGCGGGCGATCGGGGCGCCGACCACCACGGGCCAGGACGCCGAACTGCTCGCCCAGGTCGCGGCGAACCCGACCGACGGGGTGGCCACCCTGGTCGACGCGGTGCCCGGGCTGCTCGCCGCGGACTGGGCGGTTGCCGCCGTCGTCCCGCTGGACTGGGCCGCCCGCGGCGGCGGGGCCG
>NZ_WBKT01000100.1 GCF_008868175.1 Micromonospora sp. AMSO31t
TCCGCTCGACTTGCATGTGTTAAGCACGCCGCCAGCGTTCGTCCTGAGCCAGGATCAAACTCTCCAACAAAAATCTTTGCTGAACAATCATCCTGACAACAAAAGTGTTGCCAAAGGAATCCCAACCAGCAGACCCTCCCAAAGAAGAGCCGCCAGTCCGGGGTATAAATCAATTTGGCACTGGCTTATCAAGCACCCTGTTGAGTTCTCAAAGAACAACCACACACCATCCGGAACCCCGCACCAGCAGGACCCCGTCCCGGGGCATTTCGTTCGTCCTACACCCGCCGCTCCCGCGCCGGGCACTTTTACTACGTTACCCGGTGGTTTCTGCCGTGTCAAACCGCTGTTTCGCGGTTTGTCATGCTTCCATCCATTTACCGGGTACCACTATTCGACCGGCTCGCGCCGGGCGCTTCGTGGGTTTCGGCAGGACGGCCGCTACGGTTTCCCGCTCGTTCGTCCGTGTCCCTGCCGCGGTCGACAACCTTACCCGGTCGGTTCCGCCTCGCCAAATCCGCCTCCCGGCGAATCCGGGGCACCGCCCGGTCCAGGGTCCGATGGAGTCAACCATCCTCACCCGGTCGTCATTCCCGCGCTCCGGCCTCCAGGTCTTTCGCCCTGTTTCGTCCGTTCCGCGCTGGCAGAGAGAAAGTTACGCGCCCGGCGGATTGATCGTCAAATCCGCCGGGCGCGTCCCGCGTCACACCGTCGACGTGAGGCTATCTGCCCAGCTCAACGCCGGCGAAGTTGCGCTTGCCGCGGCGCAGCACCAGGTAGCGGCCGTGCAGGAGGTCCGCCGGCGACACCGTCGCGTCCATCTCGGCGATGCGCACGTTGTTGACGTACGCGCCGCCCTCGGCGATGACCCGCCGGGCCTCCTTCATGCTGGGCACCAGGCCCGACTCCTTCAGCAGGCCCGCGACGTCGGGCAACTCGTCGAGGTGCACCAGGCCAGCCTCGGTGAGCGCGGCGCGCAGGGTCTCCGGGGCCAGCTCGTCGAGCGAGCCGCGGCCGAAGAGCGCCTGGCTCGCCGCGACCGCCTGGGCCATCTCCCGCTCGCCGTGCACCAGGGCGGTCAGCTCCTCGGCGAGGGCCCGCTGGGCGAGCCGCGCCTGCGGGCGTTCCGCCGTGGCCTTCTGCAGCTCCTCCAGCTCCTCGCGGGAGCGGAAGCTGAAGTAGCGCAGGTAGCGGGGAACGTCCCGGTCGTCGGCGTTGACCCAGAACTGGTAGAAGGCGTACGGGCTGGTCATCTCCGGGTCGAGCCAGACCGCGCCGGTCTCGCTCTTGCCGAACTTGGTGCCGTCCGACTTCGTGACCAGCGGGGTGGTGAAGGCCTCCACCGGCCCGGCGCCGCGGCGCCGGATGTAGTCCACGCCGGCGGTGATGTTGCCCCACTGGTCCGAGCCGCCGTACTGGAGCTGGCAGCCGTGCCGGCGGTGCAGCTCGAAGAAGTCGTTTGCCTGGAGCAGCTGGTAGCTGAACTCGGTGTAGCTGATGCCCGTTTCCAGCCGGGCCTTCACCACCTCGCGGGCCAGCATCTTGTTCACCGGGAAGTGCTTGCCCACGTCCCGGAGGAACTCGACCACCGACATCTCGCCGGTCCAGTCCAGGTTGTTGACCAGCCGTGCCGCGTTCTCCCCCTCGTACGTCACGAAGGGCGCGAGCTGGTCGCGGATGCGCTGCACCCACCCGGCGATGACCTCGGGCGGGTTCAACGTGCGCTCGGCGCTCTCCTTCGGGTCGCCGATCTGACCGGTGGCGCCGCCGACGAGCAGCAGCGGCCGGTGCCCGGCGAGCTGGAGCCGGCGGGCCATGACGACCTGCATGAGGTTGCCGACGTGCAGGCTGGGCGCCGTCGGGTCGAAGCCCACATAGAAGGTGGTGCTCCCGGCGTCGAGCAGCGCGCGCAGCTCGTCGAGGCCGGTCGAGTCCTGGATCAGGCCCCGCCACCGCAGGTCTTCGGTCAGGGAGTCCCGCCCCGGCGGGAGGTTGCTGTCCGTCACGGTCACCGATTCTCCCCCATCGCCGGCCCCGGCCCGTACCGGGTTTGCCGACGGCCGGCGACTAGGCTGGCGGCTCCACCGACAGGAGGGGGCCGCCGTGGAGACGCCGGACCTGACCGGGGGCTTCGTCGCCCTGCTGGGCCTGAAGTTCGACGAGGTGAGCGGAGACCGGGTGGTCATCCGCTGGCAGGTCCGTCCGGAGCTGCACCAGCCGTACGGAATCCAGCACGGCGGGGTCTACTGCTCGGTCGTGGAGACGGCGGCCAGCATCGGCGGCGCCCTGTGGCTGGGTGACAAGGGCAAGGTGGTCGGGGTGTCCAACCAGACCGACTTCCTGCGTGCCGTCCGCGACGGCGAGCTGACCGCGGTCGGGACCCCGATCCACCGCGGCCGCAGCCAGCAGCTCTGGCTCGTGGAGATCACCGACGAGGGTGGCCGGCTGGTGTCGCGCGGCCAGGTACGGCTGCAGAACCTCACCTCTGCCTGATCGCCGGCTGTCCGCACCAGATCGCGGCGGTGAGCGGCCGGGCGCCGCCGAGGGTCAGCCGCGGGCCTCGTCGAACACCGGCGTGTCGTCGGCGTCGGCGTGCTCGGCGTCCCGCGCGTCCTCGGCGCGGTCGCGGCGGGCGTGCCGGCGGACCCGGACCTCCGTGATGGCGTGGTGGTCGACGCCGCCGACGGCCAGGTCCCAGCCGTCGACTCGGACCCGCTCCCCCGCCACGGTGGGGATGTGCCCGAGGCAGATGAGCACGAGCCCGGCGATCGTGGTGTAGTCGCCGGGCGGCCGGTTGGGCAGCTCGACGCCGAGGTCGGTGAGGTCGTGCACCGGGAAGGTGCCGGGCAGCACCAGCGTGCCGTCCTCCTCGGTGCGGATCGAGCCGAGGTCCCGGTCGGTCTCGTCGTAGATCTCGCCGACGATCTCCTCGAGGATGTCCTCCAGGGTGACGATGCCGTCGACCGCGCCGCGCTCGTCGACCACCAGCGCGATGTGCTGGCGTTCCGCCTTGAACTGGCGCAGCGCGTCGACCACCGGCAGCGAGTCGGGCAGCAGCATGGGCGGCCGGGCGATCTCGTCCACCGGCCGGTCGTCGGGGACGCCGACCAGGTCGCGCAGGTGGATCACCCCGACCGCGTCGTCCAGGCCGCCGTGCCGGACCACCGGCGCCCGCGAGTGGCCGGTCGCGGCGAGCACCAGCCGGGCCGCCTCCGCGGTCGTCCCGCTGTCCAGCGTGAAGACCTGCAACCGGGGTACGAGCACGGCGCGCAGCTGCCGGTCGGCGATCTCCACGGCCCCGGCGATGATGGTCCGCTGCTCCTTGGTGAAGCCGTGGTTGCCGGCCACGATGTCGCGCAGCTCGTCCGGCCCGATCTCGTCCGGCTCGTGCTTCGGGTTCAGCCCGAACAGGCGGACGACCAGGTCGCTGGTGGCGCCGAGCGCCCAGACCGCCGGCCGGGTGACGCTGGCCAGCACGTCGAGCGGGCGGGCCACGACGAGCGCCCACCGCTCGGCGGACTGCATGGCGATCCGCTTGGGGGCCAGCTCGCCGAAGACCAGGGTGACGAAGGTCAGCACCAGGGTGACCGCGACGATGGCGACCGTCTCGGCGGCGTCGCCGAACACGCCGAGCAGCGGCACGAGGGGCTTCGCGAGGGACACCGCCGCGGCGGCGGAGGCCAGGAAGCCGGCCAGGGTGATCCCGATCTGGATGGTGGCCAGGAACCGGTTGGGGTCCTTGGCCAGGCGGGCCAGGGTGCGGCCGGCCCGGCTGCCGCGTTCCAGCCGCTGGAGCTGGCTGTCGCGCAGCGAGACCAGGGCCATCTCGCTGCCGGCGAAGGCCGCGTTGACGATCACCAGAACTCCGACCAGGGCCAGTTGGCTCCAGTAGCTCTGCACGCCCGCTTCTCTCCCCCTCGACCCGACCCGGGCCGGCCCCGGCGGCCGCCCGTCGCCGACCGTGACCCGGGCGGCGTCGCCCCTCAGTGCCCCGCGGGCGGGCCGCGCAATCCTCCGGTCGCGGGTCAGGCGGGGGCGGGCAGGTCCAGCACGTACGCGTCGCCCTCCGGCCGGAAGCCGAGCCGGTGGTAGTAGGGGGCCACCATGCCGCGCGGGCTGACGACCCGGCGGAAGCCGCGGTCCGTGAACAGCCGGCTGCGCCGGTAGACGAACTCGCCGGGGGTGAAGTCGCGGAACGGCGGGGTCACGTAGTCGAGGTCGATCTGGGCCACCCCGCCGGCCTCGGCGTGCGAGACCACCACGCCGACCACCTCGTCGGCGCGGACCACCAGGAACGCCGAGCGGTCGGCGGCGGCCGGGTCCCAGCGGAAGTCGGGGTTGAACCGGGCGATGTCGGCGGCGTGCACCCGCAGGGTGTGGGCCAGGAAGGCGTCGCCGGTGCCCACCTCGACCACCTCGTAGGTCTGCGCGTCGTGACGGGTGGCGAGCATCGACCGCAGGTACCAGACGTTGATCACGGCGAGCACCACGTTGAGCCCGACCATGGGCCACACGTGCACGGCGCCGTTGTAGCCGATCAGGATGAGGCAGCCGAGCAGGTTCAGCGCGCGCAGCCGCAGGATGCGGGTCTGCAGGAGCGACCAGACCAGCAGCGCGGAGCCGGCCCAGCCGACGAGTTCCAGCCAGTTCACCCCGGGGAGACTAGTGGTCGCCCTGGTCAGCCGGCGCGGCGGGCAGCTCCAGGAGGTATTCCTCGACCTCGGCGCCGCGGCTCTCCGCGTACCCCGAGTCCTCGCCGACCACGACGAAGCCGCACTTGCGCAGGACGGCGAGGGAGGCGGCGTTGTCCTTGGCGGCGCGGGCGTGCACCGGCCCCCGCGGCAGCTCGCGCAGCAGCGCGGCGAGCGCGGCGGTGGCGTGGCCCCGGCCCCAGCGGGCCGGGTCGATCCAGTAGCTGACCTCGGTGCGCTCCCCCACCGGGAAGGCCGCCACCCGCCCGACCACCTCGCCGCCGGCCGTCACCGTCCGCAGGACGATGCGCGGGTCGGCCCGGATGCGCGCCCAGTGGGCGTCGAAGGCGGCCCGGTCGGCCGGGTCCTTCGGGCCGAAGGCGGCCATCCAGGTGGCCTGCGGATCCTGCTCGTGGGCGAAGAACGCGGGCAGGTCCTCGTCGCGTACCGGGCGGAGCCGCACCTCACTCGTCATCGCCGGAGGATACGCGGGACCACCGACGGACCCGGGACGTCGGGCCCGGCCCGGCTCCGCCGCCCGCTCGCGCCGGCAGGAGGCGGTCCGCCGGCCGGCGGTGTCGCGTCACCCGGGCGATGGACCGGCGCCGAAGTCGGTGCCGGACGACACGGGTGGGAGCAGAGGATCCACGGATGAACAGGATGCTGCACCGCCCGCGGAGCCGGGTGTTCCCGATGCGTACCGTCCGAGCCTCCGTCGTCGGCCCGACGGCGGCCGGCCCGCGGGCCCTGGGCCCGACGGCGGCCGCGCCGCTGGCGCTCGCCGCGGCGGCCGTCGGCGCCGTGGCGATCGGCCGGCTGATGATCGCGCGGCTGGCCGTGCGCCGGGCGGTGATCCGCGAGCTGCGGATCGGCCGGCTGGAGGTGGACGATCTGGTCGTCCGCCGGCACGAGGCAGGTGAGCCGGTCGGCGGGAGCGGAGCCGGGTACCGGTAGGGCTCCGGCGGCCCCACCCGGGACGCGTGCGGCCGGCGGTTCGGGCGCCGCGGGCCGGGTCGTCGTCGACAATGGGCGGAGCCGACCGGAGGGATGCCGATGAACCGACCTGTCGTGGTGGGGGTCGACGGATCGTCGACCAGCCTCACCGCCGCCGAACACGCCGCCCGGGCCGCCGTGGCGCGGTCCCGGCCGCTGCGCCTGGTGCACGGCTACCTGCACCCGCTCGGCTACGGGGTGCCGCTCAACCCGTACGACCTCGGGGTGCCGGCGCCCACCGAGGAGGCGCAGAAGATGTTGGAGCAGGTGGCCACCGAGCTGGTCGACCGGCATCCGGGCCTGCGGGCGGAGGTGCGTCAGGTGGCCGGTGGGCCGGGCGCCGCCCTGATCGAGGAGTCCCGCCGGGCGGAACTCGTGGTGGTCGGCAGCCGGGGGGTGGGCGGCTTCGCCGGCCTGCTGCTCGGCTCGGTGAGCAACCAGGTGGCGCAGCACGGGCACTGCCCGGTGCTGGTGGTCCGCCCGGCGGAGCAGCCGATCCCGGTGCGGGGGCCGGTGCTGGTCGGGATGGACGGGTCCGAGTCGGCCGGGTACGCCGTCCGGCTCGCCGCCGACGAGGCGGTCCGCCGGGACGCCGACCTGGTGCTGGTGCACGTCCGCACGCCGGAGCGGGGCGCGGTGGCACCGGACGCGGCGGCGGAGGCCACCGCCGCCGCGCAGGCCGAGTCGGCGGAGCTGCTGGCCGGGGCGGCCGCCCGGATCCGCACGGACCACCCGGTGCTGAGTGTGGCCGAGCGGCCCATGCGGGGCGAGTCCCCGGAGCAGGCGCTGATCGAGGCGAGCGGGGAGGCGGCGCTGGTCGTCGTCGGCTCCCGGGGCCGGGGTGGCTTCGCCGGGCTGCTGCTCGGTTCGGTCAGCCAGGCGCTGGTGCAGCACGCCCACTGCCCGGTGCTGGTGGCCCACCCGTACGAGCCGGTCGACGACTGAGGTCGCCGGCCGGCCGCCGGGTCGCCGCCGGGCTGACCGGCCGCCGGGTCGCCGCCGGGCTCAGGCCGGGTCGCGGCCGGCCAGCAGGTCCTCGAAGCTGGTGGTGAGCGCGAACGGGTCGGCCGGCCCGGTCGCCGCCGGGCGGCGGTCCACCTGGTCGGCCAGCTCGATGCCGGCCCGCCTGATCCGGGCCCGCAGCGCGCTGTCGTCGCCGTCGCCGGCCCAGTCCTCGGGCGCGGCGAACACCGCCGTGGGCAGCACGACCGCCCGCAGGTACGCGAACATCGGCCGGACCGCGTGCTCCAGGGCGAGCGAGTGCCGGGCCGTGCCGCCGGTGGCCCCGATGAGCACGGGCCGGTCGGCCAGCGCCTCCTTCTCGACGACGTCGAAGAACGACTTGAACAGGCCGCTGTAGGAGGCGTTGAAGATCGGGGTGACCGCGATCAGCCCGTCCGCGCCCGCGACGGTGTCCAGCGCCGCCCGCAGGGCGGCCGGCGGGAAGCCGGTGAGCAGGTGGTTGACCACGTCGTGGGCGTGCTCGCGCAGGTCCACCGTGCGGATCTCCACCTCGGCGCCGCGCCGGACCAGCTCGTCGCGGGCGGCCGCGGCGAGCTGGTCGGCGAGCAGCCGGGTCGACGAGGGCTGGCCGAGGCCGGCCGAGACCACGGCCAGGGTGCGGTGGGTCATCGGTCCTCCTCCGGCGCCTTGCCGGTCACGTCGTCGACGGCGTGCACCGTGCTGTCCTTGCCGCCGCCGGCCGCGGTCAGCAGCGACGCGTGGGTCGGCGCCTCGGGCACGTGCGCGGGGCGCAGCGAGTCGAACTCCTTGCGCAGCACCGGGACGACCTCCTCGCCGAGGATGTCGAGCTGCTCCAGGACGGTCTTCAGCGGCAGCCCGGCGTGGTCCATGAGGAAGAGCTGGCGCTGGTAGTCGCCGACGTACTCGCGGAAGCCCAGCGTGCGGTCGATGACCTGCTGCGGGCTGCCCACGGTCAGCGGGGTCTCCCGGGTGAACTCCTCCAGCGACGGCCCGTGCCCGTAGACCGGGGCGTTGTCGAAGTACGGCCGGAACTCGCGGACCGCGTCCTGCGAGTTCTTGCGCATGAAGACCTGGCCGCCGAGGCCGACGATGGCCTGGTCGGCGGAGCCGTGGCCGTAGTGCGCGTAGCGCTGCCGGTAGAGGGCGACCATCCGCTGGGTGTGCTCCTTGGGCCAGAAGATGTGGTTGGCGAAGAAGCCGTCGCCGTAGTACGCGGCCTGCTCGGCGATCTCCGGGCTGCGGATCGAGCCGTGCCAGACGAACGGCGGCACGCCGTCGAGCGGGCGCGGCGTCGCGGTGAACGACTGGAGCGGGGTGCGGAAGCGGCCCTTCCAGTCGACCACGTCCTCCCGCCACAGCCGGTGCAGCAGGTCGTAGTTCTCGATGGCGAGCGGGATGCCGTTGCGGATGTCCTGCCCGAACCAGGGGTAGACGGGGCCGGTGTTGCCGCGGCCCATCATGAGGTCGACCCGGCCGTCGGACAGGTGCTGGAGCATCGCGTAGTCCTCGGCGATCTTCACCGGGTCGTTGGTGGTGATCAGCGTGGTCGCGGTGGACAGCAGCAGCCGCTCGGTGCGGGCCGCGATGTGGCCGAGCATGGTGGTGGGCGACGACGGCACGAACGGCGGGTTGTGGTGCTCGCCGGTGGCGAACACGTCGAGCCCGACCTCCTCGGCCTTGAGCGCGATGGCCACCATGGCCTTGATCCGCTCATGCTCGGACGGCAGCCGCCCGGTGGTCGGGTCGACCGTGACGTCGCCGACGGTGAAGACTCCGAACTGCATGACCAGCTCCTCGCGTGGGGTCCGGACCCCCCGGCCCGGAATCGCTCCGCACAACATATTTGACGAAGCAACTATTCCACGCCCGACCGGTCCCCGTGCGGCCCACCCCACCGCGATCCGGGGGTCAGCCGCCAGCCACCGAGGGGAGGATCTGGATCTCGGCGCCCTCGGGGACCTCGGTGTCCAGGGCGCCGGTGTGGCGGCAGTCCTCGCCGTCGACGTAGACGTTGACGTAGCGGCGCAGGTCGCCGCGCTCGTCGCGGATCCGGCGGGCCAGCCGGGGCCACGTCGTGGCCACCTCGTCGAGGACCGCCCGCAGGGTGCCGGTGGCGGCCACCGTGAGCCGGCTCTCCCCGCCCGCCTCGGACCGGAGCGGGCCGGGCAGCAGCACGGTGACCACTCAGACCTCCGCGGCCCGGACGCAGAGCACGTCCGGCAGGTGCGCCGCGACCAGCGACCAGGAGTCGCCCTCGTCGGCGCTGGCGTAGACCTCGCCGGAACGGGTGCCGAAGTAGACCCCGGCCGGGTCGTGGTCGTCGGCGCACATGGCGTCGCGCAGCACCGCCGGGTAGAACGGCCCGTCGGGCAGGCCGGCGGTCAGCGGCTCCCAGCTCGCGCCCGCGTCGGCCGAACGGTAGACCCGGCAGCGCCGGTCGGTCGGGAACCGCTCGCCGTCGGCGGTCAGCGGGAAGGCGTAGACCGCGCCGGGGCGGGACGGGTGGGCCACGATCGGGAAGCCGAAGTCGCTGGGCAGACCGGCGGCGATCGAGGTCCAGCTGCGCCCGTCGTCGTCGGAGCGGTAGACACCGTGGTGGTTCTGCGCGTAGAGCCGCTCGGGGTCGCCGGCGTCCCGGGCGATCTTGTGGACGCACTGGCCGAACTCGGGCCACTCGTCGGGCAGGAAGTAGGCCCGGATCCCGGTGTTGCCCGGGGCCCAGCTCGCTCCCGCGTCCTCGGTGCGGTAGACCCCGCCCGTGGACATCGCCACCGCCATCCGGCCCGCGTCGCCCGGGTGCGGGAGCACGCTGTGGACGGCCTGGCCGCCGAAGCCGGCGCCCCACTGTTCGCGGTGGGGGTGGTCCCAGAGCGCGCGGACCAGGCTGAAGCTGCGCCCGCCGTCCTCGGAGCGGAACAGCGCGGACGGCTCGGTGCCCGCCCAGACCACGTCGGGCTGGTCCGGGCCGGCCGGCGTGAGCTGCCAGACCCGCCCCAGGCTGGCCCCGGTGTCGGCCGGGAACGCCACCGGCGCCTGGTTCGGCTCGTGCCAGGAGCCACCCAGGTCGTCGCTCGTGGCCACGCTGGGGCCGAAGTGCGAGCTGGTCATGCCGGCCAGCAGCCGGGGGCGGCCGGGGCGCTTGTCGACGGCGACCGCGTAGACCCCGGTCATCGGGAAGTGCGGGCCGCTCACCGCCCAGTCGCGCCGGTCGGAGCTGGTGGCCAGGAAGAGTCCCTTGCCGGTGCCGATCGCGAGCAGCGTCGTCATGCCGGTCCTCCCTCATCGACGGGTGCCGTGATTATGGCCACACCCACCGACAGGATTCACCCCCGGCTCGCCGGGGCCGGGTCAGCGGCGGGTGCGGGGCACGTGCCGGCGGTACGCGCTCACCGTCGGGTCATCCCCGATCCAGAAGCGCCACGGCACGTCGTGGGCGCCGGTGACACCGACCCGGGGGCCGGCGGTCACCGCGGCCTCGGGCACCGGAGCGAGCGGGGGCCGCAGCCGCACCGGACCGTCGCCGAGCAGGTCGGCGCCGTAGACCGACCGGTCGATGCTAAGCGCCGCGCAGAGCCGGGCGGGCCCGCGCGCGAGGTCGGTGTCCCGGCGTACGGCCGGGCGGCGCTCCCGCGCGACGTCCAGACCGTCGACCACCTCACCGGCGCGCAGCAGCACCGCCGAGGCCTCGCCGTCCGGTCCGGTCACCACGTTCACGCACCAGTGCATGCCGTAGGTGAAGTAGACGTAGGCGTGCCCGGCCGGGCCGAACATCACCGCGTTGCGCGGGGTGCGGCCCCGGTGGGCGTGCGAGGCCGGGTCGCCGGCGGTGCCGGCGTACGCCTCGACCTCGGTGATCCGGACGGTGACCCCGTGCCCGGTGAGCCGGCAGCCGAGCAATCCCCGGGCGGCGGGAACCACCGGGCCGGCGAGCAGGTCGGAGAGGGCGGAGAGGTCGGTCGCGGTCACCGGGAAACCCTAGCCGGATCGGAGAGGTGAGCACGAATTGCTTTCAACGGGCTGTTGACAAAATGTCGTTCAAAGGTGTGGAATCGACGACATGGTCACGATGGA
The DNA here is from genome assembly GCF_008868175.1 of Micromonospora sp. AMSO31t. Lineage (GTDB taxonomy): Bacteria > Actinomycetota > Actinomycetes > Mycobacteriales > Micromonosporaceae > Micromonospora. Next base: position 10,740 of record NZ_WBKT01000100.1, read on the forward strand.
CAACGACCCGTTCACCGCTCCGGATGCTGCCCAGGCCCGGGCTCACCGCAACTACGCGGCGCTCCTGCGCATCGCCGAGCGGCACGCCGGCACCGACGCCCGCCGCCGGCGCTACGCGCACCCCGACGTTCCCGACGCCTACGAGGCGGCGACGCTGGTGATGGCGCTCGCGGGCGGGGCGGAGCTGGCGGAGGGCGAGGAGGCGGTCGACCACGCCGACCTCATGGCCGCGCTGACCCTGATCCCGCACGTGCGCGCCGAGGTCGACGCGCTCGAGGCGGGCCTGCTGCAGGTGGCCCGCGGCCGGGGTCTGACCTGGCAGGCGATCGCGTTCGGGCTGGGGCTGGGCAGCGCGCAGGCGGCCCGGCAGCGCTACGAGCGGCTCACCGTGCGCACCGGCACCGGCGACTGACCTCGATCGACCGTGGACCGCCCGAGGTGGCGGCGCCCGGCGACTGTCACAGCGGCGGGTGAGACTGTCCCGGTGAACGGCACGGGAGGGATGCGATGACGCGCGAGGAGATGCTGTCCTACTGCCTGGCCAAGCCGGGCGCCTGGCTGGACCGGCCGTGGGAGGGCGACGAGGTGGTCAAGGTCGGCAGCCGGATCTTCGCCTTCCTCGGCGCGCCCGAGGGCGAGGCCCGGGTGGGGCTCAAGTGCGGCCCGTCCCGGGAGGTGGCCGACGAGTGGCTGCACCGGTTCCCCGACGACGCCCGCTCCTCCCCCTACATCGGCCGGTCGGGCTGGAACACGCTGCGGCTCGGCGGGGGCATCCCGGACGACGAACTGATCGAGGCGGTCGACGGGTCGTACGACGCGGTGGTGGCGAAGCTGCCCAAGCGCGAGCGGCCGACGGCCTGACCCCGCGCGGCGGCCGGGGCCACCGCGCGGGGCGTCGCGTTCAGCGGGGCACGACCCGCTCGGCGGTCCAGTCCCGCCAGCCGGCCAGCTTGTCCGCGGCCGTGGCGAGCTGGTCGGCCACCGGCCCGGGGCCCGTGGAGCCGGGGGTGATCCGGGCGGCCAGGGCCGAGCGCACCGACAGCACGTCGCGCACCGAGGGGTCGAGGTGCTCGCTGACCGCGGCCAGGTCGTCGTCGGAGACCTCGTCCAGGGCGCAGTCGCGGGCCACGCAGAGCGCCACCAGCCGGCCGGTGATCTCGTGCGCCTCCCGGAACGGCACGTTGCGCCGGACCAGCCAGTCGGCGACCTCGGTGGCGAGCGAGAAGCCGGCCGGCGCGGCGGGCACCAGGCGGTCGACCCGGACCGTCATCGTGGAGATCATCCCGGCGAGGGCGGGCAGCAGCAGCTCCAGGGTGTCGACTGCGTCGAAGGCCGGCTCCTTGTCCTCCTGCATGTCGCGGTCGTAGGTCATCGGCAGGCCCTTGAGCATGGTGAGCACGCTCATCAGGCCGCCGACCAGCCGGCCGGACTTGCCCCGGGCCAGCTCGGCGATGTCCGCGTTCTTCTTCTGCGGCATGATCGACGACCCGGTGGCGAACGCGTCGTCCAGCTCGACCCAGCCGAACTCCTGCGACGTCCAGAGCACCACCTCCTCGCCGAGGCGGGACAGGTGCACGCCGATCATCGCGGTGACGAAGAGGAACTCGGCCACGAAGTCGCGGTCGGCCACCGCGTCCATCGAGTTGGCGAAGGAGGTGCGGAAGCCCAGCTCCTTGGCGACCGCCACCGGGTCCAGCGGCAGGCCGGAGCCGGCGAGCGCGCCGGCCCCCAGCGGGCTGACGGCGCACCGGTGGTCCCAGTCGCGCAGCCGTTCCAGGTCCCGCAGCAGCGGCTGCACGTGGGCGAGCAGCCAGTGCCCGAAGGTGACCGGCTGGGCGTGCTGGAGGTGGGTCATGCCCGGCGCGGCCGTGTCCACGTGCCGCTCCGCCTGCTCCACCAGGGCCTCGGCCAGCTCGACCAGCCGGGCTGCCACGCCGCGGGCGTGGTCGCGCAGGTAGAGCCGCAGGTCGGTGGCGACCTGGTCGTTGCGGGAGCGGCCGGCCCGCAGCTTGCCGCCGAGGCTGCCGAGCCGTTCCAGCAGGCCGCGCTCCAGCGCGGTGTGCACGTCCTCGTCGTCGATCGTGGGCCGGAACGTCCCGGCGGCGCAGGCGGCCTCCAGGTCGTCCAGCGCGGCCAGGATCCTCCCCAGCTCCGCGGGGTCGAGCAGGCCGGCGCCGGCCAGGACCCGGGCGTGCGCCCGGGAGCCGGCGATGTCGTACGGGGCGAGACGCCAGTCGAACTGGACGCTCACCGACAGCCGCGCGAGCGCCTCGGCGGGGCCGCCGGCGAACCGGCCTCCCCAGAGGCTCGTCCGGTTGGCGGGTGCGCTGTTCTCGGTCAGGCTCTTGTCGTCCACCCCACCCATTGTGAAGGTCAAGACCGCGGCCCGCCGAGCCGGGCGTCCCGTGCGGCGGCCATCTTGCTGGGCAGGCCCCAGAGCTGCACGAAGCCCTTGGCGAGGGACTGGTCGAAGGTGTCGCCCGTGTCGTAGGTCGCCATGCCGAAGTCGTAGAGGCTGGCCTCGGAGCGCCGGCCCGTGACGGTGGCCCGGCCGCCGTGCAGGGTGAGCCGCACCTCGCCGGAGACGTGCTGCTGGGCGTCGTCGATGAACGCGTCGAGCGACTTCTTGAGCGGCGAGAACCAGAGACCGTCGTAGACGAGCTCGCCCCAGCGCTGGTCGACGCCGCGCTTGAACCGGGCCAGGTCCCGCTCGACGGTGACCGCCTCCAGCTCCTGGTGGGCGGCGATGAGCGCGATCGCGCCGGGGGCCTCGTAGACCTCGCGGCTCTTGATGCCGACGAGGCGGTCCTCGACCATGTCGAGCCGGCCGACGCCCTGGGCGCCGGCGCGCCGGTTCAGCTCCAGGATCGCCTGGTACGGGGTGACGGTCTCACCGTCGACGGCGACCGGCACGCCGGCGTCGAAGGTGATGACCACCTCGTCGGCGTCGCGCTCCTGCGCCGGGTCCGCCGTGTAGGAGTAGAGGTCCTCGATGGGGCCGTTCCAGATGTCCTCCAGGAAGCCGGTCTCCACGGCGCGGCCCCACAGGTTCTGGTCGATGGAGTACGGCGACTTCGCCGACACGTCGATCGGCAGGCCCTTCTCCTCGGCGAAGGCGATCGCCTTGTCCCGGGTCCAGGCGAAGTCCCGGGCCGGGGCGATGATCTTCAGGTCGGGGGCGAGCGCGTTCAGGCCGACCTCGAACCGGACCTGGTCGTTGCCCTTGCCGGTGCAGCCGTGCGACACGATGGTGCCGCCGTGCTTCTTCGCCGCGGCCACCAGGTGCTTGACGATCAGCGGCCGGGACAGCGCGGAGACCAGCGGGTAGCGGTCCATGTAGAGGGCGTTGGCCCGGATCGCCGGCAGGCAGTACTCGGCGGCGAACTCGTCGCGCGCGTCGACCACCTCGGACTCGGCGGCGCCGCAGTCCAGCGCGCGCTGCCGGATGGCGTTGAGGTCCTCGCCGCCCTGGCCGACGTCGACCGCCACCGCGATCACCTCGGCGCCGGTCTGCTCGGCCAGGTAGGGGATGGCGACGGAGGTGTCGAGACCCCCGGAGTACGCCAGGACGACCCGCTCGGTCATGGTGTGGTGCTCCCTTCAACGTTCTCTTCCCGGCGGGCCCACGCGGCGAGCTTCTCGCCCAACGCGGCGCCGCCGACGGCCTCGCGGGCCACGACGAGGATGGTGTCGTCGCCGGCGATGGTGCCGACGATCTCGGACAGGCCCGCTCGGTCCAACGCGCTGGCCAGGTACTGGGCTGCGCCCGGCGGGGTGCGCAGCACGGCGATGTTGCCGCTGGAGTCGACCCCGTTGAGCAGCTCGCGCAGCAGCCGGACGAGGCGGGCCGGTGCCGCCTCGGCCTCGCGCAGCGGCCGGTGGCCGTCCTCCGGGATCAGGTAGACGCCGCGCCCGTCGCCGCCGCGCGCGGTGACCGCCCCCAGTTCCTTGAGGTCCCGGGAGAGGGTGGCCTGGGTGACCTGGATGCCGTCACCGGCGAGCAGGTCGGCCAGCTCGGTCTGCGAGTGGATGGCCTTGTCGCGGATCAGCTCGACGATGCGGCCGTGCCGGGCGGCACGGGTCAGCGGGGCGGTCACAGAGCCTCCTTGGTCGCGACTGCGGGGCTCGCAAGCTCACTCCTCGCGCTCGCGGATGCCTGCAGGAGAAACGTCAGCAGCGCCTTCTGGGCGTGCAGGCGATTCTCCGCCTGGTCGAAGACGGCGCTGTGCGGCCCGTCGAGCACCTCGTCGGTGATCTCCTCGCCCCGGTGGGCGGGCAGGCAGTGCAGCACGATGACCCCGGCGGCGGCGTGGCCGAGCAGCGCGCCGTCGACCCGGTACGGCAGGAACGGGGTGATCCGGTCCTGGCCGTCGGACTCCTGGCCCATCGAGGTCCAGGTGTCGGTGGCGATCACGTCGGCGGCGCGGGCCGCCTCGACCGGGTCGGTGAGCACCCGGACCGAACCGCCGGTGCCGGCGGCGATCTTCTCGGCCCGCGCGACGATCTCGCCGTCGGGCTGGAAGCCGGCCGGGCCGGCGATCCGCACGTGCATCCCGGCGGTCGCCCCGGCCAGCAGGTAGGAGTGCGCCATGTTGTTGGCCGCGTCCCCCACGTACGCCAGGGTGCGCCCGGCGGTGGCGCCGAAGCGTTCCCGGACGGTGAGCAGGTCGGCGAGGAGCTGGCAGGGGTGGTAGGTGTCGGTGAGCGCGTTGACCACCGGCACGGTGGCGTGGCTGGCGACCTCGGCGATCCGGTCGTCGCCGTGGGTGCGCAGCACGATGGCGGCGACGTAGCGGGACAGCACCCGGCCGGCGTCGGCGAGGGTCTCGCCGCGGCCGAAGTGGGTGACCTGGGTGTCCACCACGAGCGGGTGCCCACCCAGCTCGGCGATGCCCGCGTCGAAGGAGATCCGGGTGCGCAGGCTCTGCTTGTCGAACAGCACCGCCACCGACCGCGGCCCGGCGAGGGGCGTGTAGGCGAACCGGTCGGCCTTCATCCGGGCGGCCAGGTCGAGCACGGCGGCCTGCTCGGCGGGCGCGAGGTCGTCGTCCCGCAGGAAGTGCCGGATCATGCGGGGACCTCCGTGGCGGTGGGTGCGGGGGCGGCGGCGTCGAGGGCGGCCGGCAGGGCGGCCAGGAAGGCGTCGACCTGCCCGGCGTCGAGGATCAGCGGCGGCGCGAGCCGGACCACGCCCGGCTGGACCGGGTTGACCAGGAAGCCCGCTTCGCGCAGGGCGCCGGTCACCGCGCCGGAGACCGGCGCGTCGAGCACGATGCCGAGCAGCAGGCCGGCGCCGCGGACCTCGGCCACGAGCGGGTGCCCGAGCCCCTCGACGCCGCGCCGCAGCCGCTCCCCGACCCGCTTCACGTGGTCGAGCAGCCCCTCGTTGGCAATGGTGGCGACCACGGCGAGCGCGGCGGCGCAGCTGACCGGGTTTCCCCCGAACGTGGTGCCGTGCGAGCCGGGCGTGAGCAGGTCCGCGGCCCGCCCGAAGGCCAGGCAGGCGCCGAGCGGCAGCCCGCCGCCGAGCCCCTTGGCCAGCGTGACCACGTCCGGCTCGACGCCGTCGGCCTGGTGGGCGAACCAGTGCCCGGTGCGGCCGACGCCGGTCTGCACCTCGTCGAGCACCAGCAGCGCGCCGTGCGCGGCGGTGATCCGGCGGGCCTCGGCCAGGTAGCCGGGCGGCGGGACGACGACGCCGTTCTCCCCCTGGATCGGTTCGACGATCACCATGGCGGTGGCGTCGGTGACCGCCTCGGCCAGGGCGGCGGCGTCGCCGTACGGCACGTGGGTGACCTCGCCGGGCAGCGGCCGGAACGGGTCGGCCTTGGCGGGCTGGCCGGTCAGCGCCAGGGCGCCCATGGTCCGGCCGTGGAAACCGCCGTGGGTGGCCACCACGTGGGTGCGCCCGATGAGCCGGGAGAGCTTGAACGCGGCCTCGTTGGCCTCGGCGCCCGAGTTGGCCAGGAACACCCGGCCGGGGCGGCCGGCCAGCGCCAGCAGCAGCTCCGCCAGGGCCACCGGCGGCTCGGCGACGAACAGGTTCGACACGTGCCCGAGGGTGGCGACCTGCCGGGACACGGCGGCCACCACGGCCGGGTGGGCGTGGCCGAGGGAGTTGACCGCGATGCCGCCGAGCAGGTCGACGTACTCCCGGCCGGCCTCGTCGACCACGACGGCGCCGGAGCCGGAGACGAGCGCCAGCGGCGGGGTGCCGTAGTTGTCCATCATGGCCACGCACCAGCGTTCGACCAGCGTGCTCATGAGTCGATCACCATCGTGCCGAATCCTTCCGACGTGAACACTTCGAGGAGCGTCGAGTGGGCGACCCGGCCGTCGACGACGTGCGCGGCGGGCACTCCCCCGCGCACGGCCCGCAGGCAGGCCTCCATCTTCGGGACCATCCCGGACTCCAGGGACGGCAGCAGCTTCGCCAGGTCGTCGGTGGTGATCTCGCTGACCAGGCTGGCCGTGTCGGGCCAGTCGGCGTAGAGGCCCGGCACGTCGGTGAGGACGACCAGCTTGCGCGCGTCGAGGGCCACGGCGAGCGCGGCGGCGGCCGTGTCGGCGTTGAGGTTGTGCAGCACCCCGTCGGCGTCCGGCGCGACCGTGGAGATGACCGGGATCCGGCCGGCCGCGATGAGGTCGGCCACCGCCGAGACGTCCACCGACTCCACGTCGCCGACCTGCCCGACGTCGACCGGTTCCCCGTCCACGTACGCGGGGCGGCGCACCGCGGTGAACAGGCCGGCGTCCTCGCCGGAGAGGCCGACCGCGAACGGGCCGTGGGCGTTGACCAGGCCGACCAGTTCCCGGCCCACCTGCCCCACGAGGACCATCCGGACGACGTCCATGGCCTCGGGTGTGGTGACCCGCAGGCCGCCCTTGAACTCGCTGGCGATGCCGAGCCGGCCGAGCATGGCGGAGATCTGCGGGCCGCCGCCGTGCACGACGACCGGCTTGAGGCCGGCGTACCGGAGGAAGACCATGTCCGCGGCGAACGCCCGCTGCAGCTCGGGGTCGACCATGGCGTTGCCGCCGTACTTGACCACGACGGTGGCGCCGGAGAAGCGGGCCAGCCAGGGCAGGGCCTCGATGAGCGTCTCGGCCTTGGCCTGGGCCCGGGTGAGGTCGGCGGTGAGGCGGCTCATGTGGAGTACGCCGAGTTCTCGTGCACGTACGCGTGCGACAGGTCGTTGGTCCAGATCGTCGCCTCGGCGTCGCCCGCGTGCAGGTCGATCCGGATGGTGACGTCGCGGCCGCTGAGGTCGACCTTGGCCCGGTCCTCGGCGGCGGCGCCGCCCCGGCACACCCAGATCCCGTTGACGGCGACGTCCACGCCGTCCGGCTCGAACGCGGCGGCGGTGGTGCCCACGGCGGCGAGGATCCGCCCCCAGTTCGGGTCGTTGCCGAACAGGGCGGTCTTGACCAGGTTGTTCCGGGCCACCGAGCGGCCCACCTCGACCGCGTCGTCCTCGTCGGCGGCGCCGGCCACCTCGATGGCGATCTGCTTGGTGGCGCCCTCGGCGTCGGCGATCAGCTGCTGGGCCAGGTCGTGGCAGGCGGCGGTCACCGCGGCGGTCAGCTCGGCGGCGGTGGGCTCGATGCCGGCGGCGCCGCTGGCCAGCAGCAGCACGGTGTCGTTGGTGGACATGCAGCCGTCGGAGTCGACCCGGTCGAAGGTGACGCGGGTGGCGGCCCGCAGCGCGGCGTCCAGGGTCTCCGGCCCGGCCACCGCGTCGGTGGTGAGCACGCAGAGCATGGTGGCCATGGCCGGGGCGAGCATCCCGGCGCCCTTGGCCATGCCGCCGACGGTCCAGCCGCTCCCCCGGGCCACGGTGGTCTTGGGCCGGGTGTCGGTGGTCATGATCGCTTCGGCGGCCGGCCGGCCGCCGTCGCGGGACAGGGCGCGCACCGCGCCGCGGACGCCCGGGAGGAGCTTCTGCATGGGCAGGCGCTCGCCGATCAGGCCGGTGGAGCAGACCGCCACCTCGCCGGCGCCGACCATGAGCCGGGGGCTGCTGGCGGTGAGCGCGGCGGCGGTGTGCTCGGCGGTGGCGTGGGTGTCCTGGAAGCCGGCCGGGCCGGTGCAGGCGTTGGCGCCGCCGGAGTTGAGCACCACGGCGCGGACCACGCCACCGCGGACGACCTGCTGGGTCCAGAGCACCGGGGCGGCCTTGACCCGGTTGGCCGTGAAGACGCCGGCGACCCCGGCGTCGGGGCCGTCGTTGAGGACGAGGGCGACGTCGCCCGCGCCGCTGGCCTTGAGGCCGGCGGCCACGCCGGCGGCGCGGAAGCCCCGGGGGGTGGTGACGGTCATGGCGCGACTCCGAAGGTCGACAGGCCGGTGGTCTCGGGGAGACCGAACATGAGGTTGGCGTTCTGCACGGCCTGGCCGGCCGCGCCCTTGCCCAGGTTGTCGATGGCGCTCACGACGATCACCCGGCCGGAGTCGGCGTCGACCGTGACCTGGAGGTGGCAGGAGTTCCCGCCGGCGGTGGCGGCCGTGTGCGGCCACGTCCCCTCGGGCAGCAGGTGCACGAAGGGCGCGTCCGCGTACGCCGCCGCGAGCACCGCGCGCGGATCGGCCGCGCCGGCGGGGACGGCGGTGACGGTGGCCAGGATGCCCCGCGGCATGGGGGCCAGGACCGGGGTGAGGGAGAGGCTGGTCGCCCCGGTGGCCTGCTTGATCTCCGGCACGTGCTGGTGGGCGCCGACCTTGTAGGGCGACAGGTCGCCCATCACCTCGCTGCCGAGCAGGTGGGGCTTGGCGGCCCGGCCGGCGCCGGAGGTGCCGGAGGCGGCGACCACCACCACGTCGGTGGGGAGGACGGCGCCGGCCGCGATCAGCGGGGCGAGGGCCAGGGTGGTGGCCACCGCGTAGCAGCCGGTGCTCGCGACCCGGTCGGCCGCGGCGACGGCGGCCCGCTGGCCGGGCAGCTCGGGCAGGCCGTAGGTCCAGGCGCCCGCGTGGTCGCCGCCGTAGTAGCGGGCCCAGGCGTCGGCGTCGCGCAGCCGGTGGTCGGCACCGAGGTCGACCACCTTGACGGCGGCGGGCAGGGCGGCGGCGAGGGCCGCCGACCGGCCGTGCGGCAGGGCCAGGAACACCAGGTCCGCGTCGGCCAGCGTGATCGGGTCGGTCGCGCCGAAGACCAGGTCCAGCCCGGCGAGCTGCGGGTGTACGGCGGCGACGGGCCGGCCGGCCGAGGCGTGCGCGGTGGCGGCGACCAGCTCGAACTCGGGGTGCCCGGCGAGCAGCCGGAGCAGCTCACCACCGGCGTAGCCGCTCGCGCCGGCGACCGCGACCCGGATGCCCATACTCACCTCCGCATGACTATGCAACGAACGCTAGCAGTCGATGATCCCCCTCTGCAAGTTCATACGGTGTGGCGTATGAAACTGCGCCGACCCGCCGTCCATTGACAGCCGCCCATGCGTGGCAGATGCTGAGAGAGCGCTCTCACGGGCCGTCCCGCCCGCGTACGCGCACCACCACCACACCCACCACCCCGCGCCCGCCGCAGGTCCCGGCG
>NZ_WBKT01000101.1 GCF_008868175.1 Micromonospora sp. AMSO31t
ACACCCAGCCCCACCGCCCCCGCCGTGGACTACACCGTCTGGCAGGCCGGGCGCTCGACCCCGGTGGCCGACAAGGTCTACCCCGCGCGGGGCACCGACGCGCTGGACGTCCTGCACTACGACCTGGCGCTGGACTGGGCTCCGTCGACCAGGACCCTCACGGGCACGGCCACCCTGCGGATCCGGCCCACCAAGGACGCTTCCAATCTGGTCCTCGACTTCATGCCGTACCAGGTCGACGGGGTGACGCTGGACGACACGACGGTCACCGGCACCATCGCCAGGGAGAAGCTGACCGTGACCGCGCCGGTGGTCGCCGACAAGCCGGTGACGCTGGTGGTCAAGTACCACGGCAAGCCGAAGACGACGCCGATGCCGTCGCACCGCAAGGACGTGGAGGACCTGGGCCTCACCGTCACCAAGGAGGGCGGCCTCTGGACGATGCAGGAGCCGTTCGGGGCCTTCACCTGGTACCCGGCGAACGACCAGCCGTCCGACGAAGCCCTCTACGACATCCGGGTGACCGTCCCGGCGGGCTGGTCCGCCATCGCCAACGGCACCCCGGCGGGGCAGTCCGGCACCACGTTCACCTACCGCAGCGCCGACCCGGTCGCTACGTACCTGACCACCCTGGCGGTCGGGAAATACCAGAAGCTGACCGCCAAGGGGCCCCGTGGCGTCCCGCTGACCTTCTGGTACCGCAAGGGCGCCGACGACAAGCTGCTGCCGTACCTCAAGAAGTCCCCCCAGTATCTGGCCTGGCTGGAGAAGAAGTTCGGTCCCTACCCGTTCCCGTCCGGTGGCGTCGTGGTGGTGGACTCGGCGTCCGGCATGGAGACCCAGCAGATGATCACGATGGGCCGGAAGATCGAGAACACCAAGGCCCGCCGGGACCGCTGGGGAAGCGACCTGCTGCACGAGTACGCCCACCAGTGGTTCGGTGACTCCGTCACCCCGACCACCTGGACCGACCTGTGGCTGAACGAGGGCTGGGCCCAGTACGCCCAGGACCTTTACACCAAGGACACCCTGCACCTCAGCGACGCCAGCCTGGACCGGTACCTGCGCGACGCCGACGCCGCCTCGCGCAAGAAGCTCGGCCCGCCCGGCAAGCCCAACCCGAAGAACTTCGCTGAGGGCAACGTCTACCTCTGCCCCGAGGCCATGCTCCACGAGATCCACCGGAAGCTGGGTGACAAGGCGTTCTTCGCGTTGGCCCGCGCCTGGGTGCAGGACCAGCGCAACACCCAGCAGGACCGGGCCTCGTTCATCGCCTTCGTCAACAAGCAGACCGGCCGCGACTTCACCAAGCTCATCAACACCTGGCTGGACTCGAAGACCACGCCGAAGGCCATCACCGTCACGTGAGGCAACGCGCCGCAGCGCGCCCCGGCCGGTAGATGCCGGGGCGCGCCGCGGCGGTGTCCGTCGCTGCCGAACGCGTCGCTGCGCTACAGCGGCTGAGACCCGAAGGTGCGCCGGTAGGCCGCCGGGCTGACGCCGACGAGTTCCTTGAACCGGTCGCGGAACGTGGTCGCCGAAGCGAAGCCCGTCGCCTGCCCCACCCGCTCGACGGGCAGGTCGCTGGTCTCCAGCAGGTGTTGCGCCCGGCGTACCCGATGGTGGGTGAGCCACCGCATCGGCGTGGTGCCGGTCTGGGCGCGGAAGCGGCGCAGCAGGGTGCGCACGCTCACGGCGGCCTCGGCGGCCATGTCGTCCAGGTCGATGTCCCGCACGGCGTTGCTGGCCAGCCACTGCAGCAGCGGCGCGAGGGAGCCGCTCGCGGCCGGTGGTTCGTAGGTGATGAACTGCGCCTGGCCGCCGGCGCGTTCCAGCGGCATCACCGAGGCGCGGGCGACATCCGCGGCGACGGCGGCGCCGTGGTCGCGCCGGACCATGTGCAGGCACAGGTCGAGCCCGGCGGCCGCACCCGCCGAGGTCAGCACGTCGCGCTCGTCGACGTAGAGCAGGTTCGGCTCGACGGTGACGGCGGGATGCCGGCGGGCCAGTTCGGCGGCGGCGGCCCAGTGGGTGGTCGCCCGGCGGCCGTCGAGCAGGCCGGCCTCGGCCAGGACGAAGGCGCCCACGCAGATCGACGCCACCCGGGCTCCCCGCGCGGCCGCCGCCCGCAGGGCCTTGAGCAGGGGCGCCGAGGTCGGCGCGGCGAGGTCGGTGAGGCCGGGCACGATCACCGTGTCCGCCTCGATGAGGGAGTCGAGACGCCAGGGCGCCCGCAGCACGAAGGAACCCGCGTCGACCTCGCGGCGCTCGGCGCACACCTTCACCTGGTACGCCGGCGCGCCGTCGGGTAGCCGCGCCCGGCCGAACACCTCGAGCGCGGTCGCCAGGTCGAAGCCGACCACCCCGTCGAACGCCGCCACCGCCACCGTGTGCACCCGTCGACGCTACCCCCGCTCGCCGCGGGTGCCGTGGCGGTGAACCGTTGCCACCTGGCGCTCGCGCCACTGTTGGCCCGGCTGCCCCGGTCGTACGTTTCCTGCATGATCGTGATCGCGCCCGTGCTGATCGGGCTGGCCTACGCCGCGCTGAACTCGTTGATCCCCGCCGCGCACCGCCGACCCTTCAACGCGGTCCTGGTCGCCGGCGCGGGCGCCGCCTACCTCAGCGGCGGGTTCGGGCTCTGGGAGCTGCTGTTCACCGCGGCCATGACGTACGTCGCCTTCCGCGGGCTGCGGTCCTGGCGGTGGATCGGCGTGGCGTGGCTGATGCACACCGTGTCGGACCTGCTGCACCACCGCTACGGCGAACCGATCCTGCCGTTCGCGGCGCACTCCTCGCTGGGCTGCGCGATCTGCGACCCGGTCATCGCCGCGTGGTGCCTCGCCGGCGGGAGGTCCGTACCGGAGCTGTGGCGGCTGTGGACCCACCGGACGGCGGGCGGTCGCACCGCCACGGGCGACGCGGCGTAGAACCGTCGGCGAGGTCGGGGTGCTAGGTGTCGACACCCGCGGGTCCGGGCCCCCTGGCGGGCGGCGGCAAAGCCTGACTAAGGTCAGGCATATGAACTCGGAGCTCATCGCCACCGTGCGGCGGTTCAACCGGACGGTCACCCAACGGGTGGGCGCGCTCGACGACCAGTACATGTCCCGTGACCGGCCGCTCGCCCAGGCGCGGCTGCTGTGGGAGATCGGCCCCGACGGCGCCGAGATCGCGGCGCTGCGGGCCCGGCTCGGCGTGGACTCCGGGTACCTCAGCCGGCTCCTGCGCACCCTGAAGGGCGACGGACTCGTGCGCGTCGGCCCGGCCGACCGGGCCGGCGGCGACGGGAGGGTACGTGTCGCCGCCCTCACCGACGCCGGGCGGTCGGAGTGGGCCGAGCTGGACGAGCGGTCCGACGAGCTGGCCCGGTCCATCCTCGAACCGCTCAGCGACCAGCGCCGCGAGCGCCTGGTCTCGGCGATGGCGGAGGTGCAGCGGCTGCTCGTCAGCTCAATGGTGGTCGTGCGGCCCTGCCCACCCGGAGATCCCCGGGCCCGGGCCTGCGTGCGGGCCTACGCCCACGAGATCGCGCAGCGCTTCGACGGCGGGTTCGACCCGGCCCGGAGCAAGCCGGTCCGCGACGAGGACCTCGTCCCGCCCGCCGGCGTGTTCCTGCTCGCCACCCTCAACGGCGAGCCGGTCGGCTGCGGCGCGATCAAGCTCCACGCCGGCGCGCCCGCGGAGATCAAGCGGGTCTGGGTGTCCGACACCGTCCGGGGGCTGGGGGTCGGCCGGCGCCTGCTGGACCAGCTGGAACGGTACGCCGCCGAGCGCGGCTGGACCGCCGCCCGGCTGGACACCAACCGCAACCTGACCGAGGCGATCGCCCTGTACCGCGCCGCGGGCTACCGGGAGATCGCGCCGTACAACGACGAGCCGTACGCACACCACTGGTTCGAGAAGACCCTGACGCCGGTGACGTGACGGCTGCCCATACCGGCGCGGTACGACCCGAAGAGTATGGCCAGCAAATCCATTGATCTCAATATGCTGTCCGCAGTCTCGAATCAGGTGGGCCCACGAGGCGCACCGGTCCTGATGCGGAGGAATCCATGGTTCGCTGGCGTACCCTCACCGGCCTGTTGGCCACCGCGTTGGCCGCGGTGACCGCGGGCAGCCTCACTCTCGCCACACCCGCCGTCGCCGACCCCACGCCGATCACGCCGAACGTCGTCGGCGGCACCCGCGCCGCACAGGGCGAGTTCCCGTTCATGGTGCGACTCTCGATGGGCTGCGGCGGCGCGCTGTACAGCCCCCGCCTGGTCCTCACCGCCGCGCACTGCGTCGGCCGTACGGGCACCAACACCAGCATCACCGCCACCCTCGGCGTGGTCGACCTGCAGTCGTCCAGCCGGATCCAGGTGCGGTCGAACTACGTCTACCGCGCCCCCGGCTACAACGGCAGCGGCAAGGACTGGGCGCTCATCCGCCTGGCCACCCCGGTCACCGGGCTGAGCACCCTGAAGATCGCCAACACCACGGCCTACGACAACGGCACGTTCACCGTCGCCGGCTGGGGCGCGGCGACCGAAGGCGGCGGGCAGCAGCGCTACCTGCTCAAGGCCACCGTGCCGTTCGTCAGCGACGCCACCTGCAACGCCAACTACGGCGGCGACCTCATCCCCGCCGAGGAGATCTGCGCCGGGTACGCCAGCGGCGGCGTGGACACCTGCCAGGGTGACTCGGGTGGGCCGATGTTCCGCCGCGACGCCTCCAACGCCTGGATCCAGGTCGGCATCGTCAGCTGGGGCAACGGCTGCGCCCGGCCGAACTACCCCGGCGTCTACACCCAGGTCAGCTACTTCTCCTCGGCCATCGCCTCGGCCGCGGCGAGCCTCGGCGGCTGACGAGCACGGACCTGACGGGCGGCCCGGCGTACGACCTGCCGGGCCGCCCTCGCGCGCGCCGCGTCGACGGGCTCAGGTGTGGAGCGGGCCGCCGTCCGAGGTCGTACCCGCCTCCTAGGCTCGGCTGGTGACCGTGCACGAGTTGTCCCGCGGCGACGCTCGACGCCTCGCGGTGCGCGCCCAACTGCTGGACGCCCACCGCCCGAGCGGGATGTTCGACGTCGTCCGCCGGTTGACGCTGCTGCAGAACGACCCGACGGCCGCCGTCGCGCCCAGCGCCGATCTGGTCCTGTGGAGCCGTCTCGGCTCCTCGTACTCGCCGACGCGGCTGCGCGACGCCCTGGACGAGCAGACCCTGCTGGAGCTGCACGGCCTGATCCGCCCGCCGGAGGACCTCGCGCTGCACCGGGCGGAGATGGCCGAGTGGCCCGGCCGTCCGCCGCTGCGCGACTGGCAGGAGGGCCTGCGGGACTGGGTGGACGCCAACCGGGGCTGCCGGCTGGACATCCTCGCGCGGCTCCGCGCCGACGGTCCGCTGCCGGCGCGCGAGCTGCCCGACACGTGCGTGGTCGCCTGGCGCTCCAGCGGCTGGACGAACGACCGCAACGTCCGGAAGATGATCGATTTCCTCGTCCAGCGGGGCGAGGTCGCGGCCGCGGGCCGGCGCGGCCCCGACCGGCTGTGGGACCTCGCCGAACGGGTCTACCCCGACGAGGTGGTGCCCTACGAGGAGGCGCGGCGGATCCGGGACGAGCGGCGGCTGCGCGCGCTCGGCATCGCACGCGCCCGGGCCCCGGAGAGTGCGGGGGAGCCGAACGACGTCGGTTCGGCGGGCGAGCCCGCGGTGGTCGAGGGCGTGAAGGGCCAGTGGCGGGTCGACCCCGAGCTGTTGGATCGGACGTTCACCGGCCGTGCCGCGCTGCTGTCCCCGCTGGACCGGCTCGTCTACGACCGCCGGCGGATGACCGAGCTGTTCGAGTACGACTGCCAGCTGGAGATGTACAAGCCGGCCGCCAAGCGCCGCTGGGGATACTGGGCGCTGCCGATCCTCTACGGTGACCGGCTGGTCGGCAAGCTCGACGCCACCGCCGACCACAGGGCCGGTGTGTTCCGGGTGGACGCGATCCACCAGGACGTGCCGTTCACCAGGGCGATGACGAACGCGGTGCGGCACGAGATCGAGGAGCTGGCGGACTGGCTCCGCCTCACCCTGGCCCTGGCGCCCTGACGCCGCCGGGCTCGTCCGGGGTGGCGCGCCGCGGGTCAGGCCCGGTCGGCGACCATCACCTGGCTGTGGCGCAGCGACCTGGCGCGGACGGGCGGCAGGGCCAGCGCCCGGGCCGTGTCGAGCAGGTTCTCCCCCCGAGTCACCCGGTAGCCGTGCCGGGTGAGCAGGGCGGCCATGGCGGCGGGCGTCCAGGTCGAGCGCCACGGCTCGTTGGCCCAGACGCTCGCCCGGCCGGTGGAGGCGGTCAGCAGCCGAGCGACCGCCCGGCCCAGGGCGGTGGAGACGGCGGGGCTCTGGAAGTTGACGATCAGGCGACTGCCCGGGGCGGAACAGGCGGCGAGCTCAGCGACCGTGGCGGCCACCTCCGCCTTCGTCAGGTAGGGCACGACGCCCTCCCAGAGCCAGGTCGTGGCGAGGTCGGCCCGGTGCCCGTGAGCCGCCAGCGTCTCGGCCAGCCGGTCGCGGCCGAAGTCCACCGGCACGAACGTGGGCGGCGCGCCGGGCAGACCCATGGCACGGTCGCGCTTGTCCTGCTGGGTGGCCGGCTGGTCGGCCTCGAAGACCGTCACCCCGGCGAGTTCCGGCATCCGCCAGGCGCGGCCGTCCAGCCCCGCGCCGAGGATCACCAGCTGCGGAGACGGGTGGGCGCGGATCGCGTCGTCGATGGCGATCGTCCGGGGCGCCATCAGCTCGGCGGCGGCGCGTACGGTCTCGTAGTCGAGCCGCTGCTGCCAACTCTGGGGTGGGACACCGCCGCGGGCCCACTGGACGGCCTCCCGCTCGTCGGGGCGCAGCAGGGGCAGGGCGGTCGGGTCCGCGAAGCGGCCGGGAGCGATGAGCCCGTCCGCGGCGGCGCGACCCTGCACACCAGCACCGCCGTGCGGCTCGCCCGCGGCGTTCTCGACATCGCGTCCTACTCTCCCGCGGGGACGTCGGCTCCTCGGCCGACGGTAACGTCGGGCACGGTCCGGCACCGCTGACATTTGTCACGGGGGAGGGGCCGCGACGGTCGCCCGCCGCCCGGCGGATCCGTCAGCCGTCGATCCGGGTGATGTTGCGGATCTTGTTGGCGGCGTCCAGGGCCGCCACCTTGTACGCCTCGGCCAGCGTCGGGTAGTTGAACACCGCGTCGACCAGGTAGTCGACGGTGCCCCCGCAGCCCATCACCGCCTGCCCGACGTGGACGATCTCGGTGGCCCCGGTCCCGAACACGTGCACCCCGAGCAGCCGCCCGTCGTCCGGCGAGACGAGCAGCTTCAGCATGCCGTACGAGTCACCCACGATCTGGCCGCGGGCCAGCTCGCGGTAGCGGGCGATGCCCACCTCGAACGGGGTCGAGCTGTCGGTCAGCTCGTCCTCGGTCCTCCCCACGAAGCTGATCTCCGGGATCGTGTAGATGCCGATCGGTTGCAGCTCGGGCATGGCACGCACCGGCTCGCCGCAGGCGTGCTGCGCGGCCAGCCGGCCCTGCTCCATGGAGGTGGAGGCCAGCGCCGGAAAGCCGATCACGTCACCGACCGCGTAGATGTTGTCGACCGCCGTGCGGTAGGTCGCGTCGACCTGGATCCGGCCCCGGTGGTCCGCCGCCAGGCCGGCGGCCTCCAGCGCCAGGTCGTCGGTCTGGCCCTGGCGGCCCGCCGAGTACATGACCGTGTCGGCGACGATCTTCTTGCCGCTCTTGAGGATGCACAGCGCGGCGGTCTGGTGCTTCTCCACCGCGGCGACCTCCTCGCCGAAGCGGAACGTCACCGACAGGTCCCGCAGGTGGTACTTGAGGGACTCGACGATCTCCTCGTCGCAGAAGTCGAGCATCCGGTCGCGGCGTTCCACCACCGTCACCTTGGTGCCGAGGGCGGCGAACAGGGACGCGTACTCCATGCCGATCACGCCGGCGCCGACCACGACCATGCTGCGGGGCACGGCCTGGAGATTGATGACCCCGTCGGAGTCCACGATGGTCCGGTCGTCGAAGTCGACGCTGTCGGGGCGGGCCGGCCGCGTGCCGGCGGCGATGACGATCTTGTCGAAGGTGACCCGGGCCTCCCGGCCGGAGCCGCCGTCGACCCACACGGCGTGCGCGTCGGCGAACCGGCCGGTGCCGGTGATCATCGCGACCCGGTTGCGGGCCAACTGGTTGCGGATGACGTCCGTCTGCCGGCTGATCACGTGCTGGGTCCGGGCGGCCAGGTCGCTGACCGTGATCTCGTCCTTGACCCGGTAGCTGCTGCCGTAGAGGTCGCGCTGGCTCAGGCCGGTGAGGTAGAGGACGGCCTCGCGCAGCGTCTTCGACGGGACGGTGCCGGTGTTGATGCACACCCCGCCGATCATGTCGCGGCGGTCGACGATGCCGACCCGCCGGCCGAGTTTGGCCGCGGCGATCGCGGCCTTCTGACCGCTCGGCCCGGAGCCCAGCACCAGCAGGTCGTAGTCGTACACGATCCTCAGCCTGGCAGCATGTCCCGGCGCGCGCCAGAGGTGCCCGACGGCTGTCCCGGGCCCGTCGGTCGGGCCGGCGGCCCGTCCGGCCGGTCGACCAGCGCGGCCAGCTTCTTCGGGGCCAGGACGCAGTAGCTCTCGGTGAGCAGTTCGCCGACCTCGGCCCAGTCGACCCCGTCGTCGACCACCATGCCGACGACGTCGGCGCCCCAGTCGGGCTTGAAGAACGGGCGCCCGCCGGCGAGCAGCCCGGCGATCTCGTCGCCGGGGGAGCGGAACGTGAGCACGCAGATCGGCTCGTCGCTGGCGGCGGCGCGGGCGTAGGCGGCCTGGTGGTCGGGGTCGACGGTGAGCACGTGGGCGAAGGTCCGCTTGCGGATCCGCCACCGGGTGCCCACCCACGCGGGCTCCTCGTAGGCCTCCGGCAGGCCGAGGCAGACAGGCCGGAGCCGAGCGAGGATCTCGGGTGGGACGTCGCCAGGATCGGTCACCCGCCGGACGTTACGCCGCCCCTCCGACAGGTCCGCACGATCGCCGTACCCCGGACCGGCGCGGATGGTGGGTGCCGGACACCGGGCCCGACGATCGGCGGGCTCCCGTCGAACCGGACGTCGGCCCCGGTGTCCGGCGGCACTGCGACCGCCCGGGTCAGAACCGCAGCCTGCGCAGGTAGCGGTAACCGACCTCGGCCGTCTGCTGCGGCGTCACGTCCGGCGTGTCGTTCTCGACGATGTACTCCAGCACCGGGTGCTTCCGGAAGATCCGTCCGAAGTCGATGGTCCCGGTGCCCAGGTCGGCCATGTCGCCGGTGGACCCGTCCCGGTCCTTGACGTGGTACTGCAGGACCTGCTGCGGCGCCGAGCGGATCACGTCCAGCGTGAAGCCCTCGGGATCCGCGACCCCGTCGCCCGAGTTGATGCCGCCGGTGACCGCCCAGTAGAGGTCGACCTCCAGGTGGACGAGCCGGGGGTCGAGTTCCCCGGTCAGCACGTCCCAGGGGCGCCGGCCGTTGCCGAGGTCGATGGTGAACTCGTGGGCGTGGTTGTGGTAGCCGTAGAGCAGGCCGGCCGCCCTCGCCGCGGCCGCCTCGACGTTCATCTGCTCGGCCCAGCGCTTCCAGTCGTCCGCGTTCTCCGAGTACAGGTACGGCACCACCAGGAACCGCTGCCCCAGGGTGACCGCGTTCTCAATCTTCTGAGCCAGCTCGGCCGGACTGGCGCTGATCCCGTCGTGGCTCGAGCTGGCCCGGATGCCGATGCCGTCGAGGAACCGGCGCAGCTGGGCGGCGGTCCGACCGAAGTAGCCGAGCGCCAGCTCCACGCGCGGGTATCCGATCCGGGCGAGGTGGGCGAGGGTGGCGTCGTAGCCGGGCGGGCCCGACAGGGCGTCGCGGACCGTCCACAGCTGGATGCTGATCAGGCCCGGGGGCACGTGGCGCCGCCCGGTGGGGTGGCCGGTTGCCGCCGCGGCCGTCGCGCCGACGCCGGACGATGCGAGCCCGATGCCGGCGAGGGTGGCCAGGGAGCCGCGCAGGAGGCTGCGCCGGTCAACGGAGCGCCGCAGCGCGGCCATTCCGTCGTGTCCGTAACACATCGGCTTCTCCTTCTCGAGGATGACGCGACGCTACAAAAGGCATCTGCCGATGTCCATAGCTTTCATCGATGAGGGAGAGACTTTCCTCCGACAGCGACGAAAGTGGCCCGAGTGGACCGTCCGGTCAGTCCGCGACCTCGACGGTGTCACCGACGCTGACCGTGGCACCGTCGCGGGAAGAGCCGCCCGGTTCGGCCCGCACCACCATCTGCAGACCGAAGAGGAGCTTCTGGCCGACGTTGCGCCGTGCGGCGAGCATCCTCAGCGGCTCCCGCCCCCGCTCCCCGGTCTCCTGGTCGATCGTCGCGACCACACAGCGGTCACACTCGCCAACGCCGTGGAGCACGGCCCCGCCGATCCTGATCCGCCGGCCGACCCACCCGGCCTCGGCCCACGGCGCGGCGCCATCGACCACCAGGTTGGGGCGGAACCGGGTCATCGGCAGCGGCCACTCGGTGCTGCCCGACTCCAGCAGCCAGTCGTTGAACGCGTCGAGGGACGCGGTGCTGGCCAGCAGCAGCGGAGTGCCGTCGGCGAAGCTCAGCTCGGCGCCGGAGCCGGCCGGCACCGGCCAGGGAACGAGGTTGCGGCTGGGGTCACCGAGCCAGACCAGCCGGGCGGCGCGGCCCAACAGCCGGCGGAGCCAGTCGTCCGCCTCGGGGCCGGCGGCGCGTACCGGTGCGGGTGGTCGCGCCGGGAACACCCGGACCTGGATCGTCTCGCCGCCGGTCGGTTCGGCCAGCTCGAGCGGGGTCAGCCCCGGCGCGTCCAGGGTCAGCCCGCCCGGCCGGGAGACCGCTCGCAGCGTCACCAGCTCCCGGTGCTGGCGCTGGGTGAGGCCGACCCCGTGGTCGTCCACGACGAGCCAGCGCCGGTCGCCGTCGAGGCCCCAGGGCTCGACCCGCGCCGTGTCGCGGTCCATCCGGCGGCACCCCTTCACGGGGTACGTGTGGATCGCGGCGACTCGCACCGGGCCAGGATGACACGGCTCGCCGTGACGCCGCTACGGCCGCTCGTCATCGTCGGCGGCACCGGTACCCGTGCCGGCCAGCTGGTCGCGGCGACGGATGAGGTACGCCGTCTCGGCGGTGTTGCCGGCCAGCTCGATGGCCCGGTCGTACGCCGTCCGCGACGCCTCGCTGCGGCCCAACCGGCGCAGCAGGTCGGCGCGGGTGGCGTGGAAGGCGTGGTAGCCCTCCAGCGGCAGACGGTCCACCGCTGCCAGGGCGACCTCCGGGCCGTCGAGTTCGGCGACCGCGATCGCCCGGTTGAGCCGCACGATCGGCGAGGGGTCGAGGCGGAGCAGCTGGTCGTAGAGCGCGACGACCTGCGACCAGTCGGTGTCGCGCACCTCGCGGGCGTCGGTGTGGAGGGCGTTGATCGCGGCGAGGATCTGGTAGCGCCCCGGCGCATGGCCGGTGGCGAGGCGCGCGCGGACCAGGGCGTGGCCCTCGGCGATCAGCTCGCGGTCCCAGGCCCCGCGGTCCTGTTCGGCGAGGGTGACGAGCTCACCGCTCGCGGACACCCGGGCGGCCCGGCGGGCCTCCGTCAGGAGCATCAACGCCAGGAGCCCGGCGACCTCGCCGTCGGCCGGCAGCAGGGCACGGACCAGCCGGGTCAGCCGGATCGCCTCGGCGGTCAGGTCGGCGCGGACCGCCTCCTTCCCGGGGTCCGAGGCCAGGTAGCCCTCGTTGAAGATCAGGTAGAGGACGGCGAGCACCCCGGTGACCCGGGCCGGAACGTCCTCCCGCAGCGGCACGCCGTAGGGGATCCTCGCCGCCTTGATCTTCGCCTTCGCGCGGGTGATCCGCCGGCCCATGGCGGCCTCCTGGACCAGGAACGCGCGGGCGATCTCGGGCACGGTGAGCCCGCCGACCATCCGCAGGGTCAGCGCGATCCGCACCTCCATGGCGAGGGCGGGGTGGCAGCAGGTGAAGACGAGACGGAGCCGGTCGTCGTCGATGGCGCCGAGCGGCTCGGGGGTCGCGGACAGCATCAGCGCCTCCTTGTGCTTCTCGTCGCGCCGGGCCTCCCGCCGGATCCGGTCGATGGCCTTGCGCTGGGCGGTGGTGGTGAGCCACGCGCCGGGACTCGGCGGGACCCCGTCGACCGGCCAGCGCTCGACGGCGGTCGCGAACGCCTCGGCGGCCATCTCCTCGGCGATGTCGAGGTCACCGAGGCGCCTGGCCAGGGTCGCGACCACCCGGGCCCACTCCTCGCGGTGGACCCGGGTGATCACCTCGCCGACGTCGCCCATCAACCCAGGAACGGCCGGAGCTCGACCCTCCGGTTGCAGTGCTCCGACCCCAGGGCGGCGAGCCGGAGCGCCACGTCGAGGTGGGGGGCCTCGATGATCCAGAAGCCGATGATGTGCTCCTTCGACTCCACGTAGGGCCCGTCGGTGAACACCGGCTCCCCGCCCCGGCCGTCGACGACGGTGGCCGAGCCGGGCGCCGCGAGGCCGCCGGCGAAGACCCAGTGGCCGTCGGCCTGGAGCTGCGCGTTGAAGACGTCGATCGCGGCCATCTCCTCCGCGGTGGCGAGCTCGCTCGTGTCGTGGAGCACCGAAATCAGGTACTGCGGCATCGGGTCATCTCCTGTCGTCGTCGGGCTGCCTCGGGCCGCCTCTCACCCCTGCTACGAACGCCGCCGCCCCGATCCGACACGCTCCGCCGAGAATCCTGACGGATGCTGGCCGGCGTTCGGTGTCACGCCGGGGGCGACTCTCCCGCGCTGTTCAACGGAGTGCCGTCCAGCGCCGTGTCCGTCAGGGTCATCCGCAGCCGTACGTTGATCTCGGTCCTGCTGTGCGGCCACCGGGTGAGCTGGAACAGGATGAACCCGCTCCGGTGCTGCCCCCGCACCATCTCACCCATCGGGCGGCTGTCGATCCCCTCGAAGAGCCAGGCGTACACGCCCTGCACGTCGCCCTCCTGCCAGCCCTTCAGATCGGCCGCGTGCGCTCCCAGGGCAAGCTTCTCCGCCAGGTACGGCGGGTCGGCGAAGCTCCGGAAGTCGATGTCGAGGCGATCGAACCGGTGTCCTTCGCCGAACTGCCAGTGGGCGACGACCTGGCTGATGCCCTGCGCCACCGGTCGGGCCTCCAGAATCCACCCGTACTCGTCCATGAACGGGGCGTGCCGCTTCAGCCACGTCCGCTCATCCGCCTGCCGCACCACCCAGGGGAGGGGGATCTCCGCGAATTCGGGCCACTCGACCTCGGGGCAGTCCCAGCCGCCGATCCACGACCGGACCTTCTCCCGGTTGGCAACGAACCTCTCCCTGAGCGCGTCGACGTCCTGTCGCTGCGATCGGCGAAACATCAACCTGCCTCCTCCGCACGCCGCTCCTCTGTAGAGTCTGGCAGCCGCGCGGGACCAACCGCCCCACCGCTCAGCGGGTGGGCGTGATTCCCCCGCCCGACGGCTCGCCGGCGGCGGGGCCGCGATCCTCGAACTCGTAGGTGGTGGTCAGGCCCTCGGGCAGGTCGGGGACCAGGGCGTTGGTGCCGTCCACCGTCTGGACGTAGCGCCGACCCTGGAACAGCGAGTAGGTCCCGTCGGCCTCCTTCTCGATGGTGAAGAGCTGCGTCTGCTGGGCGGGATCGCACTGCCGGCCGCGGACGCTGCCCGGCGCGGCGTCGTGCACGACCGTCATGCAGACCGGGCCGGCGGCGCCCGGCGTGGCCAGCATGATCCGGAACTTTCCCCCCTCGGGGCGCAGGACCCACCGGGCCCGGTCGTCGATGCCCTGCTCGGTCGTGGCCCGCACCCGGTCGCTGTCCCGGTCGACGGCGAGCGCGGCCCCGCCCATGCCGGGCACAACGATCCGGGTCTGCCGCCGGCCGGCGAGGATCTCCTGTTCGGTGGAGGCGGTCCTGGAGGGGGCGACCGACGCCGGTGCCGGGCCGACCGGGCCGACGCCCTCGTCCGGTGTCTCCACCTGGTCCCGCGTCTGCAGCAGGGCGGTGCCGCCGGCCACCACGAGCACGGTCAGCGCCGCACCGGTGGCGGCGGTGCGGCGGCGCCGCCGCTCGCTGCGCCGGCGCAGGGTCGGTGCCGGGGGCAGCGTCGTGACGCGCCGGACTTCGTCGGCGATCGCCCTGAGGTCGTCGTGAGGATCAGCCATGGTGGGTCTCCTCGTGGTGCGTCTCGGTCAGTAGCTCGGCCATCGCTCTCCGGCCTCGGGCGAGGTAGGTCTTGACGGTTCCGACGGGGGCCTGCATCTCGGCTGCGACCTCGGCGACGCTGAGGTCGTTCAGGTGGTAGAGCACGATGGCGCGGCGCTGGTTGGCGCTCAGCCGCTGCAGCGCCTGCAGCAGGGCGACGTGGTCCTCGCTGAGCCCGGGCACGGTCTGGTCGACCGCGGCGCGGCGGTGCGCGCGGATCCGGTTGAACGTCTTGCGCCAGCTGCTCACCGCGATCCGGGAGGCGACCCGGCGGACCCAGGCCTCCGGGCTGTCCGCCTCCCGCACGGTCCGCCAGCGCTGCCAGGCCCGCATGAAAGCCTCGGCGACCGCGTCCTCCGCCTCGCCGCGGTTGCCGGTCAGCATGTAGACGTGACCGACGATCCGCCCCGCGCAGGCCGCGTAGAGGGCGTCGAACTCCTCTGCGTCACCCATCTGACCTGCCCCCGAGCCTCGTACGGTGCTCACCGCGGCATGCAACAGGGGAGGCGGTCGGGGTCGCATCGCGCGGGCCGCAATTGTGACCGCGGTCACAGGGCCGATGACCAACCCGTCGACCCGGCCAGGCGTCATCGTGCCGTCCCGGGAGAGGCCCGTGGCGGAGAGGACGATGTGCGACGACGGCAACGACGCGCCCTGGCAGCCGGAGTGCTCGCGACCGCGCTGGCCGTGGCGGGCCTGACGGCCCCATCCGCGGACGCGCAGGAGAAGCCGGCGCCCCCGGTCCCCGGCACGCCCGGCACCTTCACCCTGATCACCGGCGACCGGGTGTCGCTGGGCGCGGACGGCCACCCGGAGATCCGACGGGCACCGGGGCGGGCCGGCATGCGGTTCGTCAGCAGCCGCGAAGGGGGCCACCAGTACGTCATCCCGGTCGACGCGGTGCCGCTGCTGCACGACGGTCGGCTCGACCGGCGGCTGTTCGACCTCACCACGCTCGGCGGGTTCGGGTACGACGACCGGACGCCGGAGCTGCCGCTGCTCGTCGCGTACCCGGAGAACGCCGCGGCGCAGGCGCGGTCCGCCGCCGTCCGGGGCGCGCGGGTGCACGCGGACCTGCCCGCCGCCCACGCCCTCGCCGTGCGCGCGGACCGCGACGGCCGGGCCGAGCTGTGGTCGTCGCTCACCCGGGGCACCACGGCGGACCGCACACTCGCCGCCGGGGTCACCCGGGTCTGGCTCGACGGCAAGCGCCGGGTCTCCCTGGACCGCAGCGTGCCGCAGATCGGCGCCCCGGCGGCCTGGCAGGCGGGCTTCGACGGCACCGGTGTGACCGTCGGTGTGCTGGACACCGGGATCGACGCCGACCACCCCGACTTCGCCGGGCACCTCGCCGCGGTCCGGGACTTCACCGGCGGCAACGACCCGGACGACACCGTCGGCCACGGCACCCACGTGGCGTCCACCATCGTGGGCAGCGGCGCGGCCTCGGACGGCCGGTACCGCGGCGTGGCGCCGGGCGCGAAGCTCGTCGTCGGCAAGGTGTGCGCGACCAACGAGTGCCAGGACTCGGACGTCATCGCCGGCATGGAGTGGGCCGCCGCGCAGGCCCGGGTGGTCAACCTGAGCCTCGGCGACACCGACAGGCCGGGCCTCGACCCGCTGGAGACCGCCGTCCAGGACCTGAGTCACCGGTACGGCACCCTCTTCGTGGTCGCCGCCGGCAACGAGGGCAAGCCCAAGTCCGTCATGACGCCCGCCTCCGCGGACGACGCCCTCGCCGTGGCCGCCGTCGACGCGGACGACCAGCGTGCCTACTTCTCCGCACGCGGACCCCGCGTCGGCGACAACCACATCAAGCCCGAGATCAGCGCGCCGGGCGTCGACATCGTGGCCGCCGCACCCGGCGGCGGCTACGCCACCATGTCGGGCACGTCGATGGCGACGCCGCACGTGGCGGGCTCGGCCGCGATCCTCGCCGGCCAGCACCCCGACTGGTCCGGCCCGCAGCTCAAGGCCGCCCTCATGGACTCGGCCGAGCCGGCCGGCGAGGACAGCCTCTACGAGCAGGGCGCCGGCCGGCTGGACATCGGCCGCGCGGTCGCCCAGCCGGTCGCCGCCGAGGCCGCCGCGATCGACTTCCCGGTCCAGCGCTGGCCCCACGCCGACGACACCCCCGTCACCCAGGTCGTCGGCTACCGGAACACGGGCACCGCGCCGGTCACCCTGTCCCTGACCGTCGCCCCGGCGCCGGCCGGCATGCTCACCGTCAGCCCGGCCACCCTGGTGGTGCCGGCGGGTGGCCGCGCCCAGGCGACCGTCACCGTGGACACCCGGGTGGACGCGCCCGACGGGCTCTACCAGGGCGCGGTCACCGCGACCGGCGCCGGGGACCTCCGGGTACGGACGCCGTTCGCGCTCAACCGGGAGATCGAGAGCTACGACGTCCGCCTCGACCACACCGGGCGCGACGGCCGACCGGCCACCGAGTACGCCACCGTGGCGGCGAACCTGGCGACCGGCGAGTTCAGCACCCTGGACGGGCAGCCGGGCGGCGGTGTCCTGCGGCTGCCCAAGGGCCGGTACGCGCTGTACAGCACCATCCACGACGGCGCCGCGTCGACCCTGCTCGCCCAGCCCGTCCTCGACGTGCGCGGCCCGGTCACCGAGGCGCTCGACGCCCGCACGGCGCGGCCGGTCTCGCTGACCGTGCCCCAGCGGGACGCCGCACCGCTGTCGATCAACGTGAGCGCGAACTGGAACGACGGCCTCCGCTACCCCGGTGTGCAGCTCAGCGGGGCGTCGTTCGAGGAGGTCTTCTTCGGCCGGATCGGCCCCGCCGTCGCGGCTCCCGAGTTCACCGCCACGCTGGGCGTCGGGCTCGCCCGCCCCGGCCCCGACCGCAGCTTCCGGAACAGCCCCTACACCTACGACCTCGCGTACGTCCGCCAGGGCGACATGTTCACCGGCCTCGCCCGGAAGCTGTCACCGAAGAACCTCGCCACCGTCCGGGCGACCTACCGGAGCCAGTCCACCGCCGCGACAGCCGTCCGCTTCCACCGTGCGGCGTCCCCCGGCGGCGCCGGCCCGATCGGTTCGAACACGTCGTTCGACCTGCCGTTCCGCGCCACCGAGTACTACAACACCGACGGCGGCATCGTCTGGACGTCCACGTTCGTCGAGGGCGACAACCTCACCACGCAGGAGTCCACCTTCACCGCGGGCAGGACATACACCCAGACCTGGAACGCCGCCCCCTTCGGGCCCACGGTGGGCGGCGCCCCGGCCCTGGCCCCGCTCGGGTACGCGGGCCGCGACGGCGACACCATCTCGGTCGCGTCGCCGCCCCTGTTCGGCGACGCGACCGGCCGCCCCGCCAGCCGCGACGACCTGCCGGTCCACCTCCGGCTGTCCCGCAACGGCACGGAGATCGCCACGGCGGACAGCGCGTACGCGGACTTCCCGGTGCCGCCCGGCAAGGCCACCTACCGCCTGGAGGCAACCGTCACCCGCGGCGCGCCGGACACCCTGTCCACCTCGGTCTCCGTGGCCTGGACCTTCACCTCGGCCCACACCGTGAAGCCGGAGCGGCTGCCCCTGACCACGGCCCGGCCGATGCCCGCCCTCGACGACACCAACACGGCCCGGGCCGGCACGACGACGACCCTGCCCGTGGCGCTGGACCGGCTGGCGGGCTCCACGGCCGCTCCCGGCCGGACGCTCGGCGTGTCGGCCTCGTTCGACGACGGCCGGACGTGGGTCGCGTTGCCGGTGCACCGGGGCGCCGCCCTCGTCCGGCACCCGCGGCGGCCCGGCTTCGTCTCGCTGCGCCTCACGGCCACCGACAGCGCCGGCAACACGGTGACCCAGACGATCCAGCGGGCCTACCGGATCGCCTGACTCCGTCCGAGTCCCGGGGCGGCGGCCGTGAAGGCGCCGCCCCGGACCGTGCCTCCGCCGATCAGCCGCATCCCCGAGCGTCCCCGTGAGCGCCGTCCGAGGCCCACCTGGCGTACGGTGACCGCCATGACGGAGGCATCGGCCAGAGCCCATGTCGCCCGCTTCAACACGGCGGTCACCAGCGGTGACTGGGCGCCGTTCGTCGACGCCCTGCATCCCGACGCGGTCATGACCTTCGTCGGGCGGGCCGTCGGATCACAGCGCGGACGCGACGCCATCGCGATCGCCTACGCCGAACACCCGCCCGACGACACCATCCGCGTCAGCGGCATCCGCTCCGAGGCGACCGCGACGTCGTCACCTTCGCCTGGTCGCGCGGCGGCACCGGCACACTGACCCTCCGCTACCGCGGCGGACAGGTCGCCGAGCTGATCGTCCAGTTCGACTGACCTCCGCCGGCATCGGGGGTTGTCGAGCTCAGCGACCCCTACCCGGCGGGACGGGGTTCCAGGACCACCACCGCGGTCTCGGACGGCCGCAGCGCCGCGAACGCGTCGAGCTTCGCGTCGATCTCGCGCCAGCGGGCCCACAGCCGCGACCGCTCATCGCCCGTCGCGGCGCGCCCGCGCACGAGCCGCCGCCCGCCGACCAGGTCGACCGCGGCGTCCGGGTGCGCCTGCAGGTTGAGCCACCAGGCGGGCTCGCCCTCGCCCCAGCCGTTCATCGCCAGCGTGAACAGATTCGGCCCGTCCTCCAGGTACGCGACGATGACGCTGCGCTGCTGCCCGCTGCGCCGCCCTGTCGTGGACAGCCGCAGGGTGCCCCACCGGTCGGCGCGGGGCGGCCAGACGACCCGTCCGCGGAACACCCGGTACAAGCCCCGGTGCACCCTCCAGGCCAGCCGGATGAACCAGCGTGGTGGAAGCTTCGGTTTCCCGGCCCGATCCCCGACCGACATGGCGACCTCCAACGTCGACAACGGCGATGGTACGAACCGGACGCCACCCGCGGCCTCGGGTGGACCGTCAGGTCCGGGTGCCCGGTCGTCCACCGCGCCGGTGTGCCGACGTCAGCCGATCAGCGGGCGGCTGACCGCGCTGTCGGTGCGGCCGCTCAGCTCGCGGTCGAGGGTCTCCTGGGCGTCGCGCATGGCCTCGGCGTACCGCGGTTCGGCGAGCCGCCGCATTCCGACCTCGGGTGCGACCTCCTCGACCACCGCGCTGAGCCACCAGATGTTGCCGAACGGGTCGCGCACCCGGCCGCCCCGCTGGCCGAAGGCATGGGTGGCCGGTGCGGTGACCACGCGGGCTCCCGCGGCGACCGCGCGCTCGGTGGTGGCGTCGGCGTCGGCGACGAAGACCCGCAGCAGCGACGGCATGGCCGGCCAGTCCGGTTGCCGGTCGAAGGCGAGCAGGACGGTGTCGCCGACCCGGATCTCGGCGTGGCCGATCGTCCCGTCCTCCAGCCGGACCCGTCCGAGCTCGACCCCGTCGAACACCGTGGTGACGAAGTCCAGCAACTGCCCGGTGTCCGGCGTGACGATCCACGGCGCGGCGGTCGTGTAGCCGGCGGGTGCGGTGCTGCTCATGGCGCATCTCCTCGTGTCGTGGCGAACCGCGCCCACGGTAGAGGCCGTATAGGTCAGTTTCCGTCCTAGTCGAGCGGCACAATGGCTGCCATGCCCGACGCGCGTGCCCGACTGCTGTCCCTGCTGTCGCTGTTGCAGACCCCTCGGCTGTGGTCGGGAAGCGAGCTGGCGCAGCGGCTCGGGGTGTCCGGCCGCATCGTGCGGCGCGACATCGAGCGGCTGCGGGAGCTGGGCTACCCGGTGCACGCGGAGCAGGGCGG
>NZ_WBKT01000102.1 GCF_008868175.1 Micromonospora sp. AMSO31t
GGCGGGCGGGGCTGCGGTCGCGTGGCCGTCGGGACCTGCGCCCGCGCGGCCGGCGCGGCCGGGGAGGCGGGTACGCCGGAGATCGGGTGGCCGCCCCGCGCCTGCTGCGAGAGGGCGAGCTTGGCCTGCCGGGCGACACCGGCCAGGGCGGCGGCACTCGGCCAGCGGGCCGCCGGGTCCTTCGCGAGGGCGCGCTCGACGATGGCCCGGACCTGCGGCGGGATGTCGGCGGGGAGCGGCCGCGGCGCCTCGCGCACGTGCTTCATGGCGATCTCGAGCGGGTTGTCCCCCTCGAAGGGCCGCCGGCCGGCCAGGCACTGGTACGCGACCACGCCGAGCGCGTAGACGTCGGAGGCGGGCGTGGCGACGGCGCCGGTGGCCTGCTCCGGGGAGATGTAGGAGGCGGTGCCGAGCACCGAGCCGGCGGCGGTGAGCTGGCCGACCAGGTCGGAGCGGGCGATGCCGAAGTCGGTGAGCACCAGCGTGCCGTTGGGCCGGACCAGGAGGTTGCCGGGCTTCACGTCGCGGTGCACGATGCCCTTCTCGTGGGCGGCGTGCAGCGCGTCGGCGGCCTGGGCGAGCAGGGCCATGGTCCGGGCCGGGGTGAGCCGGCCGACCCGGCTGAGCGTCGAGGAGAGCGCGTCGCCCTCCACGTACTCCATGACCAGGAAGGCGATCTGCTGGTCGCTGCCGAAGTCGTAGACGTCGACCACGCCGGGGTGGTTGATGGTGGCCATGGTGCGCGCCTCGCCGCGGAACCGCTCGGCGAAGCCCGGCTCGTCGAGCAGGGCGGGGAGCAGGCTCTTGACGGCGACGGTGCGGCCCAGCACCTGGTCGGTGCCGCGCCAGACGTCGCCCATGCCACCGCTGGCGATCCGCTCGTCGAGGCGGTAGCGGTTGCCGAGCTGCACACCCGGGCTGAGCATGTCAGCGGCCTTCCGCGATGGCCGCCGCCATGATCCGGCCGCCGATCCGGGCCGCCTCGGCGCTGCCGCCGCTGCCGGCCTGCTCCAGCTCGACGCACACGGCCGAGACCGGGGTGCCGTTCTTGTCGAGCGCGAAGCCGATGAACCAGCCGTGGTCGGGGGTGTTCGGGCCGGACTGGGCGGTGCCGGTCTTGCCGCCGACGGTGTAGCCCTCGATGGCGGCCTTCCGGCCGGTGCCGTCCTTCACCACGTTGACCATCATGGCCTGCAGGTCGGCCGCGACCGGGCCGCTGACGGGCCGGCGCAGCTCGCGCGGCTTGGCGGCGTCGTACACGGTGGTGCGGTCCGGTCCGAGCAGCTGCTTGACCAGGTAGGGCCGCATCTGGCTGCCGCCGTTGGCGACCGTGGCGGCGATCAGCGCGCCCTGCAGCGGGGTCATCCGCACGTCGCGCTGGCCGATGGAGGACTGGGCCAGCGCGGCCGGGTCGGTGCCGCCACCGGGCGCGGACATCTCGCCGGTACGGCTGGCCGCCACCGGCAGGCCGCCCTTCTCGCCGGATTCACCGACGGAGAGGTCGTCCTGCTCGAAGCCGAACGCGCGGGCCTTGTCCTTGATCTTGTCCGCGCCGAGCCGGACGCCGAGCTGGGCGAAGCCGGTGTTGCAGGACTCGGTCACCGCGTCCCGCAGCGTGACCTGGGCCTCCGGGCAGATCGTAGGGGCGGCGTTGCGGATCGGCTGGCCTGAGGTGGGCGGCGTGTAGCTCGACCCGGCCGGGATCTCGGTCTGCTGGGTGACGCCGTTCTCCAGCGCCGCCGCGGCCACCACGATCTTGAAGGTGGAGCCGGGTGGCAGCGTCTCGGACAGGGCCCGGTTCGCCAGCGGGCGGTCCTTGTCCTGTTCGAGCGCGTTGTGCGCCTTCGTGGCGGCGCCCGTGTCGTGGCTGGCCAGCGGGTTCGGGTCGAAGCTCGGCATGGAGACCAGAGCCTGCACCGCCCCGGTCCGCGGGTCGATCGCGATGGCGGCGCCCCGCTTGGCCCCGACCTGGTTGTCGTTGAGCTGCTTGTACGCCGTCTCCTGGGCCCGCTTGGAGAGGGTCAGCAGCACGTTGCCGCCACCGGTCTGGTCACCGGTGAACATGTCCTTGATCCGGTTGGCGATCAGCTGGTCGCTGGTGCCGGCGAGGAAGTCGTTCTCCAGCCGCTCGATGCCGGTGTCGGCCAGGTTGACCGGCTTGTAGCCGAGCACGTGCGCGTACATCGCGCCACCCGGGTAGGTGCGCTGGAACTTCAGCTTGCCGTCGGTCTCCTTGCTGAGCGCGACCGCGGTGCCACCGACCTCGATGTTGCCGCGCTTGCGGTCGTACTCGGCGACCTGGACGCGGCCGTTGTAGTCGCTGTTGCGGTATTCGTCGGCCTTGTAGCCCTGGATCCAGTTCAGGTTGGCGAAGAGCAGCCCGAAAAGGATCATGACGACCACGCCGACGCGGCGCAGGGGTGCGTTCACGGCCGGATCACCTCCGTGGGGGCACCGTGCAACTGCTCCGGCGGACCACCCGAGGGCCGGGCCGCCGGACCGCCACCGCCGGTCACCGGCCGGCGAGCGCCGTCGGAGACACGGAGCAGCACCGCGATCAGCAGCCAGTTCGCCATCAGGGACGAACCGCCCGCGGAGAGGAACGGGGTGGTCTGGCCGGTCAGCGGGATGAGCTTGCTGATCCCGCCGACGATGACGAAGACCTGCAGGCCCAGGGTGAAGGCCAGGCCGCCGGCGAGCAGCTTGCCGAACGAGTCCCGGACCGCCAGCGCGGCGCGCAGCCCCCGCTCGACGATCAGCAGATAGACCACCAGCAGCGCGGAGAGGCCGAACAGGCCGATCTCCTCGCCGATGCCGGCGAAGATGAAGTCGGTCTGCACCTCGGGCAGCAGGGTGGGCTGGCCGCCACCCGGACCGGCACCGAACAGGCCGCCGGTGCCGAGCGTGAGCAGGCCCTGGACCAGCTGGTAGCCCCGGTCGTACGGCTCGGCGAACGGGTCCAGCCAGATCTGCGCCCGGTCGTAGAAGTTGGCGAACGGGCCGCCCACCGTGCTGCCCAGCACGTACGCCAGGTAGGCGCCGCCGAAGAACAGGATCAGGCCGATGAGCAGCCAGCTCACCCGTTCGGTGGCGATGTAGAGCGTCACCACGAACATGCCGAAGTAGAGCAGCGACGTGCCCAGGTCCTTCTCGAAGACCAGCACCAGGAGGCTGATCAACCAGACGACGAGGACCGGGCCGAGGTCCCGCCCGCGCGGGAAGTCGACGCCGAGCACCCGGCGGCTGGCCAGCGAGAGCACCTCGCGCTTGCGGACCAGGTAGTAGGCGAAGAAGGCGAGCAGGGCCAGCTTGGCGAACTCACCGGGCTGGATGGAGAACCCGCCGAGGCGGATCCACAGCTTCGCGCCGTTGATCTCGGAGAACCGCCCCGGCAGCACCGCCGGGATCATCACCAGCACGATGCCGGCAAGCCCCAGGGTGTACGCGTAGCGCGACAGCGAACGGTGGTCCCGCATGATCGCCAGCAGCCCGGCGGCGAGCACCACCGCGCCGAGCGTCCAGGCGAGCTGGCGCCCGCCGGTGCCGGCGAAGATGGCCAGGGTCTCCCGCTGCTCGGGCGGGGACTGGGCCAGGTCGTAGCGACGCAGGAAACCGACGCCGATGCCGTTGAGCAGGGCGACCGCCGGCAGCAGCGCCGGGTCGGCGAACGGCGCCAACCAGCGGATCACCAGGTGCAGGCCCAGGAAGACCAGCCCCAGCGCGGCGGCCGGGATCCAGAAGTCCGGGGTGACCGTGTCCAGCACGTTCGCCTCGACCGTCGCCGCGTACGCCGCCACCAGGACCATGGCGAGCAGGAGCAGGGACAGCTCGGCGTTGCGCCGGGACCGGGCCAGGCGCACACCGGGCTGCTCGCCCGTCGAGGCGGGCGAGGCGGCCGGTGTGGCGGCTGCGGTCACGGATCTGTCCTCGGGATCGAGCCGGCGCTCACTCGGGCGACCGGCAGCCGGCCGGGTCGACCGGCGGAACCGTGTCCGAGGGGACGGCATCGGGCGTGGTGGTCGGCGTCGGCGTCGGGGTCGGCGCCGCGCTGGCCGTGGCGGTGGCCGGCGGCACGGCGCTGCCGCTGACCGCCGGGGCCAGCGAGCCGCCGGTCGGGGACGGGGTCGGGCTCACCGGACCGGCCGTCGGGCTGGGCGGGCAGATCGGCTTGAGGTTCGGGTTGGCCGGGTCGTCGCTGGTCAGCTCGGCCAGCCGGCGCTCGGCGTCCGGCTCGCTCCGCGCCTGGATGCCCTGCTTCACCTGCTCCTGGGCGGCCAGGGTGAGGTCGTCGAGCTTCGCGTCGCTCGTGGCGTGCACGTTCGACAGGTCGAGCCCGGCGACCTGGCCGGGGACCCCGCGGAACACGGCAAGCTGCCCGCCGTCGGTGGCGCCGACGTAGTACTGGCGCTGGGTGTAGCTCCAGCCGCCGAAGAGGCCGCCGCCGACGATGACCAGCAGCGCCAGCAGCATCGCCGCGGTGCGCAGCGGGTGCCGGCGGTGTCGCTCGGGCTCGTCGTCGCGGTTGTCCGCCGGTTCCTCGGGCGCGGGCGCACGGGGAGCCGACAGCGCCGAGGCTCGGGCCGCCGGGGTGGAGACGTCGGCCGAGGTGGCCATGCCGCGGTCCCGGGCCGCGGCGCCGCCGACGATCGGGGACGCCTCGACGATGTCCTGGTCGGTGGCGTCCGCGATGATCACGGTGATGTTGTCCGGGCCGCCGCCGCGCAGCGCGAGCTGCACCAGGCGCTCCACGCACTGCTGCGGGTCGGTGTATTCGCGCATGGTGTCGCCGATGGTGTCCGCGCTGACCACCCCGGAGAGACCGTCCGAGCAGATCAGGTAGCGGTCACCGGGGAGCACCTGCCGGACGCTGTATTCCGGGTCGATGTCCCGGCCGTCCAGCGCCCGGGTGAGCAGCGAGCGCTGGGGGTGACTGCTCGCCTCCTCCGCGCTGATCCGGCCCTCGTCGACGAGCATCTGGACGTAGGTGTCGTCCTTGGTGATCTGCGCGAACTCGCCGTTACGCAGGAGATAGGCCCGCGAGTCACCGATGTGGACCATGCCGAGCTTGCTGCCCGAGAAGAGGGTCGCGGTCAGCGTGGTGCCCATCCCCTCCAGCTGCGGGTTGGCGTCCACGGTGTCGCGGAGTTGTTGGTTGGCGGTGCCGACGGCGGAACGCAGCGCGTCGACGAGGGCGTCCCCGGGGACGTCCTCGTCCAGGGGCGCCATGGCACCGATGACGATGTTGCTGGCGACGTCACCGGCGGCCATGCCGCCCATGCCGTCGGCAACGGCAAGCAGCCGCGGTCCGGCGTAGACGGAATCCTGATTACCGTCTCGGATCAGACCGCGGTCGCTGTGGGCCGCATAACGCAGGGTCAGAGTCATGGCCGTAATTCGAGGGAAGTGCGGCCGATCCGGATCGGCACGCCGAGGGGGACGGGGGTTGGTCCGGTGACCTTAGCGCGATCCAGGTAGGTGCCGTTAGTCGATCCGAGGTCCTCGACGAACCACTGCCCCTCGCGCGGCACGAGCCGGGCGTGCCGCGCCGAGGCGTAGTCGTCGGTGATCACCAGGGTGGAGTCCTCGGCCCGACCGATGGTGATCTGGGCCTCCCCGAGGGTGATCCGGGTGCCGG
Organism: Micromonospora sp. AMSO31t; assembly: GCF_008868175.1. GTDB lineage: Bacteria > Actinomycetota > Actinomycetes > Mycobacteriales > Micromonosporaceae > Micromonospora. Next base: position 5,636 of record NZ_WBKT01000102.1, read on the forward strand.
CCAGTTGGCCGGCGGTGACCACCAGCTGGTGCGCGGCCCTGCCCCGCTTCACCTTCGCCGGCTTCGCCGCCTGCCCGGTCGACGCCCCGACGGCGCGCGGCGCGGCCACCAGGCGACCCGACCGGGCCCCCGCGAAGAGGTCCCGGCGGATCACCCCGACCACCGTGAACACGAAGATCCACAGCAGGATGAGGAACCCGAACCGGGCGACGGTGATGACGAGTTCCGGCAACGCGGGTCAGCCGTCCACGCGGAAGGTCAAGGTCGTCGTGCCGAGCTGGATCATGTCGCCCGGGTTGAGGGCGACCGCCGAGACGCGCTGGCCGTTGACCATCGTGCCGTTGGTGGAGCCGAGGTCGGTCAGCACGACCTGGCCGCCGTCGAAGTCCAGCCGGGCGTGGCGCCGGGAGATGCCGACGTCGGGCAGGCGCAGGTTGGCCTGGTCGCCGCGGCCGATCACGGTCGAGCCCATCTGGAGCGGGTAGGTGCGGCCGTCGCCGGAGACCAGGCGGACGTTGCGACCGCCGCCCTGCCCCGGGGGCGGGCCGTAGCCGCCGCCCTGGTCGTAGGCGGGGTAGGCCGGGCCGGCGTCGTAGCCGCCGGGCGCGGAGACCGGGGCGACGTCGCCGCCGGTGTAGACCTCCGCGGTGACCCGGAACATCCCGGTGTCCAACCCTTCACCACGCTCGACCTCGACGATCACGTCGCCGTAGACCGTCCACGCCTGCTCGCCGATGAACTCCGCCTGCGACTGGGCCAGCTCCTGGGCCAGCGCGGCGGCGTACGGCGCCAGACGACTGTGGTCGTACGGCGAGAGATCGATCACGTAGCGGTTGGGCACCAACGTGCGCCCACCGGCCAGGATCGCCTTGTGCGCCTCGGCCTCCCGCTGCATGGCGTTGAGGATCTCCACGGGGTGGACCACCCCTTTGAAGACCTTGGCGAAGGCCCCCTCGACCAGGCCTTCCAGACGCTTCTCGAAGCGTTGCAGCACGCTCACCGGCTCCTCCTCGGGTCCCGAGGCCATGATGGTATCCGGACACCGCCTCCGCAGCTCACACGCCGCTCGGCCGGCTGCCGGCGGCCCGTTCGTGACCAGCCCCCCGATCGTGCTAAAGTTTCGTCCGCCACGAACGGTGATCGCTCGTGGCGATGACCGGGAACAGCGTAATATGTCCGGGCACCCGCCGCAGACGGTGGGCGCGGGATGAGATACGGTGTTGCAGGTCAAGCCACGGGGAAGTGGCGGAATGGCAGACGCGCACGGTTCAGGTCCGTGTGCCCGAAAGGGCGTGGGGGTTCAACTCCCCCCTTCCCCACCATCACGAGGGCTCCGCGGTCAGCGGGGCCCTCGCTCCGTATCGGGGCGTGCCGGACGTCACGCTATGCTCCGATGGTTTCCCTGCCCCCGATGGACCAGGAGTGGCGTGTGACTGTCGCGTTGGTGACCGGTTCGGGCGGTCTGATCGGCTCCGAGGCGGCCCGGCACTTCGCCGGGCTCGGTCTCGACGTGGTCGGCATCGACAACGACATGCGGCGTTACTTCTTCGGCGAGGACGGCTCGACCGCCTGGAGCCTCGACCGCCTCGCCGCCGAGCTGGGCCGCTCCTACACCCACCACGCCGTGGACATCCGGGACCGGGACGGCCTGGAGCAGGTCTTCAAGAAGTACGGCTCGGACATCGCCGTCGTGATCCACAGCGCCGCCCAGCCGAGCCACGACTGGGCCGCCAAGGAGCCGTACACCGACTTCGACGTCAACGCCGGCGGCACCCTGAACGTGCTGGAGAACACCCGGCGGCACGCCATCGACGCGCCGTTCATCCACTGCTCGACCAACAAGGTCTACGGCGACCGCCCGAACACGCTGCCGCTCATCGAGCTGGAGACGCGCTACGAGCTGCCCGAGGACCACCACTGGTACGACGGCATCACCGAGGACATGTCGATCGACGAGTCGCTGCACTCGATCTTCGGCGCCTCCAAGGTCGCCTCGGACGTGATGGTCCAGGAGTACGGCCGGTACTTCGACATGAAGACCGCCTGCTTCCGGGGCGGCACGCTGACCGGCCCGGCGCACTCCGCCGCCGAGCTGCACGGCTTCCTGGCGTACCTGATGCGCTGCGTGATGGAGGGCCGGACGTACAACCTCTTCGGCTACAAGGGGAAGATGGTCCGGGACGCCATCCACTCGCGGGACGTGCTCACCGCGTTCGAGGCGTTCTTCCGCGAGCCGCGCTCGGCGCAGGTCTACAACCTCGGCGGCGGCCGGCACTCGAACACCTCGCACATCGAGGCGTTCCGGATCGCCGAGGACATCACCGGCCGGGTGGCGAAGATCAACTACGTCGAGCAGGCCCGCACCGGCGACCACCAGTGGTACGTCAGCAGCATGGCCCGGTTCGAGGAGCACTACCCGAACTGGAAGATCACCTACGACGTGCCGATGATCCTCCGCGAGATCTACGAGGCGAACGTCGACAAGTGGGTGCCGAAGGCATGACCACCGGCACCAAGCGGAACGTGCTCGGCGTACTCGTCGACGCGACCGACTACGCCCGGGCGACCGAGGCCGTGGTGGCCGCCGCGCACGACCGCCGACCGCTGGCCCTCACCGCGCTCGCCGTGCACGGCGTGATGACCGGGGTGCTCGACCGGGCACACAACGCCCGGCTCAACTCCTTCGACGTGGTCACGCCCGACGGGCAGCCGGTGCGCTGGGCGCTCAACCTGCTGCACGGCGCCGGCCTCACCGACCGGGTCTACGGGCCGGAGCTCACCCTCCGGGTGCTCGCCCGCTTCGCCGACGAGGGGCTGCCGGTCTACCTCTACGGCTCCACCGAGGCGACCCTGTCCCGCCTGGTCCCGGCCCTGGAACGGAAGTTCCCGGCGCTGAAGATCGCCGGCGTCGAGCCCTCCAAATTCCGGTCGCTCCAGCCGGGCGAGGACGCCGAGATCGCCGATCGGATCAAGGCCAGCGGCGCCCGGCTCGTGCTGGTCGGGCTGGGCTGCCCCCGGCAGGAGGTCTTCACCTACGCCATGCGGCCACTGCTGGACATGCCGCTGATGGCCGTCGGCGCGGCTTTCGACTACCACGCGGGGCTGCTGCGCAACCCCCCGCCGTGGATGCAGCGGGCCGGGCTGGAGTGGTTCTGGCGGCTCGGCCTCGAACCGAAGCGGCTCTGGCGCCGCTACGTCATCCTCAACCCCGCCTACCTGGCGCGGCTGGCCGCGCAGAAGACCGGCGTGTGGAAGGCCACCCCGCCGGCCCCGGCCACGGAACGCCCGGCCACCTTCGACGTCTGAGCCCGCAACGACGCCCGGCGGCCACCCCGAGGGGGACCGCCGGACGCCGGTGGGAGAGGTTGGCTCACGGGATCGGCACTGACCGATCGTTAAAAGGCTAGGTCAGCGGTGGAGACACTGTGAACATGCCGGATCCGCCATAACGCCGACAGGATGACCCCTACGGGAGGCGTACGGGAGGAACCGGGGTGCCGCCCCGGATTCGGTGGGCGTCGATCTGGGCCAGGCTGGGCACCATGGACGAGCCTCTCACCGTGCTGCTCCCCGTCGCCGCCGTCTGGCTGGCCGCCGGCGTGGTGGCGGACGGGCTGCCCCGGCTGGACCGCGCCCGCGCGCTGCGACGGCGTACCGGATGGTTGTCCGCCCTGGTCCTCACCGGCCTGGCGCTGACCGCGGCCGTCCTGGCGGTGGGCCTGCAGAGCGCCGGCACGACGGCGCTCGACCGGGCCGGCGCCGGGCTCACCCTCGCGGCGGCCCCCGCGCTGGTCGTCGCGGTCTGCACGGTACGCCGGGTCCGGTGGCTGCGGGCCGGCGCGGGCGCGTTCGCCGCCGCGCCGGACACCCCCGCCCCGCACGGGCTGCGGGCCGTCGCGGCGCACCCGCTGATCGGGCTGCCGCTCCAGGTGACCGCGCTGGCGGCACTCGGCGCGGTGCTGCCGGCCGCGGGCGTCGACCTGTTCGCGAGGCCGGCCGTCACCGGGCCCGCGATCACCGTCGCGGTGCTCGGTGTGATCGCGATCGGGGTACGCCACGCCCTGCGGCACAACCGTCTCGCCGAGCGGGCGCTGCCGCCCGCGGCCGCGGCGTCAACGCGGGCGGGCCGCCCCCTGCACGTATAGCAGCTCCAGGATCGCCCGGGTCGCCTCGAACCAGCGGTCCAGCCAGCCCGGCGGGGGCACGCTGCCCTTCGGCGGCAGCTCCATCAGCAGCCCGCGCAGCAGCGGATGGTCCACGAGGGACTCCTGCTGCTCCATCGGCCAGCCGGTCGGCGGGAAGGACGGCTCGGTGAGCGGGTTCGGGTCGAGCGACGGCAGCGAGAGCGGCGGGCCGGGCTGTTCCGGTGCGGTGGCGTCCCGGCCCATCTCGGCGTCGCCGGAGCCCACCTCGGTGAGGACGCTGTCCCGGCGCGCCCCGCGGTACTTGCCACCGAACCGCTCGGGCTTGCCCGGGCCGTTGGTCAGATTCTCTGAACCGATCGTCGTCATCCGTCTCGCCTGCCTCGCTCGGTTGCCGATCTGTGCGGTTCAACGAGGCGGAACGGAACTGGCGACGGGTGCCCGCAACCGGCCGGGGGCAGACGGAATGGTCCCGCCCGGCGACGCTGCCGGGCGGGACCACGCTTCTGGGGGGCGGGCCGCCGGATCAGTGCCCGGGGAACGCACCGCCCCTGGCGCCGGCGACGAAGGCGTGCCAGTCACCCGGGGCGAAGACCAGGGCCGGGCCCGTCCTGTCCTTCGAGTCCCGGACGCCGACCGCCCCGGTCACATACGCGACCTCCACGCAGTTGTCACAGTTCGGCCCGCTCTTCGAGCTCTTGAACCACGTCGCCTGCGTCAGGTCCACGGGGAACTCCTTGGTCGCCATTTCCACAACGGCTCCTCTGCCAGTTTTGCGATGTGTGCGATGGATTCCTCCGGGCGAATGGCCGCTGCTCGAATGTGATCGAAGATGAAGCTGTACTTCTGTAGCTCGTCGCTCTTCTCGAGGAAGAGCCCACCCGTGGCGTTCTCCGCGTACACGACATCGGGATCACTCGGTTCGGGGAAGCTGAGGATCGTGAAGGTCCCGTCCATGCCGGCGTGCGCGCCCACCTCGAAGGGCAGGACCTGCAACGTCACGTTCGGCAGTTCGGCCACCTCCACCAGCCGTTTGAGCTGGCCACGCATCACCGCGTCGCCGCCAACCGGCCGGCTCAGCACCGCCTCATCGAGCACCACCCACAGATCGACCGGATCGTCCTGGGTCAACAACGACTGACGGCCCAGTCGGACACGCACCCGCTGTTCGACCTGTTCGGCGGTGAAGTCCGGCCGAGCGGCCCGGATCATCGCCCCCGCGTACTCCTCGGTCTCCAACAGGCCCGGCACGACCTGTTGTTCGTACGCCCGGATCGAGCTGGCCGCCGCCTCCAGTCCCACGTACGCCCCGACCAGCACCGTGCTGTACGGATGCCACCAGCCCTTCTGCCGGGCCTCGCGGGCGATCTGCACCAGCTCGTCGCTCTCGGCGCCGACCACCCCGTAGATGCGGAGCATGTCCCGCACGTCGCGCGGTGTGGCGGTGGTGTGACCGGTCTCGATACGGGAGACCTTGGAGGCCGAGCACTCCAACTGCTCGGCGACCGTCTCGATGGTGATGCCGGCGGCTTCCCGCTGCCGGCGGAGTTCCGCCCCCAGGCGTCGACGCCGGATGGTCGGACTGCGCCGCTCGCTCACGACGTCACCCCACGGGTCGATGGACGGGGATTCCCACTCCTCGCGCGCACCCGGCTACCTCCGGTCGGTCGCGCCCGGTTTCACACCCGCCGGGGGCGCGACCGGCATACGGCGGGCGAGCGTTCGCGGCAGGGGTGGTGCCGGTCGTCGACCGGCCGCGACGGGCGAAACCGGCGTCCAGTGTGCCGTCCCGGGACCTGAGGCTTCAAGCGTCCCGTTCACGTGTCCTGCTCGCGTATCGGCAAAAGTCGACGTGCAACTTGCATGAAGCACGTCGCTGATGCACTCTGTCGGTATGGCACGGGTTACTCACCGTCTTCGCATGATCTCCGGGCGTGGTCGCACCACGGGCCGCGGGACGGCGGGAGGGGAGCCGTCCCGCGCCCTGCGACCTGCCCCGGGATGAAGACCCCGCCGCTGCACGCCAGCTTGGCTGTGGCGGCGGGAGCGGTAACCGGGAGCAGCCGGGTGATGGTCGGGTGGCGGTCCGCCACCGCGGGTACGGCCCGACCAGCACCGACCCACTGATCAGCCGGTCCACGAGGTAGATCCCCCGTCACCGGACCGCCCTGTCCCCCCGATCAGCCTCGCCGGCCCGCCCGCCGGCCGATCCTTCCCAGGAGCCCATGTGCTTCCCCGCTCCGGTGACGTACTGCACGTGACACGCGCGGCGAGTGTCCAGTTCCTCCGACCGATCATGTTCCGGGTGATCCGGGTGCTCGACTGGCCGACCTACGACGGTTGGCTCTGGCTCGACGGCTACGAGTTGAACGCGGCGGGGGACGCGGTCAACCGGCGGTCGATCTTCGTACAGCAGGAGGGGCTGCGGCACCTTCAGGCCGCGCCGGCCCCGCGCCCGCACACCGTCCGGACGGCCCGCCGTCCGGTGGCCCGGACCCCGGTCCGGGTCGGCTGACCTCACGAATCCCGGTCGGGGGGCGTGCCGCCGCCATAGAATCGGTACGCCCACCCCGGCAAACGCTCCACCCCGCGCGCTCCGGACCCTGAACCTGGGATGGTCATGGTCAATCTGCCCGCCGCGCGGCGGCACCACCGGTCCCGTATCGGCTACGCCCTCGGGCTTCTCGCGTTCCTCGGCGCCGCGACCGCACTCGCGCTCGTGGTCCGCCACCCCGCCTTCTCCGCGACCCAGGAGTTGACGGAGCCGGTCCCGGCTCCGGAGATCACCGTGGCCGGCGAGGGCAACCGGCCGGCCACGGACCCGGAGGAGGACGAGCCCGCCTGGGTCGATCCACCGGTGGCCGGCGCGCGGGGCGGCGAACTCGTCGCCCCGTCGACCCCCGGCCACGCCGGTGGCGGGGCCGGGGCCGGGGAGGCCGCGCTCGCGGAGCGCCCGTCGGCCGCCACCGACCTCAGCCGGTCGCTGTTCTACTCCGGCCTGCTCGGCCTCGCCATCTCGCTGGCCGGGCTGGGCCTGGTCGGCACCCGGCGCCGCCAGTGGTGACGCTCAGGGCGTGGCGGTGGCCGTGGGTGAGGGCGTCGAGGTGGTGGGGGTGGTCGTCGGCTCCGCGGCCCGGGCCACCACGATGCTGACCCGGTCCCCCTCTTCAACCGGCTCGCCGGCCCCCGGACTGGTCTCGATCACCGTTCCGGCCCGTCGGTCCGACGTCCGGTACCGCACCCGGTAATCCACGCCCAGTTGGTCGAGGGCCGCCCGAGCGGCCGACTCCGGCAGCCCCACCAGCGGCGGCATCGGCACCTCGGCGGCCGCAGTCGTGGTCGGCGGGCTGCTCGGCGGTGAACTGCTCGGCGCGGCCGTGCTCGGCGTCGCGCTGGTCCGCGCGGCCGTCGGCGCGGCCGAGGGCGACAGGCCCGGCTCGGCGTCGCGGTCCGCCGCGCGAAGCGCCAGCCAGACACCCAGCCCGATCAGCGCGATCAGCACCAGCGCGAGGACGCCCAGCAGGATCGGCATCCACCACCGACGGCCGGCCTGCTCCTCCGTGTACCACTCGCCGCCGGGCTCCGGGTACCCGGCCGCCCTCGGTGGCGGCACTCCGGCGCGCCCGGACCAGGCGGGGCTGACCGGCTCCTGGCGGGTGGTGGCGTCGATCGGCCGGCGCGCTCCGGCGCCACCGTCCCCGCGGGGCATCGGGCGGGTCGCATCGCCATCTCCACCGCCGGACGGGGTCGACGGCATGGCGCGGGTCGCGTCGGCATCCTCGTCCCCGGCCGGTTCACGCGGCACCTTGCGGGTGGCGTCCGCGTCCCCGGCCGGCCCGCGTGGCATTGCGCGGGTGGCGTCCGCGTCCTCGCCGCCGTCGGACGGGTCACGGGGCATCGCGCGGGTGGCGTCCGCATCCTCGCCGCCGGAGGTGTCGCGCGGCATCGCGCGGGTCGCGTCGGCGTCCTCGGACGTGGTGGGACGGTCGGGTGGCGTGGCGCGGGCGGCGTCCGGGTCGGCGCCGCCCCGGTCGGGAGGAAGTGCCCTGGTCGCGTCCGGGTCCTCGGCGGGCGGCTCCTGGCGGTCGTCGCTCATCGCACGTCCTTTCCCCACCGGGACAGGGCGGCCTGGCCCTCCGCCGTCCACGGTAGCCGTCCGCCCCACCATCGGCAGGCATCAGCGCGCCGGGCCGCCGATCACGGCGAGGGCAGCGGACTGGCGGTCGGCGGGGTGGAGGGCTCGTCGCCGCAGGTGAGGGTCACCGGGTCGTTCCACCGGGCCGCGCTTCCCGGTCCCGGGTCCTGCGCGGTGACCGGACCCTGGCGGCCGGTGCGATAACGGGGGTAGAGACCGGCCGCCACCAGGTCGTCCGCCGCGTCGGCGCAGCCCTGGGCGAGCAGGTCGGGCACGGCGACGGCCGGCGCCGCGCCGGCGACCCAGAGGGTGACGGTGACGCCCCGCTTCACCGGCGTACCGGGGTCGGGCGAGGTGCGCTGGACGGTACGGCCGGAGCCGCTGCCGAACACCAGTCGCCAGCCGAGCTTGCGGTCCCGCAGCTCCCGGCGGGCCTGCTCGAAGTCGGTGCCCACCACCTGCGGCACGGTCAGGCCGGCGGGGGTCGTGGTGCGCGTACCGGTCGGCCGGTCGTCGGCGGCGCTCGGCGACGCGGCGGTCGGCGTGGTGGCGTCGACCGCAGGCGCGGTGGGGCCGGCGGCCGGCGGCGGGGTGGGCCCGTCCGGCTCACCGGCGAGGACCCAGCCGCCGCTCGCCCCGATCACCGCCAGCAGGGCCATGGCCAGGCCGCCACCGAGGAGCAGCCGAGCCCGGTCCCGCCCCGGTTCGGCGCGCACCCCGGGCTGCCGGTCCTGGTACCCCTCGTCCGTCATCGCGTCCCCCGCCTCAGTCACCGGCGACCGTATCCGGCGCCGCCAAGCCCCTCACGGCCGATCCGGACTACGCCACCACTCGCCGCGCCGACCTTGGGACGCTACGCTCCCCGGCATGGCCAGACGGGGCTGGGGAGGATCGACCGCCGCCGCGCTCGGCGTCGCCGCCGGTGCGGGCGCCGCGCAGCTCGGCTTCGGCTACGGGCTCGGCATCATCAACTGGGCGCCGGCCGGCGCCGCCCGCGTCGACGCGGCCTGGGTGGCCAGCCTCGCCTGGGCGACCTGGATCTCCGCGACATCCGTGATCGCCGGCGCGGTCTGCGCCCAGCGGCTGCGCGGCGCCGACGACGAGCCGGCGGGCGCCCTGCCGCGGCTCGGCCTGGCGCTCGCCGCCGGGGTGGGCGCGGTGATCACCGTGCTGCTGGTGGCCGTGCCGGCCCGGGCCGCGCGCGTGCCGGACACGTCGTCGCCGCAGGCCGTGGCCGCCGGGTACGCGGCCGCCGGGCTGCTTCTCGGGGTGCTGCTCGCGACGTGGGCGCTGCACACCCGGGCCGCCGCCACCAACCTCATCGCCACCACCGGGTGGCTCTGGCTGCTCGCCGTGGTGTCGGTGGTCGACGGAGTGCTCTCCGGCCGTGGCCTGACCACCGCCCAGCTCGGCATCTGGCAGATCAGCGCGGACAGCGGGCGGTTCTGGATCCGCGACTACTTCTACTGGCCGGGGGCACTGCTCTCGCTCGGTTCGGCGCTGCTGATCGGGGTGCTGGCGGCCCGGCGGGCGGTCCGCGCCCCGGAGCGACGGGTCGGGGCGGCGGCCTCCGGGGCGGCCGGCCCGCTGCTGGTCGCGCTGGCCTACCTGCTCGCCGTGCCGAGGCTCGCCGGGATCGCCGCCGAGCAGGTGTCGGCCCACCTGATCGCCCCGTACGCGGTGATCGCCGGGATCGGCGGCTCGGCCCTGGTGGCCGCGCTGGCCCAGCGGGCCGGCCACCGCGCCGCCGAGCGAGCCGACGTGAGCCTGCCCCACCAGCGCACCGGGGAGGCGGACCGGTTGCCGAGCGACGAGCCGGACCAACTCGCCGCCGCCGACCGGGAGCCGCCCGTCGACCGGGAGGCGGCCACCGATTCGTCGGACGCTGCCGGGGCGGTGCCCGCCACGGGACGGCCGACCCGTCGGTTCTTCGGTCGGCGCGCCTCGGGAACGGCCGCGCCGAGCGCCAGCCGCGAGGTCGACGACGAACGCGGGGCCGAGGCCACGTCGGTCGAGCCGCTGGACGAGCAGGTCACGTCCGCGGGGCGGCGGCCGACCCCGGCGACCGCGGGCACCGATCCGTTCTCGGGCGGGACGGCGACAGCCGGTGTCCCGAGCGTCGCGGCCGACCGGGACACGGTGCCGGAGCCCGCTTCCGTCCGACGCGGCAGGGCCATCCCGCCCCAGCGGAAGCCCGAGTCCGGCGCGCCGGCCGGCACCGACCCGGCGCGAGCGGGCACCGACCCGGTCCGGCCGGAATCCACCGGAGACGAGCCCCGATCGGCCGGATCCGCGACGGCGGAGCGGGCGGGTGACAGCGCGGCGGAGAGCGGCGCGACCGCCCCCACCACCGGACCGAAGGCCCGTCGCCGCAGCCGCTGACCGTCAAGGGCGTAGCCGTATCGCCGATCTGGCGGTGTCGACGGGTGCCCGATACCGCCAGCTCCCGCGACCTGGAGTCGATCAAGCGGCCAGCGGCATCGGTCAGTCGACGGGCCAGGTGTGGACGGGTTCGTTGCCGCGTTGCAGCTCGGCGTACCGCTGGACCATGTGGTGCAGGGCGGCTTCCCGGTCCAGGCCGCGATGACGCTCGGCCGCCCACACCGTCTCGGTCTGCCAGACCGCGCCGTTGCGGCCGGTGCGGCAGCGCTCCTCGATCACGCCGAGGAGGCGGTCGCGCTCGGCCGGGGCGACACCGAACCGGTCCAGCCCCTCCGCGGCGGTGGGCAGCAGCGTGTCGAGGACGAGCGTGGTGACCGGCACGTCGCCGAGCCCGGGCCAGTGCAGCACGGCGTTGATGCCACGCCGGGCGGCGGCGTGGAAGTTCTCCTCGGCGGAGCTGAAGGTGAGCTGGCTCCAGATCGGCCGGTCGGCCTCGGCCAGTCCGCGGGCGAGGCCGAAGTAGAAGGCCGCGTTGGCGAGCATGTCCACCACGGTCGGCCCGGCCGGCAGCACCCGGTTCTCCACGCGCAGGTGCGGGCGGCCGCCCATGATGTCGTAGACCGGGCGGTTCCAGCGGTAGACGGTGCCGTTGTGCAGGCGCAGCTCGCCGAGCTGGGGCACTCCGCCGGCGTGCAGCACCTCGACCGGGTCCTCGTCCTCGCAGATGGGCAGCAGGGGCGGGAAGTAGCGGACGTTCTCCTCGAACAGGTCGAAGATCGACGTGATCCAGCGCTCGCCGAACCACACCCGGGGGCGTACGCCCTGGGCCTTCAGCTCGTCCGGGCGGGTGTCGGTGGCCTGCTCGAACAGGGCGATCCGGGTCTCCGCCCAGAGCTGCCGGCCGTAGAGGAACGGCGAGTTGGCGCCGATCGCCACCTGCACGCCGGCGATGGCCTGGGAGGCGTTCCAGTAGTCCGCGAAGCTGTCCGGCGCGACCTGGAGGTGGAACTGGAGGCTGGTGCAGGCGGCCTCGGGCGCGATCGAGTCGGTGTGCGTGCGCAGCCGCTCGACGCCGCGGATGTCCAGCTCGATGTCCTCGCCCCGGGCCCCGACGATCTGGTCGTTGAGCACCCGGTAGCGCTCGTCGGTGGACAGGTTGTCGGCGACCAGGTGCCGCTCGGTGAGGGTGGGCAGGATGCCGACCATCACGATCTTCGCGTCGGACTTGGCGGCCCGCTCGTCGGCGCGGCTCAGGCTGCTGCGCAGGTCGTGCGCGTAGTCGGCGAAGCCGGCGCCCTCGATGAGCCGGGGTGAGGCGTTCAGCTCCAGGTTGAACTGCCCCAGCTCGGTCTGGAAGAGCGGGTCGGCGATGTCGGCCAGGATCTGGTCGTTGCGCATGGCCGGTTCGGCGGCGGCGTCGACCAGGTTCAGCTCGATCTCCAACCCGGTCATCGGCCGGTCGGCGTCGAAGCCGAAGTCGTCCAGCATCAGGGCGAAGACGTCCAGGCACCGCCGGACCTTCTGCCGGTAGCGGACCCGGTCCTCCCGGGAGAAGGCGCCCTGCTCGACGTCTCTGCCCATCTGTCCTCCCGGCGCCGGCGCCACGGAACCGTACGGTTCCGCAACGCATTGTGAACCATTCACGTTGAGTGCGTAAGTGCGCCCGGGGCCGTCGGATGGGCGGCTGGGCGCAGGTCTGGACTCCTACCCAGCCGGGGGCCGCGGCACCACGGTCAACCTGCGAACAACACGTGACAATTCGCACCCCCTGCGTACGACGAACGGGCCCGCGCCGTCGGGTGACGGCGCGGGCCCGTTCGGGGCGTACGCGGAGGATCAGGCCTGGCGGACGGCCTCGCCCTCGATCTCGATCTTGATCTTCTTGCCGACCAGGACGCCGCCGGTCTCCAGGGCGACGTTCCAGGTCAGGCCGAACTCCTCACGGTCGATCTCGGTGGACGCCGAGAAGCCGAAGATGTCCTGGCCGAACGGGCTGCGGCCGACGCCCTCGAACTCGACGTCCAGGTCGACCGGGCGGGTCACGCCCTTGACGGTGAGCTCACCGGAGAGGACGAACTCGCTGCCGTCGCGGGACTTGACGCCGGTGCTGCGGAACTCCAGGGTGGGGAACTGCTCGGCGTCGAGGAACTCCGGGCTGCGCAGGTGCGCGTCGCGGTCGGCCTGGGCGGTGTTGATGCTGGCCGCCTGGATGGTGGCGGTCACCGACGACTGCGTGGGGTCCTCGGCCACGGTGATGGTGGCGCTGGCCTCGGCGAACTCACCGCGTACCTTGCTGACCATCATGTGCCGGGCGACGAACCCGACGCGCTTGTGAGCCGCGTCCAGCAGGTAGGTGCCGGCGGTCGGGATGGTGAGACCCTCCCAGTCGCGGGTAACCGCTTCGATGCTGCTGGTCATGCTGGTGTCCTCCAGGGGAGATTGTTTAGTAACCCAACGACTGACTGAGCAACTATAGGCATAGCAATATTCCCTGTGTCAAGGACTGCTAGGATGGCAGCGTGGACCAGAACGTGTTCGACGACCCCCGGATCACCGCCATCGGCCTCCTCTTCGAGGCCGGCGCCGGGCTGTCGGCCCGGTTCGCCGCCCAGTTCGAGGAGCACGGCCTCTCCCCGGTCGAGTTCGAGGTGCTGATGCGGCTCACCCGGTCGCCGGGTCACCAGCTGCGGATGACCGACCTCGCGGCGCAGACCTCCCTGTCCACCAGCGGGGTCACCCGTGTGGTCGACCGGATGGAGCGCGACGGCCTCCTCCGCCGCCGGGCCTGCCCGTCCGACCGGCGCAGCTCGTACGCGGTGGTCACCGCGGCCGGCCTGAGCCGGCTGGACGACACCCTCCCCGGGCACCTGCGAATCATCGAGGAGTGGTTCACCGGCCAGCTCGCACCGCCTCAGCTGGAGGCGCTCCTGGACGGCCTGCGCCGGGTCCGCGACGCGGTGCACCCGGGAGCGACCGCCGGCAGCACCGAGCCGGCGCCCGCCGACTGCTGACCGGCGGACGGCTCCGGCGTACCGGCGAGTCACCGGCAGAAAGACCGGCAGAACCGCTGGGACACCGGGGCGTACCAGCGCAATAACGGCCAAATCACCCACACCGGCTGGATAGTCTTCCGGGCAGCGGGGGGGCACCGGGGGGTGCCGGCGCGAGCGATGAGCGAGGGGCAGCACCAGGGGGCTTTTTCGCTCGCGCCACCCCCGCGCCTTCTTCGCTGCCCGGTTCAGTCGGCCCGGTCGGCGCGTTCCCGGCGGGCCACCAGTGCGTAGAGCAGGGCCTCCTCCCGGGGCACCAGCCTGATCCCGGTGGTCCGGCAGGCCCGGTCCAGCCGGTCCAGCACCGCCACGTCGGTGGTGCTCGCCGCCAGCCCCACCAGCGCCTCCACCAGGTCCCGCCGCTCGCCGCCGCCGGCCGCCGAGTCAGCCGCCGCGCTGAACCACTCCGCCGCCAACTCCCGGTCTCCCCGGTGCAGGGCGAGATGGCCCTCGATCAACGCGCAGACCACCCCCTCCGGCGGGACGTCCCGGCGCTCCGGGTCGAGAGTCTCCACGCCCCGCGGCCGGCGCTGCCCCGGCACCGGGTGCGCCGGCCGCAGCTCGGCCACCACCTCCAGCGCCTCCGCCGCCCGCCCTTCGAGGGCGAGTGCGAGCC
>NZ_WBKT01000103.1 GCF_008868175.1 Micromonospora sp. AMSO31t
TACGCCCACAGGTGGCTCCTCGGGGTGCTTCGGGGGTGGGCATCATCCTGCACCCCCACGGCCTGCGGCGGCACTCCCGCCGGCCGGTGCGCTCCCGGCCGAATCCCCGTCGCGGCGTAACATCGGGCGTTGGCCGTGCCGCTGTTCGTCGGGTGGATTCGCTCGCCCCGCCCGCGCCGACTCCGGTCGTGTTGTGTGCGACCGTTGTCTGATACAGGATCAGCAGCGCACTCGGAAGGAGCCCCGACATCACCAGCGAACTCCCGCGTCTCGCGGCGGTGACCCGGCCGCACCGGGGCACCGGTCTGCCCGGTGTCCCCGTCGTGCCGCAGGCCGGGCTCGGGCACTACGGCCGTGTGCCGCCCGGCGAGCGGCTGCGGGTTCTGCTGGTCGAGGATGACGAGGGCGACGCCTTCCTGGTCGGCGAGCTGCTCGCCGAGACCAACTCCATGATCGACCTGCTGGTCGCCACCAGTCTCAGCGAGGCCCGGCAGCGGGTCATGGGGGTCGACTGCGTCCTGCTCGACCTGGGCCTGCCCGACGCGCAGGGCCTGGACGGGCTGCGCCAGGTGCTGGAGATGGCCAGCGGGGCGGCGGTCTGCGTGCTCACCGGCCGCTCCGACGAGCACCTGGGCATCGTCGCGGTCGCCGAGGGCGCGCAGGACTACCTGGTCAAGGGGCAGGTCGACGGGGTCCTGCTGACCCGGGCGCTGCGCTACGCGGTGGAGCGCAAGCGGGCCGACGAGAACGCCCGCCGGCTGCGCGAGGTGGAGCTGCGCCAGGCCGAGTCGGCCCGCCTGGAGCGCGGCCTGCTGCCCCAGCCGCTCATGACCACCGACCAGGTGGCGGTGCACACCTTCTACCGCCCCGGCCGGCACGCCGCCCTGATCGGCGGCGACTTCTACGACGTGGTGCAGACCCGGCCGGACCGGATCGACCTGATCGTCGGCGACGTCTGCGGCCACGGCGTGGACGAGGCCGCCCTCGGCGTCGAGCTGCGGGTGGCCTGGCGGGCCCTGGTCCTGGCCGGGGTGCCGGACGACGAGGTGCTGCCCGCGCTGGAACAGGTGCTCATGAGCGAGCGCCGGCTCCAGGAGATCTTCGCCACGGTGGCCACCGCCCGGCTCGATTTGGCGGCCAACCGGGCCACGGTGCGACTCGCCGGTCATCCGCCGCCGCTGCTGCTCAGCGGGGGTAAGGTCGCCCCGGTGCCGGCCCGCGGCGGTCTGCTGCTGGGCGTACGGCCGCGCCGACCCGTTGCCTTCGACCTGGAGTTCGACACCGATGACTGGTCCCTGCTGATGTACACCGACGGCCTCATCGAGGGCCGGACGGGCAGCGGTGACGACCGGCTGGACGTGCCGGGGCTGACCGACCTGCTCGCCGACCCCGCCAACCGCGCGGTGTCCCTGGCCGAGCTGCCCGCCTGGCTGGTGGGCCGGGCCGAGCAGCTCAACGGCGGCCCGCTCGCCGACGACGTGGCCATGCTGCTGGTCACCCGCGGCGGTGGCCGGTGAGCGCGTACCAGCAGGGGTGGACCCTGCGGCGGCGCGTCGTCGTGCTGCTCGGCGTGGTGCTGGTGCTGCTGCTCGGGCTGGCCGCGGCCGAGGCCACCCTCGCGGCGAAGAACCGGCAGAACATCGACGCGGTGCTGCTCAAGACCGGCCCGTTGCGGGTCCAGGCGCAGGAGCTGATGAGCGCCCTGCTCGACCAGGAGACCGCCGTCCGCGGCTACGCGTTGAACGCCGACCGCAACGACCTGGGCCCCTACCAGGAGGGTCTGCGGCGGGAGCAGGCCACCGTCGTCGAGATGCGGAAGCTGGCCGTCGACTATCCGGACGTGCTGCGCGAGGTGGGCGTGGTCGAGCAGCGGGCCGCCCAGTGGCGGACCGCCGTCGCCGAGCCGGTGATCGCCACGACCGAGCGCAGCGGCCCGTCCGCGGGGCAGGCGCTGATCACCGACCAGACCCGGCACCAGTTCGACAACATCCGGTCGGCGGTCGACACCCTCCAGGGCGCGATCCTGGAGGTCCGGAAGGAGACCGCCGACAAGGTCAACGCGACCAGCAACGTGCTGGTGGTGCTCCTGATCATCGCGGCCCTGGTGGTGGCGGTGGCCGGGGCCGTCATGCTGCTCTCACTGGACCGGATCCTGATCCGGCCGCTGGCCGGCCTGGTCGACCAGGTGCGCGCGGTGGCCGGGGGCAACTACCAGCACCACATCGAGGGGTCCGGCCCGCCGGAGTTCCGCCGGCTCGCCGACGACATCGACGTCATGCGGCAGAAGATCGCCCGGGAGCTGGACGAGGTACGCGAGGCGCGCGAGCGCATCGAGTGGGTCAACAGCCAGCTCCAGAAGCAGGCCGAGGAGCTCACCCGGTCCAACCGTGACCTGGAGCAGTTCGCGTACGTCGCCTCGCACGACCTGCAGGAGCCGCTGCGCAAGGTGGCCAGCTTCTGCCAGCTCCTCCAGCGGCGCTACGCGGGCCAGCTCGACGAGCGGGCCGACCAGTACATCGCCTTCGCGGTCGACGGCGCGCAGCGGATGCAGCGGCTGATCAACGACCTGCTCGCGTTCTCCCGCATCGGCCGGCTCACCACCGGGTTCACCGAGGTCGACCTCAACAAGGTGATGGGCGACGTGGCCGGCCAGACCGAGGCGGCCCGGCAGTACGCCGACGCCGAGCTGACCTGGGACAAGCTGCCGGTGATCCGCGGTGAGGAGCCGCTGCTGACCAACCTGCTGGCCAACCTGGTCAGCAACTCGATCAAGTTCCGGCGCCCGGACGTGCCGCCGAAGGTCCACGTCTCGGCCCGGCTGGTCGATGACGAGTGGGAGATCAGCTGCCGGGACAACGGCATCGGGATCGAGCCCGAGTTCGCCGACAAGATCTTCGTGATCTTCCAGCGGCTGCACTCCAAGGATGCCTACCCGGGCACCGGCATCGGGCTGGCGATCGTCAAGAAGATCGTCGAATACCACGGCGGCCGGGTGTGGGTGGACACCGACAGCCCGGAGGGAACCACGATCCGGTTCACGCTCCCGGCCCTGCCCGAGGACGTGGCGGCGGCGCGGGCGGCGGAGCCGGCCGGGGACGAGGAGTCGACCGGGGACGGTGCGGCGACCGGGGACGGCGCCGAGGACGCCGCGGTGAGCGTGGCCCGGCAGCCGGACGGCACGGCCCGGGAGGAGACGCCCGAGGGGGCGGCCCGAGACAGTGAGACGGGTGGCATGAAGGAGACGGTGGGATGACCGCGCCGGCGGACGGAAAGAGCCCGATCGAGGTCCTGCTCGTCGAGGACGACCCGGGCGACGTGCTGATGACCCAGGAGGCGTTCGAGGAGCACAAGCTCCGCAACCGCCTCACCGTGGTCTCGGACGGCGCCGAGGCGCTGGCCTACCTGCGCCGCGAGGGCCAGTACGGGGACGCCGTGACCCCCGACCTGATCCTGCTCGACCTGAACCTGCCCCGCCGGGACGGCCGGGAGGTGCTGGAGGAGATCAAGAAGGACGAGCAGCTCTGCCGGATCCCGGTCGTGGTGCTCACCACCTCCCAGGCCGACGAGGACATCCTGCGCAGCTACCAGCTGCACG
Organism: Micromonospora sp. AMSO31t; assembly: GCF_008868175.1. Classification (GTDB taxonomy): domain Bacteria; phylum Actinomycetota; class Actinomycetes; order Mycobacteriales; family Micromonosporaceae; genus Micromonospora. The sequence continues at coordinate 3,596 of NZ_WBKT01000103.1, forward strand.
CCAACGCCTATGTGACCAAGCCGGTGGACTTCGAGCGCTTCATCTCGGTGGTCCGCCAGATCGACGAGTTCTTCGTCAGCGTGGTCAAGCTGCCGCCGCGTGGCTGACCCGCTGCTGGAGGACGTCGGCGCGCTGCTGCGGGAGGCCGCGGCCGACATCGTGGTGCCGCTGTTCCGACGCCTCGACGACTCCGACATCTCCGAGAAGGCTCCCGGCGAGGTGGTCACCGTCGCCGACCGGAAGGCCGAGGCGTTGATCTCCGCCGGGCTGCGGCGACTGCGCCCCGGCTCGGTGGTGGTCGGTGAGGAGGCGGTCGCCGACGACCCGGCGCTGCTGCGGCACCTGCGCGGAGCCGGTGACGTCTGGCTGGTCGACCCGGTGGACGGCACCTCGAACTTCGCCGCCGGCCGGCGCCCCTTCGCCCTCATGGTGGCGCTGCTGACCGACGGGGTGCCGGTCGCCTCCTGGGTCTACGACCCGCTGGACGGCGCGCTGGCCACCTGCCGGGTGGGCGACGGCACCTGGCTGGACGGCCAGCCGGTGCGCACCGCCGGGCGGGACCCCGAGGTCGGCGCGCTGCGGGGCACCGCGACGACCCGCTTCCTGCCTCCGGACTTCCGGCGGAGCGTGGAGGCGGGCGGCGAGCGGCTCGGCGAGTTGCTGCCCGGCCAGCACTGCGCCGGCCGGGAATACCTGGACGTGCTCACCGGGGCGCAGCAGTTCGTGCTGTTCTGGCGCACCCTGCCCTGGGACCATGCCCCCGGCACCCTGCTGGTGCGGGAGGCCGGCGGGGTGGCGCGCCGCTTCGACGGCACCGACTACCACCCGGCCGACGAGGGCCGGGGCCTGCTGGTCGCGGCCAACCAGGAGAGCTGGGAAGAGGTGCGGGCCGCCCTCCTGGGCGGCTGAGCGAGCTTTCCGCGACGGCCCCGGCACGCTCCGTCGACGATCCGCGTCGTCCGAGGTCGGGGGCGCGGCCCGCAGCCCGCGGTCCGGTATCGTGACCGGCGGTTTCCGCCAGCAGGCCGCCGCCCGGCGCCCGGTGGAGCCGCCGCCGCGCAAGGTCGACTCGGGGGCCGGCGGTCGACGGAAGGACCCTCACGTGCCCAGGACCACGCTCACCCGCCGGCCCGTCCCCCGGTCGCTGATCGCCCTGCTCGCCGCGACGGCCCTGCTGCTGGGTGCCGGTCTCGCCCCCGCCGGGGTGGCCGCCGCCGCGCCCAGCCCGAACGCCCCCGACGAGGGCGGCAGCAAGCAGCTCCGCGAGGCCCTGGAGGCGGCGGCGAAAGGCCACATCGACGCCAAGAACCGGCTCGACAACTCCAAGCGCCGGCAGGTCGCACTGACCAACCAGCTCAAGCAGGTCGAGGGGCGCCTGGTCGAGCTGTCCGCGCAGGTCGGCGAGGTAGCCGCGCAGTCCTACCGGCTGGGCCGGTTGACCCCGGTGTCGATGCTGCTGGGCAGCTCCGACCCGGACGCCTTCCTCAAGCGGGCCGCCGAGCTGGACGTGCTGGCCCAGCGGGACAGCAAGCGCCTGCACGACCTCAACGAGGCGAAGGCCCAGGCCACCGAGGCGAAGGTGGCCATCGACACCGAGGTGCGGGAGCAGCAGAAGCAGCTCGCCGTGCTGGCCAAGAAGAAGCGGGACGCCGAGGTGGCGCTCGCCAAGGTCAGTTCCGGGTCCGGTTCCGGCTTCAACGGCAGCTCGTCGTCGGCCAAGCCGGCGCCGCGCAACTCGGACGGCTCGTGGCCGTCGGAGTCCTGCTCGGTGAACGACCCGACGCCGGCCAGCGGCTGCATCACCCCGCGCACCCTGCACATGCTCCAGCAGGCCAAGGCCGCCGGCTACAAGCGCTACGTCTCCTGCCACCGCAGCGGTGGCGGTGGCGAGCACCCGAAGGGCCGGGCCTGCGACTTCGCGGCCGCCACCGGCGGCTTCGAGGACAAGACCGCCACCGGCGGCGACAAGTCGTACGGCGACAGCCTCGCCAACTGGGCCAAGAACAACGCCAACCGGCTCGGCATCATGTACGTCATCTGGTACCGGCAGATCTGGATGCCGAACACCGGCTGGCGGGCGTACAGCGGGGGCGGCAGTCCCGCCGCCGACCACACAAACCATGTTCACATCTCGATGTATTGACCCCTTCCGCGGGGAACGCTGCGTAGCATCGCCACGGTGAGCAGCACATCGTCCGACGTCGTTGCGGAGCCGGCCCCGAGCGCGCCGGTCCCGCCCCGGGCCCTGCCGAACGGGCTCGCCGCGTTCCTGGTCTTCCTCTCCAGCGGGGCGGTGCTGGTGCTGGAGACGGTCTCGCTCCGCCTGGTCGGCCCGTATGTCGGGGTGACCCTCCAGGTGACCAGCTCGGTGATCGGCATGGCCCTGGCCGCCATCGCGTACGGGGCGTGGATGGGTGGCTGGCTGGCCGACCGCCGCGACCCGCGTACCCTGCTCGCCCCGGCCCTGGTGCTTGCCGGCATCGCCACCGCGGTCACCCTGCCCGTCGTCCGGTACGCCGGTGAGGCGCTGCGCGGCGGCGCGGCTAGCGCCGTGCTGCTGCTGACCGCGCTGGCGGTGCTGCTGCCGGCGGCGTTGCTGGCCGGGGTCACCCCGCTGGTGGTGAAGCTCCAGCTCGCCGACCTGCGCCGCACGGGGCAGGTGGTCGGCCGGCTGTCCGGCATCGGCACCCTGGGCGGCATCACGGCGACCCTGGCCACCGGCTTCGTGCTGGTGGCGGCGCTGCCCAGCACGGTGATCGTGCTGGCGCTGGCCGGCGTGCTGGGGGTGACCGGGCTGGTGCTCGGGGCGTACCTGCGCCGGCAGGCGGGGGCGGCGCTGCCCGGTCCGGCCCGGGCCAAAGCCGCCCTGGCGGTGCTCGGCCTGGCGGCGGCCGGCCTCTCCGCGGTCGCCCCGAACCCGTGTGACGTGGAGACCGCCTACCACTGCGCCCGGGTCGAGGCGGACGGGCAGCGGGCCCAGGGCCGCACGCTCTACCTGAACTCCGCCGAGCACTCCTACGTGGACCTGGCCGACCCGACGCACCTGAAGTACGCGTACACCCAGTGGATCGGCCTGGTCGCGGACGTGGCGCGGCCGGCGCGGCAGCCGATGGACGCGCTGCACCTGGGCGGCGGCGGCTTCACGATGCCGCGCTACCTGGCCGCGACAAGGCCGGGCAGCGACAATCTGGTCTTCGAGATCGACGGCGGCCTGGTTGACCTGGACCGGCGGGAGCTGGGCGTGCGCACCGGGCCGCAGTTGCGCGCGCGGGTGGGTGACGCGCGGGTGCTGCTCGGCGCCGAGCCCACCGACAGCCGGGACTTCGTCGTCGGCGACGCCTTCGGTCACCTCGTGGTGCCCTGGCACCTGGCCACCCGGGAGATGGCCGCCGACATCCGCCGGGTGCTCCGGCCCAACGGGATCTACGTGCAGAACGTCATCGACTACCCGCCGGACCGGTTCATCCGGGCCGAGCTGGCCACCGTGGCGGCCGAGTTCCGCCACGTGGCGCTGATCGCCCCGCCCGGCGCGATCGCCGGGCAGCACGGCGCGAACTTCCTCATCGTGGCCTCGGACGCGCCGCTGCCGCTGGCCGGCGTCCCGGCGCGGCTGCGGCTGCTGTCCGAGCCGGCGAGGCTGCTGGACGGGGGCCGAGTGGCCGCGTTCGTCGGGGACGCGCTGGTGCTCACCGACGACTACGCGCCGGTGGACCAGCTCCTCGCGACCGCCTGATCGGGTGACTTCGCTGACCGATTTCGACCCCTGAGGTGTACGAGGGCCCTCCTCGGGCAACTGGACCGACCATGGGTGCAGCGGTCAGGAACGGCGCGCAGCTGCTCGGCGAGCGGTACCGGCTGGTCGAGCAGCTCGGCGCGGGGGGCATGTCGGTCGTCTGGCGCGGCTACGACGAGGTGCTGGGCCGGCAGGTGGCCATCAAGGTGCTGGCCTCACGGCTGGCCAGTGACAAGGCGTTCCGCCACCGGATCCGGATCGAGGCGCAGGCCGCCGCCCGGCTCTGCCACCCCAACATCACCAACGTGTACGACTACGGGGAGTCCGAGCAGGTCGGGCTGACCGTCCCGTACGTGGTCATGGAGCTGGTCGACGGCGGCCCGCTGAGCAGCCGGCTGGGCCGGGGCGGGCAGCTGCCCTGGCGGGAGGCGCTGACGATCGGCGCGGAGGTGGCGTCCGCGCTGGCCACCGCACACGCCCGGGGCGTCGTGCACCGCGATGTCACCCCCGGCAACGTCATGCTCACCTCGACCGGTGTGAAGGTCGTCGACTTCGGCATCTCGGCGCTGGTGGGGGAGAGCGAGAAGGGCCCGGACGGCGCGCTGCTCGGCACGCCCGCGTACCTGGCGCCGGAGCGGCTGGACAACGGCCAGGTCTCCCCGGCCACCGACGTCTACGCGGTCGGCCTGCTGCTCTACCGGATGCTCACCGGCCGGCTGCCCTGGCAGGCCAGCACCACCACGCAGATGCTCCGCGCCCACATGTACAACGAGCCGGACCCGATGCCGCCCGTGGTGGGTCTCCCCGACGAGGTCGCCGAGCTGGTCGGGCGCTGCCTGGCGAAGCGCCCGGAGGACCGCCCGGCCACGGCCGAGGTGGCCCGTACGCTCGCCGACGCCGCCGGGATCGCGGCGATCGTGCCGGTCTCCCCGGCGCTCGGCCAGTTCGACCCGGCGCTCATGGAGAACGCCGGCACCACGATCCTGCCCTGGTCGGCGGCGACCGACGCGCTGCCCTTCTCGGCGATCCGCACGAAGACCCGCCGGGCCGCCGCCCGCCGGCGCAAGGTGGAGGCCGGGGTGGCCGCCGCCGGTCTGATCGCCGTGACCGCCGCCCTGTGGGGGGTCACCTCGAAGAGCCCGGCCAGTGGCGGGGTGGAGCCGACCGAGGCCCGGATGGGGCTGCCCGAGGCGACCCCCTGCGCGGTCGACTATGTGCTGCGCCGCGACTCCGGCAAGGACTTCACGGCGGACCTGACCCTCACCAACACCGGCACTCGCGAGCTGCGGGACTGGACCATGAACTTCACCTTCCCGGGCCGGCAGACCGTCGACGGTGCCCAGCCGGCGGTACGCCAGCAGGGGAACACGGTGCAGGTCAAGGCGCCAGCCACCGCCGCCGTACTGGCGCCCGGCGCCTCGACGAAGCTGTCGCTGACGGGCCGCTACACCGGGGGCAACCCGCTGCCGGTGGAGTTCAAGGTCGGTGAGAGCACCTGCGGCGTGCAGGTGTCCGGTGTCGCCGGGTCGGCGCCCACCACGGCGCCGCCGCCCGTCGCGCCGCCCGTGAAGCCTCCGGTCAAGGCGCCGGCGGCCAAGGCACCCGCGAAGGCCCCGGCGAAGGGGCCCGTGAAGCCCGCCGCGAAGCCCAAGCCCGGCAAGGGCAAGGACGGTGGCAAGGGAAAAGGCCGCTAGACCGGCCGAAGGGGGGTGGGCACGGCGGTAAGGGGAAGAAGAAGTGACGGTCAGGCCAGCCCGGCGAACTGCTGCACCCGATCGATGGCGCCCTCCACGATGAGCACGCTGTCCGGCTGGAGGACGGTGTCCGGGTCGGCGTAGCGGAACGGTTCGCCGGGAGGCTTCGCGCCCACGACCATCACCCCGTACCGGTCGATCGGGGTGAGCTCGCGCAGCGACCGGCCGACCAGCGACGGCGGCACCCGGACCTTGGCGATCGCGAAGTCGTGGCCGAACTCCATGAAGTCGAGCATCCGGCTGACGATGAGGTGCGCGACCCGGTCGCCGGTCTCCGCCTCGGGGAAGATGACGTGGTGCGCGCCCACCGAGTGCAGGATCTTCGCGTGCTTCTCCGAGGTGGCCCGTGCCCAGATCTGTGGGATGTCCAGCTCGGTCAGCGCCAGCACGGTGAGCACGCTCGCCTCGACGGACGCGCCGATGGCGACCACCACCCGGCGGAAGTCCGCGACCCCCAGTTGGCGCAGCACGTTCTCCTCGGTGGTGTCGGCCTGCACCACCCGGTCCAGCCGGGAGGCCCAGCGCTGCACCCGGTCCTGCTGGTGGTCGATGGCGAGCACGTCGTGGTCGAGTTGCAGCAGCGAGCCGGCGAGCCGGGACCCGAACCGGCCCAGGCCGATCACCACGACGCTGCTGTCGTCCGTCTTCCTAGCCGACAACGGGTTGCTCCTCCGGGTAGCGGTACAGGTGTCGCCGGGTGTTCAACGCGATCGCCGATCCGAGGGTGAGCGGGCCGACCCGGCCGATGAACATCAGCACGATGAGCACGTACTTGCCGGGCTGGGACAGCTCCGGGGCGAGGCCGGTGGAGAGGCCGGTGGTGCTGAACGCCGACGTGACCTCGAAGATCGCGGCGAAGTTGCGCAGGTCGTCGGTGACCACGATCAGCAGGATCGTGCCGACCACGACCAGCGCCACGCTGAGCAGCGCCACGGTGAGTGCCTGCCGCTGGCTGGCCGTGGCAACCCGCCGGCCACCCACGGTCACGTCCGGCTCGCCGCGCAGCTCGGCCCAGATCACGAAGGCGAGCAGGAAGAACGTCGAGACCTTGATGCCGCCCGCCGTGCTGGCGCTGCCGCCGCCGATGAACATCAGCACGATGAGCAGCGGATAGCTCTCGTTGCTGAGCTTGTCCACGTTGATCACGTCGAAGCCGCCGGTGCGGCTCAGCGCGATCTGGGTGAACGACGCCAGCGCCTTGCCGGGGGTGTCGAAGGTGCCGATGGTGGCGGGATTGGTCCACTCGGACAGCAGCAGGAAGCCGAAGCCGAGCAGGAGCAGAGCCACGCTGCCCCAGATGGTCAGTTTGGTGGCGATCGCCCAGCTGTTCGGCCTCCGCCACTCCCGGGCGGCCTCGAACAGCGCCGGGAATCCGAGGCCGCCGATGATGGCGCCGAGGCTCAGCGGCAGCGCGACCCACGGGTCGCGGGAGAAGGCGACCAGGCCGTCGGAGTAGAGGCTGAAGCCGCCGTTGTTGAACGCCTGGATGGCGTGGAAGCCGGCTGTCCAGAACGCCCGCCCGGGCGTGTAGTCGTACACCAGCCAGAGCCGGCCGGTGATCACCGCGGTCATCACCGCCTCGGTGGCGAAGACCGTCGCGACGATCCGGACCAGCAGCCAGCTCACGTCACCGAGGCCGAACTCGGCGGTCTCGGCCTGCACGAGCAGCCGGTTGCGCAGGCCGAGCTGCCGGGAGACCACGAGGATCACCAGGGCCGCGACGGTCAGGATGCCCAGGCCGCCGAGCTGGGTGAGCACGGTGATCATGGCCAGGCCGAACTCGTTCCAGTAGTTCGGCGTGTCGTTGACGGCGAGGCCGGTCACCGAGACCGCCGAGGTCGAGGTGAACAGCGCCGTGACGAACGGGGTGTAGCGGCTCTCGCTGGTGGCCCCGGGCAGCATCAGCAGGCCGGTGCCGAGCAGGATCACCGCCAGGAACCCGAACGGCACCAGCCGCACGGGGTTCCGGAGCAGGCGGCGCACCAGGTCATCTTCCGTCCGGAGATTCACCGGCAGGTCAGGAACCGACCAACTGCCGGCCAACCCGGGCCGGTCTGCTGTGCGTACCCCTCGACGACAGGAGACGGCGTTGCGACGTACCCTTTCCGCCCTCGGCGTGGCCGGCGCGCTGCTCGCGGCGGCCGTGGTGGCCCCGGCGGTGGCCGCCCAGGCCGACCCGGAGCCCCGCGAAGAGCGTTCCCGCGCGGTCCAGCGGCCCATCGTGATCGGTCACCGCGGCGCCAGCGGCTACCGCCCGGAGCACACACTGGAGGCCTACCGGCTGGCCATCCGCCAGGGCGCCGACTTCATCGAGCCGGACCTGGTCCTGACGAAGGACGGCGTGCTGGTCGCCCGGCACGAGAACGAGATCTCGGGTACGACGGACGTGGCCGCCCACCCGGAGTTCGCCGCCCGGAAGGCGACGAAGACCATCGACGGGGTCACGGTCACCGGGTGGTTCACCGAGGACTTCACCCTGGCCGAGCTGCGGACGCTGCGCGCCAAGGAGCGGCTGCCCCAGGTGCGGGTGACCAACACCGCCTTCGACGGCAGGTTCCTCGTGCCGACCTTCCAGGAGGTCATCGACCTGGCCCGCGCCGAGTCCAAGGCCCGTGGCCGGACCATCGGCGTCTACCCGGAGACCAAGCACCCCAGCTACTTCGCCTCGATCGGGCGGCCGCTGGAGGAGCCCCTGGTCGCCACGCTCAAGGCCAACAAGTTGACCCACCGCGACGACCCGGTGTTCGTGCAGAGCTTCGAGACCGCCAACCTGCGCAAGCTCGACCGGATGATCGATGTGCGGCTCGTGCAGCTCATGGACGCCGCCGGCGCCCCCTACGACTTCACCGCCGCCGGGGACCCGCGCGGCTACGCCGACCTGGCCACCGCCGCCGGCCTGGCCTGGGTGGCCCGGTACGCCGACGGCGTGGGCCTCAACAAGAACCTCATCGTGCCCCGGGACGCCGCCGGCAAGCTGCTCGCGCCGACCTCGGTGATCCGGGACGCGCACCGGGTGAAGCTGTTGGTACACGCCTGGACGTTCCGCGCCGAGAACCAGTTCCTGCCGGCCGACTTCCGGATCGGCGCCGACCCGAACGCCCGCGGCGACATCACCGCCGAGTACGAGCTGTTCTACGGCCTGGGCCTCGACGGCGCCTTCGCCGACCAGCCCGACACGGCCGTGGCGGCGCGCGCGGGACTCTGACCGGCGTCCGCGCCGGGGCGGCTCGGGGACCCGGCGCGGCGCCTTCCCCCTCCGCCGGTGACCCGCCCTTGATCCACACTAGGTCGGCGAGGTGGGGGTGTCGGCGGGGCGGGGATGCCGCCAGGTCGGCGAGCTGGAGTGGGTCCCGCTCGCGGAGGGCGTGGCTCGTCGCCGCGACGCCCCCAGGGTGGTGGTGTGGGGGTTACGAACTTGATGACGTGGACGGATCGGACGAGCCCGACGGGCGCGCGCCGGTGCCGCGCCGCCCGTGACGGGTGACCGGGTGCTCGCGAGTGCCTGTCGAGCTGATGTCACAGACGACTCAGGACCGGGCGGTGGAGTCGGGCGCGGTCGAGGGATGAGTCGTTTACGACGTCAGGTCCGGCGGTGGAGTCGGAGGCGGTCCAGCCTGAGTCGTTCACGACGTCAGGTCCGTAGCGGGTCGGGAGTTACCGCCCGGCCCGCTCGGCCACGTAGGTGCCGCGCCCCGGCTGACCGGTGATCAGCTCGCGGTCGTGCAGCAGCGACAGGGCACGCGAGGCCGTGTTCATGTGGACGCCGTAGGTCTCGGCCAACTCCCGGGTGGAGGGCAGCTTGTCACCCGGCTTCAGCTCACCGCTTCTGATCTTTGCGGCGAGGTCGTTGGCGATCTGGCGATATGGAGCTTCGGCTGTGGGCATGGTGGAGGACTCCGGTTGGTTCGGCTCCTCGATCATGCCGGGCCTACACCAGTATCTGCAACAGGTTGCCGTGTCGCGGCTGCACAGGGTCGACCTACACAAGTATCCCTGGCCGACGTCGACCGGCTGGGCACGACGGTGTCGGCGGAGGACGCGCAGTGCGTACGCCACTGGGTATGGTGCGACCGGCTGCTCGACGGTGGCCGGCGCTGCCCGCTCCGGGCTGACCATGACGGCGAGTGCTCCGCCGCCCGTCCCCGGTGAGAATCCGAGGAGTTTCCACCGACCGAGGGATTCGTGTCCGCTGTGCGTAACGTGTCCCATTAGCGGTCGTTTCGTCCCGTGTCAAGGATCCACGACACGGGGGATGTACATGAGAAAGACCTCTGCGCCGAGCAGGCGAGTGAACATCGGCGTGCGGTTGGCCGCGTTCGGGTTGCTGACCGGTGCCCTGGTGCTGGGTGCCTCACCGGCCCTGGCCGCCCAGACGATCAGCATCGATCCGGACGACGTGCCGACGAGGGCGGAGGACGCGCCCCAGTTTTGCTATCCGGGCGGCGGGCCCTTCCCGGACGAGGAAACCTGGGTGTTCGACCTCTCCGGCGACCCGCAGACCAGCGGCGTCTTCCAGTCGCTGTCGACGACCTTCAGCACGTCCGGCGGCACCGTCACCCGGCCGATCCCCGGGACGCCGAACAGTGAGATCGTCGACTTCGAGGGCGTGAGCCGCGCCTTCATCCGGCTGCCGGCCGGGTGGACCCTCACCGGGGCCACCGCGGTGATCTCCGGGACGGCCGAGAACTTCGTCCTCGCCCACACCTGCGCCGCCTCCGACGGCCCAGGCGACCCAGGGGATCCGGGCGGCCCAGGAGATCCGGGGGACCCGGGCGATCCGGGGGACCCGGGCGATCCGGGCGACCCAGGGGATCCCGGCGATCCGGGGGATCCCGGCGACCCAGGGGACCCGGGCGACCCGGGCGACCCCGGGGATCCGGGATACCCGGGTGATCCAGGAGACCCTGGCTACCCGGGCTACCCGGGAGAGGCGCAGGTCGGCCTGTCGATCGACAAGAAGGCCCGCGTCGAGTCGGACTGCCGTGAGCGGTGTGAGGACGACGGCTACGCCGCCGAGGGCGACAAGATCTTCTACACCTACCGGGTCGCCAACACCGGAACCGTGCGGATCACCGACGTCTCGGTCGACGACCCGACCGCCGGGTACGTGGTCTGCAACAACACCACGCTCGCCCCGCGCACCAGCACGGACTGTCACGCCGTCCACCCCCACGAGGTGGACTGGCGCGACGTCAAGGAGGGCAAGGTGGAGAACACCGCCCGGGCGACCGGCCGGTACCGCTACCGGACCGTCGTCTCCGACCCGGCCACCGTCACGATCTGCATCCGGGACGGCAAGTACGACCACCGCAAGGACGACAAGGACTGGAAGGACAGCAAGGACGGCAAGGACGGCGAGGACTGGGGCAAGGACGGCAACGACTGGGGCAAGGACGGCAAGCTGCCGGTGACCGGCACCAGCTCCGTCCAGACCGCCTCGCTGGGTGGTGGCCTGCTGGCCGCCGGCGGTCTCCTGGTCGGCCTGAGCCGGCTGCGGCGGAGGATGCGCGTCGACGCATGACCCGTACCTCCGAAGCGCTCCGGGCACCGCACGTGGTGCCCGGAGCGTTCCGCGTTTCGGGCAGTTTCGATGGCGGGGCGCGACACAGTGGCGTCCCGCCCGGTGGTGCCGGCGGCCACCGGCCACGGGGCGGCGATCCACGGGCGGGAGGTGGTTGTCACGGCCGGCCACCCCACTGCGGTTACTTGTGTGTTTCGGCCACATAGCCCGTGGGTGACGTCACTTCTAGCGTGAGCCGACAACTGACACTTCCCCTGTCCCCACCTGGAGTCGCAATGACGATCCGGCACACGCGACGGGTGTTCCTTTCCGCCGCCACGGTGATGGCGGCCGCGCTCGCGGCCACGGCCTGTGGCAGCCCGCAGGACACCGCCTCCGGCGGCGGCGACGCCGCACCGGTCAAGGTCGGCCTCGTGTATTCCCAGTCCGGCCCCCTGGCGAGCTACGGCAAGCAGTACATCGAGGGCTTCAAGGCCGGCCTCGACTTCGCCACGAAGGGCACCGGCAAGGTCGGTGACCGGAAGGTCGAACTGACCGAGGCCGACGACGCGGGCGACCCGGCGAAGGCGGTCTCCGCGGCCAAGGACCTCATCGGCAAGGGCACGAAGATCATCGCCGGGTCCACCTCGTCCGGCGTGGCACTCCAGGTCGCCCCGATCGCCGCGCAGAACAAGGTGCTGTTCATCTCCGGCCCGGCCGCCACCGACGCCGTGACGGGCGCGAACAAGTACACGTTCCGCTCCGGCCGGCAGTCGTACCAGGACGTGGTGACCGCCAAGTCGTTCATCGGCGACGCCGCCGGCAAGAAGGTCGTCGTGTTCGCCCAGGACGGCGCGTTCGGTGACGCGAACGAGGCCGCCGTCAAGGCCGTCATCGGCGGCGCCGGGGCGACCGTGAGCGGCGTGCGGGCCCCGGCCAGCGCGACCGAGTTCACGCCGTTCGCCAGCCAGATCAAGGCCGCCAAGCCGGACCTGCTCTTCGTCGCCTGGGCCGGCACCACCGCCCCGGCCATGTGGCAGACCCTCGACCAGCAGGGCGTGCTCTCCTCCACCACGGTCGTCACCGGCCTGGACATCCGCGCCTCCTGGCCCACCTTCGGCGCCGCCGGCAGCAAGATCTCCTTCCTGTCGCACTACTTCGACGGGGCCAGCGACACCGAGGCCGCCAAGGCCGCCAAGGCGAAGATCCCGGGCGGCACGCTCGACCTGTTCCACCCGGACGGCTTCGCGGCCGCCCAGATGGTCGTCCGCGCCGTGCAGGAGGGCGGCGACGACGTCGACAAGATGGTGAAGGCGCTGGAGGGCTGGCAGTTCGACGGCGTCAAGGGCAAGATGACCATCCGCGCCGAGGACCACGCGCTGCTCCAGCCGATGTACCAGGCGAAGCTCTCCGGCGGCGGCACCGCCTTCACGGCCGCCGCGCAGAAGACCCTGACCGGTGACGAGAGTGCGCCGCCGGTCGCGCAGATGAAGGGCTGACCAGTGCTCGCCACCCGCGGTCTGACCTGGCGGATCGGTGAGGTCGCCATCGTCGACTCCGTCTACCTCGACCTCGCGCCCGGGGAGTTCCTCGGCGTGATCGGGCCGAACGGCGCCGGCAAGACCTCCCTGTTCAACCTGATCACCGGCCTGCGCCGGCCCACCGAGGGACGGATCCTGCTGGACGGGGCGGACGTCACCGACCTCCCCCCGCACCGGCGGGCCCGCCTCGGGCTGGGGCGTACCTTCCAGGCGTCCTCGGTCTTCGGGTCGCTGACGGTGCGGGAGAACGTCCGGCTCGCCGTACAGGCGCACCGGGGTGGCTCGATGAAGCTGTGGCGGCGGGCGGCGGCCGACCGGGAGGTGGCCGCCGCCGCCGACGCGGCGCTCGAACGGGTGGGCCTGGCCCACCGGGGTACGGCGCTGGCCGGCACCCTGGCCCATGGCGAGAAGCGCAAGCTGGAGATCGCCCTGCTGCTCGCCGGTGAGCCCCGGGTGATGCTGCTGGACGAACCGATGGCCGGGGTGAGCGCCGAGGACGTGCCCGAACTGGTCAGCGTCATCAAGTCGCTGACCGGGGACAGCGGCCGGTCGGTGCTCATGGTGGAGCACCACATGGACGTGATCCTGGAACTGGCCGACCGGATCGCCGTGATGCACCACGGCGCGCTGCTGGCCTGCGACACCCCGGACACGGTGATGGCGAACGCCACCGTGCAGGAGGCGTACCTGGGGGAAGCGCTATGACGGAACCTGTCCTGAGCGTCGAGAACCTCTCGGTGCGGATCGCCGGGCTGCACATCCTCCAGGGGGTGTCGTTCCAGGTCGCGCCGACCGGGGTGACCGTGCTGCTCGGCCGCAACGGGGTCGGCAAGACCACCACGCTGCGCGCGATCGTCGGGCTCACCCCGCGCAACGGCGAGGTGCGCGGCACCGTCCGGATGGGGGCGCAGAGCCTGCTGGCCCGCCCCACCCACCGGCTGGTCCGCGGCGGGCTCGGCTACGTCCCGGAGGACCGCTGCGTCTTCGCCGGGCTCACCGTCACCGAGAACCTGCGGCTGGCCGAGCGGCGGGGCACGACCCCGGCGTACGAGAAGGTGTATGCCCTCTTCCCCGAGCTGGACCGGCGCGGACGGCAACGGGCCGGCTCGCTCTCCGGCGGGCAGCAGCAGATGCTCGCGATCGGCCGGGTGCTGCTCAACGACAACCGGCTGCTGCTGGTCGACGAGCCGACCAAGGGGTTGGCGCCGAAGGTGGTGACCGAGGTGGCCGAGGTGCTGGAACGGGTCGCGGAATCCGTGCCGGTGCTGCTGGTCGAGCAGAACCTGGCCGTGGTGCGGCGGCTGGCGCGCGACGCCGTGGTGCTCTCCGCCGGCCAGGTCGCCTGGACCGGGGACGCGCAGGAACTGCTGCTGGAGACCGCGCTGACGAAGTCGCTGCTGGGTGTGGGTTCCGGGGAGGTGCACGCGTGAGCACGGTGATCCTGTTGACGCTGACCGGGCTGGGCCTGGCGGCGCTCTACTTTCTGGTCGCCTCCGGCCTGTCCCTCGTCTTCGGCCTGGCCGACGTGCTCAACTTCGCGCACGGCCTCTTCCTGGGCGTCGGGGCGTACGCGACCTGGTGGGCGGCGGGCAACCTGCCCGGCGCCGGCTCGGACGGCCTCGGGTTCGTGGTGGCCGTCGCGTTCGGCGTGCTGGCCGGGGCGGCCGTTGCCGTGCTGGTCGAGCTGGTGCTGATCCGGCCGCTCTACTCCCGCACCATCGAGCAGGTGCTGGTCACCGTCGGCCTGTCGCTGGCCGGGGTGGCGCTGCTCCAGGCCACCTGGGGCGCCGACGCGCGGCCGTTCCCGCGCCCCGGCTGGACCCGCGACGTGACCTCGGTGCTCGGCGCCCAGGTGCCGAACGCCGGGCTCCTGCTGATCGTCGCCGCCGCGGTGGTGCTCGGCGCGCTGCTCGCGTTCCTGCGGTTCACCCGCTACGGCCTGATCATCCGGGCCGGCGTGGAGAACCGGGAGATGGTGACCGCGCTCGGCATCGACGTGCGCAAGGCGTTCACCCTGGTCTTCGCGATCGGCGGGGCGGCCGCCGCGCTGGCCGGCGCGCTCGGCTCGGTCTACTTCGGCACCGTCTCGCCCGGGCAGGGCGGCTCGCTGCTGATCTTCGCGTTCATCGTGGTGGTGATCGGCGGCATGGGCTCGGTGGTCGGGTCCGCGTACGCGGCGGTCGCGGTGGGGCTGCTGCAACAGTTCGTCAACTACTACGGCACGTCCGGGCTGGGTGACCTCTGCGTGGTCGGCCTGCTCGCCGTGGTGCTGCTGCTGCGTCCGCAGGGCCTGGCCGGAAAGGTGGCTCACGCATGACCGAGGTCAAGAGCGCCGAGGTGGCGGCGCCGCCCGCGGCGGTGCCCGACGAGCTGACTCCCGGACACTCCCGCTGGCACGGCCTGCGCCCGTACGCGCCGCTGGTCGCCCTCGTGGTGGCGGCGATCCTGCCGTACTCCACGGTCAACCTGCCGGGCATCTTCGAAGGGCCGCTGAACTCGCCGGGCACCCTGCAACTGCTCGCCATCTGCCTGGTCTTCGGCGGCCTGGCGGCCGGCTACGACCTGCTGTTCGGGCGCACCGGGATGCTCTCCTTCGGGCACGCCCTCTACTTCGCCGCCGGGGTCTACGGCACCGACGTCCTCGTGACCCGGGCCGGTCTGCCGCTCTGGCAGGCCGCGCTGCTGACCGTCACGGGCGGGACGATCCTCGCCGCCCTGCTCGGCGCGGTCGCGCTGCGCACGGTCGGCATCGCGTTCGCCATGGTGACGCTCGCCTTCGCCCAGGTCGGGGCGATCCTGGTGGCCCGGGACTTCGGCGGGCTCACCGGCGGCGAGGAAGGGTTGCCGCTGGACGTCTCCGGGTTGCCGGCCGCCCTGGTCGGGGTCACCAACACGGTGAACCTCTACTGGCTGGCGCTCGCGTACCTGGCCCTGGTGGTTCTCGTGGTGCACCGGGTGAGCGGCTCGCCCACCGGGCGGGTGCTGGCCGGGCTGCGCGACGACGAGCGGCGGATCGGGGTGCTCGGGCTCGACCCGTACCGGTTCAAGCTGGTCGCGTTCACCCTGGCCGGCGGGCTGGCCACGGCCGGCGGGACGGTCTACTGCCTGATCGTCGGCGGCGCCAGCCCGCACGTCACCTCATCGGAGCTGACCCTGTCGCTGCTGGTCATGGTGGTGCTCGGCGGTCCCGGCACCCGATGGGGCCCGGTGCTCGGCGGCATCCTCTACATGTACCTGGACCACCGCCTCACGGCCTTCGGTACCAGCGACGCGGTGAACAGCCTGCCGGCGTTCCTGAGCCACCCGCTGTCCCAGCCCCTGTTCGTCCTGGGCACGGTGTTCATCCTGGCGGTGTACTTCTTCCCCGGCGGCCTGGTCAGCCTCCGTACCCGCCTGACCCCCCTGACAACAGCCCTCCGCCGCCGCTGACCCCGCCCGCCCCGCCTGGGTTGATCATGAAGTTATTGTCACGACACGCCGTGGTCGATGGCGATAACTTCATGATCGACGGGGTCTGAGCGGGAGGTGGGC
>NZ_WBKT01000104.1 GCF_008868175.1 Micromonospora sp. AMSO31t
GGCAGGATGCGGGCATGGACGACGACGTGCGCCGCTACCTCGACGAGCTGGTCGGGCAGGCCCGGGCCGTGCTCGGCGCCGACCTGGTCGGCGCGTACGCGGCCGGCTCGGTGGGGCTGGGTGTCTACCAGCCGGGGCGCAGCGACGTGGACGTGGCCCTCGTGGTTGCCCGGCCGGTCGACGGGCCGGCGAAGCGGGCGCTGGTGGACCGGCTGCGGCACGAGGCGCTGCCCTGCCCGGCGCGGGGCCTGGAGCTGGTGGTCTACCGGCGGGACGTGGCCTCCTCCGGCACCCCCGAGCCGGGCTTCGAGGTCGAGCTGAACACCGGCGCCACCATGCCGTTCCGGGCCACCTACGACCCGGCCGACCGACCCGCCGCCGACGGCCGGTTCTGGTATGCGCTGGACCGCAGCATCCTGCGCCAGTCGGGGCTGGCCCTGCTCGGCCCGCCCGCCGCCGAGGTCTTCGCCGATCCGGCGCCGGCGGAGCTGCGGCGGCTGCTGGTCGAGGCCCTGCGCTGGTGGCTCGCACTGCCCACGCCGCCCGGGAACGCCCCCGCCCCCGGCGCCGAGGACGCGGTGCTCGGCGCCTGCCGCGCGCTGGTCCGCTGCCGCGACGGCGTCTGGCTGGGCAAGGTGGACGCCGGACGGCGGCTCGAAGCCGACGACCCGGATGCCGGGCTGATCCGCCGGTCGATCGCGGCCCGCCGGGGTGGCCCCCCGCCGGCCGGACCCGAGGCCCGCGCCTTCCAGCAACGGGTGCTGGACCGGATCGCCGGAGCGCATTGACGGCGGTCGTGGCCCTACTTAAACAAGGCGTACCGAACAGTAGGGGAGGTCCCCATGCGACGCTCGGTACTGCTCGCCGCTCTGCTGCTCACCCTCGCCTCCACCGGCCCGGCCGTCGCCGCGCCTCCACCCGCGCCGCTGGCGGCCACCCCGGTCCAGGTCTACGGCGCCTGGCACTGCGGCAACGACTTCTGCACCTGGGGCACCGCCCGCACGGTCGCCCAGTTCGACAGCCAGAACCACTGGCTGGTCGACCGCGGCGACGGCCGGCCCTCGGTCAACCTCGTGGTGCTGAGCTTCGTCAACCCGCTCGACCTGCTGCGCCAGAGCACCGACGCCACCACCCTCGACGGGGTGCCGCGCGGCATGACCAGCGAGATCGTGCAGTACTTCACGGCCCGTGGCGTCCGGGTGATGCTCTCCGTCGGCGGCATCACCTACACCGACGACTGGGACACGGCGCTCGCCGAGAACCCCACCCTGCTCGGGCAGCGGGCCGCCGCGGTCGCCACCCGGCTCGGCGTCGGCATCGAGATCGACTACGAGCAGAACACCGGCCCGAACCTGGCCGGCCTCCAGTCCTTCATCGACGCCTACCGGGCGGTCCACCCGTACGACGCCACCGGCGCCCGGCCGCCGGCCCGGCTCACCATCGACGTGGCCGCCGGCGACCGCTGGCTGATCGACCTCAACCGCAGGGCCACCGCCGACTGGCTGCGCACCGACGTCCCGGTGCTCGACTACGCCAACGCCATGGTCACCGCCCGGCCCGCCTCGGCCGGCACCGCCCAGGCGGACTGGCAGGAGCACGTCGACGGCAAGTCGCAGTACAACCCTCCGGTGCCCCCGCTCGCCCCGGCCAAGTTCACCGGCGCGGTCTACCTGGCCTACGGCGGCAAGCCGCTGCCCGAGTGCGTCAACTACGCCAACTCGGTGCAGAAGGCCGCCGCCCCGTACGTGCAGAGTGTCGCCCCGCACGGCACGGGGAGCACGGCCGGCATGCTCGGCTTCATGTTCTGGGCGGCGGAACGGCCCGCCACCCGGGGCATCGGCACCGTCCCGCCGAACACCTGCGAGGGCGGCGCGGGCGCCGGGGCGACCGCGCTCGCCGTGCCGGTGCCGATGCCGGCGCTGCGGCAGAGCTGACCGGACCCGTCACCAGCGGCCGGGGCGCGCCAGGACCGCCGTTGGACATCTGCGACCGAACTCGACTAGCCGCCGGCGTTTCGGGCACAGTGTCCCGGGTGGACGACGTACGGGATGGGACGGTGGCCGCTCCGGTGCGGGTGGCGGTGGTCGCCGAGCCGGGTCTGCTGCGGACGGTCGTGGTCGCGGTCCTCGCCGCCACGCCGGACTTCGAGGTGGTCGGCGAGACCGAGCCGGACCGGAGCGTGCCGGCGCTGCTCGCCACCTGCCATCCGGACCTGCTGCTGGTCGACCTCGACGCGGTGGATGACCCCGGCGCCGTCGCCGGACCGCCCGGTGCCGACGGGTGCGTGGTCGTCGTGCTGACCGCGCGGCGCACCGCGCGGGCGCTGCGCCGCGCTCTCGGCGCCCGGGTCCGGGGGGTGGTGGCCACGGACGTGCCGCCGGAGGAACTGGTCGAGCTGTTGCGGGCGGTCGCCCGCGGGCAGCGGATGATCGACCCGCTGACCGCGCTCGCCGCCCTCGACGCCGCGGTGAACCCGCTCAGCGAACGGGAGCGGGAGGTGGCCGCGGCGGCGGCGGAGGGTCTGCGGACCGGGGAGATCGCGAAGCGGCTCCACCTGGCCCCGGGCACCGTGCGAAACCACGTGTCGAGCCTGTTGCGCAAGACCGGGGCGCGCAGCCGCTGGGAGGCGGTCCAGCGGGCCCGGGACGCGTGCTGGATCTGACGACACGCGGATCACGGGTGTTGCACAACGGTCACCTTCGATTAAATTCCTGACGGTGCGTCACCAGGCGCGCACGTGTCGTCAGGGATCGGGGGGTCATGTCCGGGGTCGCCATGGTCCGCACGCTGCTCGCGCTCAAGGGTGGGTTGATCCGCGGGGCCCTCGCCCACCTGCTGGCGGCCGAGGGCGACATCGACATCGTCGGCGAGGCGGCCACGGCGCACGCGTTACGGGACGCGCTGGCGGGTGACCGGCCCGACGTGGCCGTCGTCGACGCCGACCTCGTACCGCTGCACCAGCTCGCCCGGATCGCCGCGGCCGGGCCCGACGGCGGGGGCCGGCTGCTGGTCCTGGTCGAACAGCGCCGCGCCGCCCGGGTCCGCCCGGTGCTCGCCGAGCACGGGCGACGGATCGGCTTCCTGAGCCGGGACGTGCCACCGCAGCGGATCGCCGAGGGCGTACGGCTGCTCGCCCGCGGTGAGGTGGTGCTCGATCCGGACCTGGTGGTCGCGGCGCTGGAGGTCGCCGACAGCCCGCTGACCCGCCGCGAGCGGGAGGTGCTCGACGTGGCGGCCGAGGGACATCCGGTCCGGGACATCGCCGAGAAGCTGACCGTCTCGGCGGGGACGGTGCGCAACCACCTGTCCCGGATCATGGCCAAGACCGGCGCGCGGACCCGGTTGGAAGCGGTGCGGATCGCCCGGGAGTCGGGCTGGATCTGACCGGCTCCGCCCCGCCCTCCCAGTAGCCCACCAGCTCCCGGTAGGCGGTCGAACGGGCCAGCAGACCCTGGTGGTCGTCGAGCAGCGCGTGGTGGCCGTCGAGCAGCAGCACCCGGCGGGCGCGCAGCGCCGAACTGACCCGGTGAGCCACCACCACGAGCGTGCCGGCCCGCTCGGCGAACGCGGTCTCCAGCCGCGCCTCGGTGGCCGGGTCGAGGTGACAGGTGGCCTCGTCGAGGATGACCAGCGGGGCGGGCGAGAGCCAGGCGCGCAGCAGGGCCAGTTGCTGACGCTCCCCGGCGGACAGGCCGGCCGGGCGCAGCGTCGCGTCCAGGCCGCCGAGGCGGTCCACCAGCCCGGACAGGCCCAGCCGGGCCGCCGCCCGGACGATCGCCGGGTCCGCCAGGTCGGGCCGCAGATAGCGGAGGTTGTCCCGGACGCTGCCGGTGAAGACGTAGGCCTCCTGCGGGATCAGCACCCGTCGCCGGGCCAGCTCGGCGGCCGTCGCCCCGGCAACCGGCGTCCCGCCCACCTCGACCGTGCCGGACTGCGGACGCAGCACGCCGGCGATCAACGCGGCCAGCGTGGACTTGCCGATCCCGCTGGCACCCACCACCACCAGATGGTCGCCGTCGGGCACGTCGAGGTCGAAGCCGTCGAGCACCGGCTCGGCGTGCGGCCCGTACCGGAACGTCACGCCGCGCAGGGACAGCGCCGGCGGGCCGGGTCGCGCGGGCCGCGCCGGGCCGGCGGGCGTGGCCTCCCCGGACACCGGGACGCCGGTGCGCAGCAACCGGTCCAGGGTGACGGTGAACCGCAGCCCTCCGGCGGCCACGCCCTGGACGAGGGTGTGCAGGGCGGGTTGCACCCCGCGGACGACGTAGACCAGGGCGCCCAGCACCGCGCCCGGCCCGAGGCCCTGCCGGACCAGCCAGGGGGTGGCGAGCACGACCACCGGCACCGGCAGCCAGCCGCCGACGGCCAGGCTCAGGCCACGGGTGACGGCCATGCCGGCCAGCCGCCTCTCCACCCGCGCCTGCGCGTCGACGTGTCCGCCCAGCCACCGGGTGACCTGGTCCCGCGCGCCGCTGGCCGAGACGTCGCGGTGGCCGGCGATCGCCGTGACCGCGACCCGGGTGAGGCGTTCGTCGGCGAGCACGTACTCCCGCTGGCGGGCGATCATCGCGGGTACGGCCGCCGCGAACAGGACGAGCCCGGCCAGCACCGGCACGGTGACGAGCAGGGCGACCGGGGCGGCGAGGGAGCACAACCCCACGATCGCGGCGCAGGCGGCGAAGAGGAAGCCGCGGACCACCGTCAGCAGGCCGGCCCAGGTGTCCCGGACGATCTCCACCTGATGGGTCAGGCGGCCCACCGCCGCGTCGTCCACCCGGCCGTCGTTCGCACCGGCCAGCGCGCCGGCCACCACCCGGCGCAGCAGGTCGTCCCGGAACGGCTCGACCACGTCACCGAGGCACGCGTACGCCCGGTTGGTGCCCACGGCGCCGACGAGCACGGCGGCCGCAAGCAGCCCCAGCCAGAGCAGCCCGACCACCGGGCGGCCGGCCAGGAAACCGGCGTCCACGGCCCGCGCCGTCAGCAGCCCGGCCAGCGCCGCCGGCAGCGCCTCGGCCACCGACCAGGCCGCCAGCCGGGCGAGCGCGGTCCGCCGCGCCCGCAGCGCGGCCCGGGTCACCGCACCGACCGTGGTCACGACCGGAACACCGCCCGGTAGTCGGGGTCCTCCCACAGCACGGCGTGCGGACCGACCGCGCGGATCCGTCCGCCCGCCACCCAGGCCACCAGGTCGGCCCGGGCAGCGGTGCCGACCCGGTGGCTCACCACGATCCGGGTACGCCGGTCCGTCCGGTCGGTCAGCGCCCGGCTCACCCGGTACTCGGTCACCGTGTCCAGGCTGGACGTGGCGTCGTCGAGGATGAGCAGCCGCTCGGCCCGCAGCGCGCGGGCGAGGCCGAGTCGTTGGCGTTCCCCGCCCGACATGGCGACCTCGGCCAACGGCGTGCCGTACCGGTCGGGCAGCCGCTCGACGAAGTCGTCGATGGCGGCGGCCCGGGCCAGCGGCACCGGGTCGGCTCCGCACCCGACCGCGGCGCCCACCGTCTCGCCGACCAGCACGGGCCGTTCGAACCCGTAGCCGACCGCCGCGTGCAGCGCCGCCGCCGACAGGTCGGGCAGCGGCACCCCGTCCAGCCGCACCTCCCCGGCGTCCGGGTCGCGCAGCCGGCCGGCGACGGCCGCGAGCAGCGACTTGCCGGCGCCGGACGGGCCGACGACGGCGAGCAGCGCGCCGCCCGGCACCCGCAGGTCCACCCCGTCGAGCAGCGGCCGGCCGTCGTCGGCCCGCACGCCGACCCCGCGAAGTTCCAGGTGGCCGGGGCCGGGCGGTACGGTCCGGTCGCCGTACCGGCGGGCCGGTTCGGTGAGCACCTCGGCGGCGCGACGACAACCGGCGCGTACCCGGACGGCCTTGTTGAGGGCGCTGACCACGGTGCCCAGGCCGGCGCCGAGCGCGGCGTACTGGAGGGCGGCCAGCAGGTCGCCCGGCGTCAGCCGCCCGGCGGCCAGGGAGAGCCCGCCCACGGCGACGACCGCCAGTTGCAGCATGGGGCTGAGCACCGCACCCCGGGTCGCCGCCCCGGCCAGTACGGTCCACGTCCGGGTGCCGTGCCGCCGCAGCTCGGCCACCGGGGCAAGGACCCGCTCGACCTCCCGCCCGGTGGTGCCGGCGGCGGCGATGGTGCGCGCTCCGGTCAGCGCCTCCACCAGCAGCCCGGCGAGGTGTCCCTGGGCACTCTGGTAACCGGCGACCGCGGCGGACGCGTCAGCGACGAACCCGCGCAGCAGCACGCCCAGCAGCACCAGCCCGACGACGAACGTCGCGCCGAGCCAGGGATCGATCATGGTGAGGGCCACCAGGCTGCCCACCGGTGGCAGCAGCACGGTGCCGGCCAGCACGACGGTCGGGGCCGCCTGCCCGGCGTCGGCCACCTGGCCCACCAGGCGACCGACCAGGTCACCCACCGGGTGACGGGCAGCGGTCCGGGGATCGAGGGCGAGGAGGTGCCGGATCAGGGTGTGGCGCAGGCCGGCGACTGAACGCGCGCTCGCCGCGCCGATGCCGTAGTCCCGCACGACGCCCGCGCCGACCAGCAGGGCGACGAGGCCACCCACCGCGGCGAGCCAGTGTCCGGCGGACTCCCCGGCGGTGGCGCCGACGGCGGCGTCGACCGCCCGCCCCAGCGCCGCGGGCAGCGCCAGCTCGGCCGCCGCCCCGGCCACGGTGACCAGGGCCAGCACCGGGGTCCACCAGCCGGCGGACCCGACGGCGCGCCACAGGAGCCGGTCGGCCGGGGTCATGGCACCTCCACGGGCGCGGCCCCGGACCGGCGTGAGCCGGCCCGGGGCCAGGCGAACTGATCGTCAGTGACAGGTGGTGACGCTCAGCGAGCTGTCGCCGCAGAGCAGCAGGCTGGCCTGGCTGCCACCGCCGGTACGCTCGGCGGCCGGCAGTTCCATCCCCTGGAGGTCGAGCAGTGCCATGACAGTCCTCTTTCTCTCGTGATGATGCTGGTCGGATCTCGTCGCGCGGCCATCGCTGTCGATGGCCACCGGGTCACTTGCAGGTGGTGACGCTCAGCGAGCTGTCGCCGCAGAGCAGCAGGCTGGCCTGGCTGCCACCGCCGGTACGCTCGGCGGCCGGCAGCTCCATCCCCTGGAGGTCGAGCAGGGCCATGTCGTTCACCTCCTTCCGTACGCGTCGGGTCGGACCGCCCCGGGGTGACCCCCGGGGAGCTGGGTGGGCCGGTCAGTCACCGGCCGGTGGGGTCGGCCCGGCGGGCGTGGCGCCGGGCAGGGGCGTGAGGAACGGCAGGCCGGGACTCGCCGGCCGGGTAGCCGCGAGGGCGCTCAGCACGCCGGCGGTGCCGGTGGCCAGGTCCATGGAGAGCCGCAACAACTGGTCGCCGGGAAAGGCGGTCGCCCCCCGGTACGGCAGGGCGTGCCAGCTCAGCAGCCGGGCCTGCCGGCGAGCGGGTTCGCGCTCGCCTCGCTCGGCCAGGTAGGTCACGATCCCGGCGCGGCCGGCGAACAGCCCGGACTGGGCGTAGAACGGGAAGTCGGCGCAGCGGCGGATCCGCGTGGCGGCGGTGCGCAACGCCTCGTCGCTGCGGTGGCGCAGGTACTGGTCGAGCACCAGGCCGATGCCCACGCTGCCCTCGGCGAGGTAGGGCATGGTCCGCCAGCCCTCGTTGACCTCCAGGTGGCCGGCGTCGCGCCGGACGCACCGGCGCAGGTCCTGGCGCAGCGCGGTCGCGGCGTGGTCGAGCAGGCTCCGGTCGTGGTCCAGCTCGTACATCCGCAGCAGCATCAGCGCCACGCCGGCGCCGCCCCGGAACAGCCCCGCGTACGGGTGGCGGCCACCGCTGACCTCGGCGACCGATTCGACGTCGCCGAGCCGGCCGACGACCAGGTCGACGGCCCGCCGGGCCGCGTCGGCGTACCGCCGGTCGCCGGTGCGCCCGGCGAAGTGGGCCAGGTTGAGCGCGACACCGGACAGGCCGCTCATCAGGTCGTCGCCGAGTTCGGTCCACGGCTCGTCGAGGCAGCGCTCCAGCAGCCGCAGCGCCTCGGCGCGGTGCCCGAGCAGGTCCAGCACGAACGCGACGCCGTGCAGCCCGTCGTAGAAGCCGAGCCGGCTGCCCGGCGCCGGTTCCCGTACCCGGTCGATCAGCCACCGCTCGTGGTCGGGGTCGGTGCCGGCGCCACCGGCGTGCAGCGCCCAGAGCACCCCGGCCGCGCCGTGGGCCAGGTTCAGCCCGCCGTCGGCCCCGGCGAACTGCCGGATGTCGCCGGGGAAGAGGCGGTCGTCGCGGTGCGGGGTGGCGCTCGCGGTGATCGCGGCGGCGAGCCGGTCCCGCAGTGCCGGCCAGTCGTCCGGGTCGATCAGCGACGCGTCCGGGTGGCCGGGCGTGTGGCGGGTCCCGGTCTCACCGAGGATCACGGCGACCGCCTCGTCGAGCAGGCTCCGGGGGACGGGGAACTGTTCCGCCACCACGTCGGCCAGGTGGGGCGCCTTCTCCGGCGCCAGCCGGAGCATGGCGGTCAGCGGCAGGAAGAGGGCCAGCCGCAGGCAGGCCAGGGCGTACCGGTCGACGTCGAAGCCGGTCCGGTCACGGGGCGCGGCGAAGGCCTGGTTGCGCAGGGCCGGCCGGGCGGCCGCCGCGGCGGGGGTGGCGACCTCGAAGTCGACAAGCGTGACGGCTCCGTCGTCGCCGACCATGATGTTGAACATGTGCAGGTCGCCGTAGACCACGCCGTGGGCGTGGATGGCGTCCACCGCCTCGGCGACCTGCCGGTGGAGGTCGAGGGCCCACCGCGTGTACGCCTCCCGGTCGGCGTCGAGCTGGACCAGCGGGTAGCGCTCCACCACCAGCTGGTTCAGCGGGCGGCCCGCGACGAACGTCAGCGCCAGGAAGTCGTGCCCGCCGAAGCTGAACTCGTCGTGCACCCGCACCAGGTGCGGCACCCCGGCGAGCCGGCGCAGCGTCTCGGCCTCCCGGCGCAGGCGGGTCACCGCGTCCGCGCCGGTGGCGTCCAGCCCCGCGTGTGGGCGGGCCTCCTTGAGCACCACCCGGTCGCCGGTGCGGGTGTCCCGGGCCTCGTAGAGACCGCCGCCGTTGGAGAAGTGGATGACCTTCTCGATCCGGTAGGGCAGGTCGGTGGTGGTGGCCGCGTTCCGGGCGGCCAGGTGCGGGGTGAGGAAGTCGGGCAGGGTGACCCAGTCGGGCACGTGGAAGACCGGGTCGCGCCGGTCGGGCACCAGCGTGCCGGTGGCGTCCTCGACGGCCGGCACCACCTGGCCCTCCGGGGAGAGGCAGTACCGGGCGGCGAAACCGCCGTAGCGCAGGTACACCGGGCCGTCGCCGTAGCGCAGGTCGCTCAGGATGTACGGCCCGGTCTCGCCGTCGAGCAGCGCGGCCAGCTCCTTGGCGGTCAGCTCCAGTTCCGCGTCGTCGCGGGGGTAGACCGTGATGAACTTGCCGCTGGCGGCGCGGCGGGCGTACTTGCTGTTGCGCATGAGCAGCATCCGCGGGCCGCGCAGGTGCTTGAACGGGATGCCGCGGGGCTCGCAGTAGTCCATCACCCGGGCCAGCACCCGCTCGGCGTTGTCCAGCCGGGCCGACACGTGGATCTTCCACCCCTGCGGCGGGAGGGAACCGGCGACCGGACCGTGCACCAGCCAGTCGTCCTTGACCTCACGCTCCCAACCGGGCGCCGGCGGGCGGTCCGCCGCGTAGCCGGGGGTCTCGACGTCGGAGCTGGCGAGCGAGTCGTAGAACAGCGGGTCGACCGCGCAGTACGAGTCGTACCGTTCGTCCATGTCGTCTGCCTCCACCGGCTGATCGGTTGAGGTCCATCCTTCGGACGGCGGAGGGGGGAGCAAAGTGTGCTGAGTCATGACGCGGGCGTGATTTTCACACCCCAAATTCGTGACAACGGCGGAGTTTGAACTCGCGAATGCCGCGCCACGAGTGGGGCGCTCTCCCAACCGGACACGCGAAGACCCGCACCGGCCGCGCGCCGGTGCGGGTCTTCCTGTGCCGGCCGGCGGGTGGACTCAGTAGACGGTCACGCCGTACGCGCTCGCCGCCTCGGTGACCGGCTGGTAGAAGGTGGTCCCGCCGGTCCGGCAGTCACCGCTGCCGCCGGAGGTGATGCCCAGCGCCCTGGTGCCGTCGTAGAGCGGACCGCCGGAGTCGCCCGGCTCGGCGCAGACGGTGGTCTGGATCATGCCCCGGACCGTGCCGCCGCCCTGGTAGCGGACGGTCACGTTCAACGCGGTCACCGTGCCGCTCTTCGTGCCGGTGGCCGAGCCGGTGCGCCGGACCGCCTCGCCGACGAACGCGTTCGCGGCCGTGTAGCCGCCCGGGTGGCTGAGCGCGGTGTTGTCGTAGCGGACCAGGGCGTAGTCGTTGCCGGGGAAGCTGGAGTTCGTGGTCGGGCCGATGAGCGTCCGCAGCCCCGAGTCGGAGTACCAGGTCTTCACCACGTTCCCGCAGTGGCCGGCCGTGAGGAAGTAGTAGACGCCGGACTTCACCACGTTGAAGCCGAGCGAGCAGCGGTAGCCGCCGCCGTAGATGGCGTTGCCGGCCGACAGCAGCGGCCGGAAGGTGCCCCGGGCCCGGTCGACCCGGATCGCGCCCGCCGCGGCGCCGGCGCTCCTCTTGACGGCCGCGACCTCGGCGGCGGACACGCTGTCGTCGGCGGTCACCACGACGCGGCCCGCGTCCACGCGCCAGGCGATGCCCTGCACGCCGGAGGCGGCGACGGCGGCGTCGACCCGGGCCAGTTGATCGGCGGTGTAACGGGGCGCGGCGGCCGAGGCGGAGCCCGGGACGGCGAAGGCGCCGGCGGCAACCAGGCCGACGGTCGCGGCGAGCAGGGGGGTGAATCGGCTTCGGCGGATTCTCACGGTCTTCTCCCTGACGGTGAAGGCCGCCGGTTGCGTCGGCGTCCATGCCGGGTCGACGGGGTCGGCTCGGGGTGTGACCTCGACGAACGCTGAAGCGGAGAGTATCCACCTGGGTCGATGGTGGAACAAGGGGTCGGCGGCGCGTCGTCGGTGCTGGCTAGGGTGGGCGCGGGGGAGGTGCGGCGAGCATGGCGGAGTTGAGCGGCGAGGCGCGGGCCGGACTGGAGGCGGTGGTGCCCGGCGGGGTGGCCACCCGCGCGGCGGACCGGCTCCGGCTGGCCCATGACGCGTCGCACTACCTGCTGCACCCGAGCGCGGTGGTCACCCCGGCCGACGCCGACCAGGTCGCTGCCCTGCTCCGGCACAGCCGCCGCACCCGCACCCCGCTGACGTTCCGCTCCGGCGGCACCAGTCTCAGCGGCCAGGCGGTCACCGACCGGCTGCTCGTCGACACCCGGCGGCACTTCCGCGACCTCGACGTCCTCGACGACGGCCGGCGGGTGCGGGTGCAGCCCGGCGTGGTGCTGCGGCAGGTCAACGCCCGGCTCGCCCCCTACGGCCGCAAGCTCGGCCCGGACCCGGCCAGCGAGTCCGCCTGCACGGTCGGCGGCGTGGTCGCCAACAACTCCAGCGGGATGACCTGCGGCACGGAGTTCAACACCTACCGGACGCTGGAGTCGCTGCTGCTGGTGCTGCCCAGCGGCACCGTGCTCGACACCGGCGCCGCGGACGCCGACGCCCGGCTGCGCGCCGCCGAGCCGGACCTGCACGCCGGCCTGCTGCGGCTGCGCGACCGGGTCCGCGGCAACCCCGACTCGGTGCGCCGGGTCCGCGCCCAGTACGCCATGAAGAACACCATGGGGTACGGGGTGAACGCCTTCCTCGACCACGACGACCCCGCCGACCTGCTCACCCGGCTGGTGGTGGGCAGCGAGGGCACCCTCGCCTTCGTGGCGGCGGCGACCTTCCGCACCGTACCCGTGCACCGGCACGCCGCGACCGGCCTGCTGGTCTTCGACACCCTGGGCGCGGCGATGGCCGCCATGCCGGCGCTGGTGGCCGCCGGGCCGGCGGCGATCGAGCTGCTCGACGCGGCCGCCCTGCGGGTCGCCCAGCGGGACCCGCGGGCGGACGCCGCGCTGCGGGGCCTGGCCGTCCGCGACCACGCGGCGCTGCTGGTCGAGTGGCAGGAGTCCGACCCGGAGGCGCTGGCCGAGCGCGTGGCCACCGCCCGGCCGGTGCTGGCCGACCTGCCGCTGACCACCCCGGCCCGGCTCAGCGGCGAGGCCGCCGCCCGCGCCGCGCTCTGGCACATCCGCAAGGGCTTGTACGCGGCGGTGGCCGGCGCCCGCCCGTCCGGCACCACCGCGCTGCTGGAGGACATCGCCGTCCCGGTCGGGGCCCTCGCCGGCACCTGCGCCGCGCTCGCCGACCTCTTCGACCGGCACCGGTACGAGGAGAGCGTCATCTTCGGCCACGCCAAGGACGGCAACCTGCACTTCATGCTCAACGAGCGGTTCGCCGGCGGCGCGGCCCCGGAGCGCTACGCCGACTTCACCGAGGAGATGGTCGACCTCGTGCTCGGCCACGGCGGCACGCTCAAGGCCGAGCACGGCACCGGCCGGGTGATGGCCCCCTACGTGCGCCGCCAGTTCGGCGACGAGCTGTACGCGGTGATGCGCGAGGTCAAGACGCTCTGCGACCCGGACGGCGTGCTCAACCCGGGCGTGCTGCTCAGCGACGACCCCGAGATCCACATGCGGCACCTGAAGACCGTGCCGACCGTGGAGGAGGAGGTGGACCGCTGCGTCGAGTGCGGCTACTGCGAGCCGGTCTGCCCGAGCCGCGACCTCACCACCACGCCCCGGCAGCGGATCGTGCTGCGCCGGGAGATCGCCGCGGCCCGCGCCGCGGGCGACCCGGCCCTGGCCGAGGAACTGGAGCGCGCCTACGACTACGACGCGGTGGACACCTGCGCCGTGGACGGCATGTGCGCCACGGCCTGCCCGGTCCTCATCAATACCGGCGACCTGGTGAAGCGGCTGCGGGCCGACCGCAACGGCGGGGCCGCGCAGGCCGGCTGGCGGGGTGCCGCGCGCCGCTGGGGCGCCACCACCCGGGGCATGGCCCGCGGGCTGGACCTGGCCGGCGCGCTGCCGCCCGCGCTGCCCGAGGCGGCCACCCGGGCCGCCCGCGCGGTCCTCGGCGCCGAACGGGTCCCGCAGTGGCAACGGGACCTGCCCCGGGGCGGCCGGCCGCGGCGGCCCCGGCCGGTCGGCGAGCCGGACGCCGTCTTCGTCCCGTCCTGCCTCGGCACCCTGTTCGCGCCGGCCGAGGGCGGCTCCGGCGTGGCCGACGCCCTGCTCACCCTCGCCGACCGGGCCGGCGTACGCCTGCTCGTGCCCGACGGGATCGCGAGCATGTGCTGCGGCACCCCGTGGTCGTCCAAGGGCCTCACGGCCGGCTACGAGGCGGTACGCGACCGGGTGCCGCCGGCGCTGCGCGCGGCCAGCCGCGACGGCGCGCTGCCGGTGGTCAGCGACGCCGCCTCCTGCACCGAGGGCTTCACGAAGCTGCTCGCCGGGGCCGGCGACCTGCGGGTGGTCGACGCCGTCGCGTACGCGGCTGGCGAGCTGCTGCCCCGGCTCACCGTGCGTCGCCGGCTCGGCTCCCTCGCGCTGCACCCGACCTGCTCGTCCACCCGGCTCGGGCTGGACGACGCGCTGCTCGCGGTGGCCTCGGCGATCGCCGACGAGGTGGTGGTCCCGGAGGGCTGGCAGTGCTGCGGCTTCGCCGGGGACCGCGGGCTGCTGCACCCGGAGCTGACCGCGTCGGCCACCCGCGCCGAGGCCGCCGCCGTCGCCGCCCGCTCCTTCGACGGGTACGCCTCGGTGAACCGCACCTGCGAGATCGGCCTGGCCCGGGCCACCGGGCAGCCGTACCGCCACCTGCTCGAACTGCTGGCCGACGCGACGGCCTGACCGGGGCGGGTAGCATCCCGCGACGTGCTGCGTAGTTGGTGGATGGCCGGCCTGATGCTGGTGGTCGGGGTGTTCGTCGCGGTGGGCGCGGAGACCCGGGTGCTGGCCGTCGTCGAGTTCCTGGTCTTCGCGGCGCTGGCGGTGCTCTTCTCGCCGCTGGCGTTCCCACGGTCGCTGCCCGCCGCCGAGGCGCGGGAGCGCAGCGCGCGCGACGGCCGGCCGATCGTCTACTGGCGGCCCGGGTGCCGCTACTGCCTGCGCCTGCGGTTGCGGCTCGGCCGCCGGGCCGGGCGGGCCCACTGGGTGAACATCTGGCGCGACCCCGACGGGGCGGCGGCGGTCCGGGCGGTCACCGGCGGCGACGAGACGGTCCCGACCGTCGTGCTGCCCGGCGAGGCCGTGGTGAACCCGGAGCCGGCCTGGCTGCGCGACCGCCTGCGCTCCTGACGGAACCCAAGATCGACGCAAGCTCGCGGGAGGTGGCGGTTTCCGGGCGGCCGGGAGACTCCCACTTCGCCGAGCTGGTGTCGATCTCGTCCTAGGGGGTGAGGGGTGTGGCGCGCGGTGTCCGGGCAGACTGGGGACGTGGACGGGTTGCGGGAACTGCTCGGGGTGGACGTGCCGGTGGTGGCGGCGCCGATGGCCGGTGGGCCGACCACCCCCGGGCTGGCGACGGCGGTGGGCGCGGCCGGGGCGTTCGCGTTCCTGGCCGCCGGCTACAAGACGCCGGAGGCGGTGGCGGCGGAGATCGCCGAGGTGCGCGCCGTCGGCCGGCCGTTCGGGGTGAACGTCTTCGTCCCCACGCCGGTGCCCGTCGAGGAGGCGGAGTTCCGCCGCTACGCCACCCGGATCGCGGCCGAGGGCACGCCGTACGGCCTCGACCTGGCCGGCGCGGCCCGCACCGAGGACGACGACCACTGGACGGCGAAACTCGACCTGCTGCTCGCCGACCCGGTGCCGGTGGTCAGCTTCACGTTCGGCGCGCCTCCGGCGCCGGTGATCCGGGACCTGCGGCGGGCCGGCAGCCGGGTGCTCGTCACGGTGACCGACCCGGCCGAGGCGGCGGCCGCGGCCGACCTCGGGGTGGACGGGCTGGTCGCCCAGAGCGGCGCCGCGGGCGGGCACCTGGGCACCTTCACCCCGGACGCCCCGCCGCCGCTCCGCCCGCTGCCCGAACTGGTCGCGCTGGTCGCCGGCCGCACCGGGCTGCCCGTGCTGGGCGCGGGCGGGATCGGCGGGCCCGGTGACGTCCGGGCCGCCCTCGCCGCCGGCGCCGTCGGCGTGCTGGTCGGCACGCTGCTGCTGCGGGCCGACGAGGCCGGCACGGGCCGGACCCACCGGGACGCGCTGGCCGACCCGGCGCGGGACCGGACGGTGGTCACCCGCGCCTTCACCGGCCGGCCGGCGCGCGGGCTGCGCAACGACTTCATCGACCGGCACGAGGCGGCCGCCCCGCTCGGCTATCCCGCGCTGCACCACCTGACCCGGCCGCTGCGCGTCGCCGCCGCCCGAGCCGGGGACGCCGACCGCCTGCACCTGTGGGCCGGCACCGGCTGGCGCGCCGCCCGGGACGCCCCCGCCGCCGACATCCTCACGACCCTGACCCACTCCCTCTGACACCGCCGCCGCGGCGAGGCCCCGAGATCAGCACCAGCTCGCGGGAGGTGGCGGTGTCCTGGCCCTGCGGAGACCGCCATCTCGGCGACCTGGTCTCGATCTCGCCGCGTCCCCGGCCCGCAGGCGTTCACGCTGGCGATCCCCGGCGGAGCGGGGTGGGACCCGTCTACGGTGCGAGTGGAGAGAGGACCGGCAGAACAGGGGGTGGGCGGATGTCCACAGCGGCGCGACCGCTGGCCGGGCGGGTGGCCGTGGTCACCGGGGCGGCGCGCGGCATCGGCCGGGCCGCTGCCGTGGCGCTCGCCGAGGCGGGCGCGGAGGTGGCCGGGGTGGACGTGGCCGGGCCGGTCAGCCCGATCCTCGACTTCCCGCCGGCCACCGCGGACGACCTGGCGGAGACCGGCCGGCGGGTCACCGCCGCCGGGGTGCGCTGGTCGGCGCACGTCGCCGACCAGCGGGACATCGGCGCGGTGCGCGCCGTGGCGGAGGCGGTCGAGCGGGACCACGGCGGCGTCGACGTGCTC
This sequence comes from Micromonospora sp. AMSO31t, assembly GCF_008868175.1. GTDB lineage: Bacteria > Actinomycetota > Actinomycetes > Mycobacteriales > Micromonosporaceae > Micromonospora. The sequence continues at coordinate 15,999 of NZ_WBKT01000104.1, forward strand.
TTCGCCAACGCCGGCATCCAGGCGTTCAAGCCCCTGCTGGAGATGGCCGACGCCGACTGGCACGACCAGATCGACGTCAACCTGACCGGCGCCGCGAACGTGCTGCGGGTGTTCGCCCCGCTGCTGGTCCGCCGCGGCGGCGGACGGATCGTGGTCACCTCCTCCACGCAGGGGCACCACGGCACGAAGAACGGGGCGGCCTACTCGGCGTCGAAGTGGGGGCTCATCGGGCTGGTCAAGTCGGCGGCGCTGGAGCTGGGAGCGCACGCGATCACCGTGAACGCGGTGATCCCGGGCCTGGTCGACACGGCCCTCACCCGGCACCAGGACCGCTACGCGCAGGCCATCGTCGAGGGCGGGAGGTCGCCGTCCGGTGACCCCGCCGCCGACGAGCGGAGCGCGGTCGAGGCGCTGCGGGCGAAGACCCCGCTCGGGGTGCCGTGGGTGCAGCCGGAGGACGTGGCGCCGCTCGTGGTGTTCCTCGCCTCGGACGGCGCGCGGATGGTCAGCGGCACCTCCTTCGCCGCCACGGCCGGCGACAGCGCCCACGTGACCGCCTGACCGGGCGGCGCGGGCCGGGAGCCGCCCGAGGAGCGGCTCCCGACCGTCGGGCGGTCAGCCGGCGACCGAGGCCAGGTAGCGCTCGGCGGCGTCCGGGGTCAGGAACCAGTCCCGGAAGTCGTTCGGGTCGCCGAATCCGTTGGCGAACCGGCGGGCCACCACCGGGTTGCCGGCGGCCGCCCCGAGCACCTGCTGCACGTGCGGCGGCAACGGTTGCAGCATGGCGTTCGTCCAGCCGGTGACGGCCTCGCCGGTCCCGGCCCAGAAACGCTCGAAGGTCCGCGTCATCCAGTCCCGGTCGAACGGCCGGTCGCCGTGCTCCAGGATCGACCCCAGGTACGCGTACGCGCACTTGGCGGCGGTGTTGCTGCCCTGGCCGGTGATCGGGTCGTTGGCCACCACCACGTCGGCCATGCCCAGCACCAGCCCGCCCGAGGGCAACTCCGCCACCGGGTGGCGCACGGTCGGCGTGTACCGCCCGGACAGGGTGGCCCGCCCGTCGGTCAGCTCCACCTCGGCGCACCGCTCGTAGATCCACGGCGTGTAGCGGTGGGCCAGGTCGAGGGTGAGCTTCAGGTGTTCGGCCGGGTCGCGGCGCTCGGTCCACAGGTCCAGCGGCCCACCGGGCACCGCCTCCCAGAACAGGATCTCGCAGGGACCGGAGTGGGTCAGGGCGGGGATGACGAACAGCTCGCCCAGCCCGGGCACGGCGTTGAAGCTGACGTGCGGCACCGGCAGCAGCGGGTCGGGGGTCATCCCGTGCACGTACGCCACGGCGAGCCCGCGCTGCGGCGCGTCGTAGACCGAGCGGGCCGGGTCGCGGTCGAACACGCCGACCAGGTCGCCCTTGCCGGCGGCCACCACGGTGAGGTCGTAGCGGCCGAGCCGGGCCAGGCCGTCCAGGTCGCTGGTGGTCACCGTCTGGTAGAGCACCGTCCCGCCGCGCTGCTCGAACAGCCCCAGCCAGTCGGCCATCTTGATCCGCTGGTCGGTGCTCTGCGCCGGCTCGTCGAGCGGGCCGACGATGCGCAGGGCCCGCTCGCCGGGCGGCGCGGAGAGCGACACGTGCAGGCCCTCGATCCGGGGCGCCCGGTCCTGCCACAGGTCCAGCCCGTAGCGGCGTTCGGTGGCGAGCGCGGGGCCGAACATGGCCTGGGTGCTCATCACCCAGCCCCGGCGGATCTCGTCGGGCGTGCGGGCGGACATCACCGTGACGTCGTACCCCTCGGCCTGCAGGCTCAGGGCGAGCTGGAGCCCGGACTGTCCGGCCCCGACGATCAGGATTCTGCGCATGGTTCCTCCAGGGGTTGAGCTACCGCGCCGCGAGCGCGCCCGCGGTGGGCCGGGGGGTGCGGGACATGGCGTGTTCCACGACCGTGAGCAGTGCCCGCGCCACCGACGACGGGTCGCGGGCGTCGCAGGCGGTCAGGGGTACGTGGGCCGGCAGCGCGAGCGCGGCGCGGACGTCGTCGAGCGGGTGGTGCAGCACCCCGTCGAAGAGGTTCACGCAGACCACGAAGGGCATGTCGCTGTCCTGCTCGAAGTAGTTGACCGCCGGGAACGAGGCGGCCAGGTCCCGGGTGTCGGCGAGCACCATCGCGCCGACCGCGCCCCGGCACAGGTCGTCCCACATGGGCCAGAACCGGGGCTGGCCGGGCGTGCCGAACAGGTAGAGCACCAGGTCGGGGCCGATGGTCAGCCGACCGAAGTCCATGGCCACGGTGGTGGTCGTCTTGTCGATGCCGGGATCCAGCCGGTCGACGGTCTCGCTGGCCGCCGTCATCCACGCCTCGGTGTTGATCGGCGGGATCTCCGAGATGGACGCGACGCAGGTGGTCTTGCCGACCCCGAAGCCGCCGGCGATGACGATCTTCGCCGAGGTCAGCAGTGGGCTGTCAGGCAAGTTTGCGGAGGCCATCGCGCAGTCTCTCCAGGAGGCGGAAGTCGACGTTGTCGTGGTCGCTGTGGACGAGCAGCCGGTCGGTGGCGGCCAGGTCGTCGACGACGACCCGGGTGACCCCCAGGGAGATGCCGCACACCGCGGACAGTTCGGCCACCGAGCGGGCGGCCCGGCGGGCCTGCTCGTACAGCGAGCGGGCCTCGGGCAGCAGCCCGGCGGCGAACACGGCGTCGTAGTGGGGCACCGACACCAGGGTGTGCACCAGCAGCGGCTGCCGGGTGCGGGTGCGGCCGGCGGTCAGCACGTACGGCCGGACCTTCCAGTACCTCATCTGCATGGTCGTCGTCCTCCGGCCGTCAGCGCGCCTGCGCGGCGGTCATCCGGTGCAGCTCGTGCCGGACGGCCGGCGTGAGGGCGTGCCACACGGCGCCGACGAACTGCGTCATCCGGTACGACACGACCCGCAGGTCGCAGCCGGGCGCGGCGGCCACCGCGAGGCCCGCGGACTCGCCGACCCGCATGAAGAGCAGGTGCCCGCGGGGCAGCCGGACGGTCAGGTACTCGGCGGAGCCCAGCTCCAGCAGGGCGGCGCTGCGGTCGGCCATGCTGAGCAGGCCGGCGGTCAGCGCGGCGAGCTGGTCGCCCAGGTCGCGGCCGACGCCGTGCGAGGCGGCCAGCTGCAGGCCGTCCAGGGACACCAGCATGGCGTGGTTGACGCCGGGCACGTCCTCGACGAACTGCCGAATCAGCCAGGCGCAGTCGGGCAGCCCGTTGCCCGTGCCGTTTCCCGGGTACGCGTGGTTCATCGCTGCCGTCCTTCGTGGTCGGTGGGGGTGCGGGCGTCGCTGACGCCGGCCGCGAAGGCGGCCGTCTCGTCCGGCCACGCCTCGGGCGGGGAGCCCGCGCCGGGGT
>NZ_WBKT01000105.1 GCF_008868175.1 Micromonospora sp. AMSO31t
CACCGGGCGGGGGATAGCCGCTCCCCGCCGGTGCCCCGGACAGTGGTGCGGTGGGTGGTTCGCCGGCCGACGACGAGCCGTACGGTGCCGACGGCGGGGTCGGCTCCGGCGGCGGTGCGCCGGAGTCCCCCGCTCCGGGAGGGCGAGGAGGTTCAGTCATGGACGTCACGGTAGGTCCCGGAGGCAAGGGCGCACCAGAGCGACATCGCCCGGGATGTCCGGCTGTTCGGCCGTGGTGGGTCGGATGTGCGGCGGGCCGCACCGGAGGTGGGTCGCTGATCATCGCGTCGACGGGTCGGCCGACGTAGACTGGCACTCGCTACAGTCGAGTGCCAGACGCCCGGCGGACGCCGTGCGCCGGGGCGGACGAGGTGCGTCAGGAGGTGGGGGACATGGGTCTCGACGACCGCAAGCTCGCCGTGCTGCGCGCGATCGTCGAGGACTACGTCGCCACGCAGGAACCGGTCGGCAGCAAGGCCCTGGTCGAGCGCCACCAGCTGGGCGTCTCCCCGGCGACCGTCCGCAACGACATGGCGGTGCTGGAGGAGGAGGGCTACATCCGGCAGCCGCACACCAGTGCCGGCCGGGTGCCCACCGACCGCGGCTACCGGCTCTTCGTCGACCGGCTCTCCCGGGTCAAGCCGCTCAGCCCCGCCGAGCGCCGGGCGATCGAGCGCTTCCTGGTCGGCGCGGTCGACCTGGACGACGTGGTGCACCGCACCGTCCGGCTGCTGGCCCAGCTCACCCGGCAGGTCGCCGTCGTGCAGTACCCGAGCCTGGCCCGCTCCAAGGTGCGCCACCTGGAGCTGGTGCCGATCTCCACCACCCGGCTGATGGTCGTCATGATCGCCGACACCGGCCGGGTCGAGCAGCGGCTGGTCGAGCTGCCCGGGCCGGTCGCCCCCGACGAGGTGACCGACCTGCGCCGGCTGGTCAACGAGAAGCTGGTCGGCAGCCGGCTCTCGGACACCCCGCCGCTCGTGCAGGCCCTCGTCGACGAGTCGACCCCGCAGCTGCGCCCGGCCATGGCCACGCTCTCCAGCGTCCTGCTGGAGACCCTGGTCGAACGGCACGAGGAGCGCATCGCGCTGGCCGGCACGGCCAACCTGACCCGGGGCGGCCTGCTCGACTTCCAGGGCTCGCTGCGCCCGATCCTCGAGGCGCTCGAGGAGGAGGTCGTGCTGCTCAAGCTGATCGGGGAGGCTGAACCGAGCACCACCCGGGTGCTCATCGGCGACGAGAACGAGATCGACAACCTGCGCGCCGCCTCGGTGGTCAGCACCGGATACGGCCCGGGCAGCACGATCGTGGGCGGTCTCGGCGTGCTCGGGCCGACCCGGATGGACTACCCCGGCAATATCGCCATGGTGAGGGCCGTGGCACGCTACGTGGGCGAGTTGCTGGCCCAGAACTGACCAGTCAGACCGACGGCCGGCTCCGGCCGACGACCGGCGCAACGCGAGACGAACATGAGGACACCGAACGCAGTGGCCAGGGACTACTACGGCATTCTCGGCGTGAGCCGGGACGCCTCCGACGACGAGATCAAGCGCGCCTACCGCAAGCTGGCGCGGCAGTTCCACCCGGACGTCAATCCGGACCCGGAGGCACAGGAGAAGTTCAAGGACATCAACGCCGCGTACGAGGTCCTCTCGGACGATCGGAAACGGCAGATCGTCGACCTGGGCGGCGACCCGCTGGCCCCGGGCGGCGGGGGCGCGGGTCCGGGTGGCCCGGGCGGCGCCGGCCCGTTCGTCGGCTTCCAGGACATCATGGACGCCTTCTTCGGCGGGGCGGCGGGCGGCAGCCGGGGCCCGCGGCCGCGTACCCGGCCGGGCGCCGACGCGATCCTGCGGCTGGAGCTGGACCTGAACGAGACGGCGTTCGGCGTCGAGGCGCCGATCACCGTCGACACCGCCGTGCTCTGCACCACCTGCTCCGGCGCGGGCACGGCGGCCGGCACCCACCTGGCCACCTGCGAGGCGTGCGGCGGCCGGGGCGAGGTGCAGTCGGTGCAGCGGACGTTCCTCGGCCAGGTGGTCTCCGCCCGGCCGTGCACGGTCTGCCAGGGCTACGGCACCACCATCCCGCACCCCTGCCCGACCTGCGCGGGCGACGGCCGGGTGCGCACCCGGCGCTCGCTCACCGTCAAGATCCCGGCGGGTGTCGAGGACGGCATGCGGATCCGGCTGGCCCAGCAGGGCGAGGTCGGTCCGGGCGGCGGCACCGCCGGCGACCTCTACGTGGAGATCCACGAGCGGCCGCACGACGTCTACTCCCGCAAGGGCGACGACCTGCACTGCCGGGTCACCGTGCCGATGACCGCGGCTGCGCTCGGCACCCGGCTGACCATCAAGACCCTCGACAGCGAGGAGACGGTCGACGTCAAGGCGGGCACCCAGCCGGGCAGCACCCTGCGGCTGCGCGCCCGGGGCGTGCCGCACCTGCGCGGCACCGGTCGGGGCGACCTCTACGTCCACCTCGACGTGCGGACCCCGACCAAGCTCGACGCCGACCAGGAGCGGATGCTGCGCGACTTCGCCAAGACCCGCGGCGAGGAGGTCGCCGAGCTGACCAAGCAGGGCGGGTTCTTCTCCCGGATGCGCGACGCCTTCAACGGGCACGCCTGAGGTGTCGGCGCCGCTGTTCCTGGTCGAGGCGCTGCCCACCGGTGACACGCTGACGCTGGACGGCCCCGAGGGACACCACGCGGCCACCGTGCAGCGCCTGCGCGTCGGCGAGGAACTGCTGCTCGCCGACGGGCGGGGCGGCACGGCCGGCGCGGTGGTCACCGCCGTCGGCAGGGGCACACTCGACCTCCGGGTCACCACCCGGGGGTACGCCGACGCGTCCGTCCCCCGCCTGGTCGTGGTGCAGGGCATCGCCAAGGGCGACCGGGGCGAGCTGGCCGTGCAGGCGATGACCGAGGTCGGCGTCGACGAGATCGTCCCCTGGGCGGCGTCCCGCTCGGTGACCCAGTGGCGCGGTGAGCGGGGCGTACGGGCCCGGGAGAAGTGGGCGGCCACCGCCCGGGAGGCGGCCAAGCAGGCCCGCCGCCCGTGGCTGCCGGTGGTGGCCGGGACGCCCGACGAGTCCACCACCACGGTGGCCCGGCGGATCTCCGGCGCGGCCGCCGCGTTCGTCCTGCACGAGGAGGCCGAGGACCGGCTGACCACCGCCGACCTGCCGGAGGCTGGCGAGATCGTGCTGGTGGTGGGTCCGGAGGGCGGCATCGCCTCCACCGAGCTGACCGCCTTCCGGGAGGCCGGCGCCCGCCCGGTCCGCCTGGGCCCGTCGGTCCTGCGCACGTCAACGGCCGGCGTGGCAGCCCTGACCGTCCTGTCCACCCGCCTGCACCGCTGGTAACCCACCCACCCCCTGTTGTTGATCAAGGAGTTTGCGTCCGGATCCGGCCGGGTTCCGACGCAAACCTCTTGATCAACGCGGCGGGGTGGGGTCAGGTGCGGAGGTAGGAGGCGCCGTTCAGGTCGACGATGGTGCCGGAGGCCCACTCGGCCTCGGGGCTGGCCAGCCAGTGCACCGCCGCGGCGATCTCCTCGGGGCGGGCCACCCGGTTGAACGGGGACTGGGCACGGATGGCGTCGCCCCGCTCGCCGCTGAGGTGGGTGGTGGTCATGTCGGTCGCCACGAAGCCCGGCGCGACCGTCGCCACCGCGATGCCGTACGGGGCCAGGGCCAGCGCCAGCGACTGACCGAGCGCGTTCAGCCCGGCCTTGCTCGCCCCGTACGCGGGCTGCTCCGGCTCGCCCCGGAAGGCGCCCCGGGACGACACGTTCACGATCCGGCCGCCCCGCTCGCGCATGTGCTGGGCGGCGCACCAGGTGGCGTTCGCGGCACCGGTCAGGTTGGTCTCCAGGACCAGCCGCCACTGCTCCTGCCACTGGTCGTACGTGTTCCCGAAGACCGGGTGGGGCAGGTCGCGCGGGCCGTAGACGCCCGCGTTGTTGACCAGGACGTCGAGGCCGCCCAGGCGCTGCGCCGCCTCGTCCACCATGGCCCGTACGGCGTCCGGGTCGGCCAGGTCGGCGCGGACCACCACGTGCCCGTCGCCGGGCAGCTCGGCCCGCAGCGCCTCGGCCAGCTCCGCCGAGTCCCGGTGGTGGACGGCCACCCGGTCCCCGCCCTCCGCGAACGCCCGCGCCACGGCGCGGCCGATGCCGCGCGAGGCCCCCGTCACCAGTACCGCCCGAGAAGTCACGCGGCACATCATGCCTCAGCGGCCCGGGCACGACTTACCATGCCCCGATGGGAACCGACTGCCTGTTCTGCCGGATCGTCACCGGGGAGATCCCGGCCACCATCGTCCGCGAGACCGCCACCACGCTGGCCTTCCGGGACATCGACCCGAAGGCGCCCACCCACGTGCTGGTGATCACGAAGGAGCACTACGCGGACGTGGCCACCCTGGCCCAGGGCGACCCGGGCCTGGCCGGTGAGCTGCTGGGCACCGCTGCCGTGGTGGCCGAGGAGGAGGGGCTGACGGTGGACGGCTTCCGGCTCATGTTCAACACCGGCCCGTACGGCGGCCAGGAGGTCTTCCACGTGCACGCGCATCTGCTGGGCGGCGCTCCGCTCGGCCCGATGCTCTGCCGCTGACGCGCTGCCTAGACTGCTCTCATGATCACGGTGCAGGACCGGCTCGGCCGGATGGTGCGGCAGGCGCAGGCCCACGGGCGGATCCCGGCGGTCTCGGCCGCCCTGCACCGGGCCGACCGGCCGCTCTGGACCTGCACGGTCGGCGGGACCGGCAACGACACGGCGCTCGCGCCGGAGTCGGTCTTCCGGATCGGCTCGGTCACCAAGACCTTCACGGCGGTGCTGGTCATGCAGTGCCGCGACGAGGGGCTCCTCGACCTGGACGACCCGATCGGGCGGCACCTCGACCTGCCGGCGCACGGCGAGCTGACCGTACGCCGGCTGTTGTCGCACACCGCGGGCCTGCAGCGCGAGCCGCACGGCGACGTCTGGGACAGCCTGCGCGCGCCCGACGTCAGCGAGCTGCTCGCCGACCTGGCCCGGGTGGAGCGGGTGCTGCCCAGCGGCCGCCGCTACCACTACTCCAACCTCGGCATGGCCCTGCTCGGCGAGGCGGTCGCCCGGCTGCGCGGGGGCACCTGGGCCGAGGTGCTGGCCGAGCGGCTGCTCGCCCCGCTCGGGCTGACCGCGACCGGCCCCACGCCGGGCGACCGGGCGGCCACCGGGTTCCTGGTCGACGCGTACTCCGACGAGGCCCGCCCGGAGCCGCCGACCCACTTCGGCGCGGTGGCCCCCGCCGCGCAGCTCTGGAGCACCGCGCCGGACATGGCCCGGTGGGCCGCCTTCCTGGCCGACCCGGCCGCGCTGGACCCGGCGGGCGCGGTGCTGGCGCCGGCCACCCTCGACGAGATGCGCTGGCCGCTGACCACCACCGACGAGACGCTCTGGGCGGGCGGCTTCGGCCTCGGGCTGATCCTCGTGCCGCAGCCGGAGCGGGTGCTGCACGTGGGGCACGACGGGGCCATGCCCGGTTTCCTGGCCGCCGTCTACGGCCGGCGCGGCGGCGACGGCACGGCCGGCGCGATGGGCTGCGCGGTGCTCGGTTCCTCCGGCACCGGTGTCGAGGTCTTCGAGCTGCCGCACCGGCTGCTCGCCGCCGCCGCCGAGCACGACCCGGCCGACGTCGAGCCGTGGCGGCCCGGCGCGCCCGCCCCGGAGCACCTGCGCGGCCTGCTGGGCCGCTGGTGGGGCGAGGGCTTCGAGTACGTCTTCTCCTGGCACGACGGGGCGTTGCGGGCCCGGGGCGCGGACGACCCGGCCGGCAAGCCGCCCGCGGTGTTCGCCCCGGTTCCGGACCGGCCGGACGTGTTCCGCACGGTCGCCGGCCGGGAGGTGGGTGAGCTGCTCCGGCTGACCCGGGACGAGCGCGGCGCGGTGGTCCGGCTGCACTGGGCGACGTACCGCTTCACCCGGCACCAGGAGACCTTCGAGGGGTACGACTTCCGCGCCGGGAACTGATCCCCCACCGCCGGAAATGGGCGAGGTGCGGGCGGTGTTGACCCGATACGATGGGAGTCACGACCGCCGCGCCAGCAGGGCCCGGCGCCGAGTTCGAGAGCAGGTGGCGTAGGGCCCGACGGGCCCGACCTATGACCGGCACCCCACCTCCCGGCCCGCCCCGGGTGCAGACCAGGATCACGGTCCCCGACCAGAAGATCATGGTGAACCTGCTCGGCGCGGGCGACGAGATCCTGCGGCTCGTCGAACGCTCGGTCAACAGTGACGTCCACGTGCGGGGCAACGAGATCACCATCACCGGCGCTCCCGCCGACAACGCCCTCGCCGAGCGACTCTTCAGCGAGTTGCTCGAACTGATCGAGAAAGGCGAGACCCTGACCACTGACGCAGTCCGGCGTACCGTCGGCATGCTCGAGCAGGGCGGCAGCGAGCGGCCCGCCGAGGTCCTGACGCTCAACATCCTCTCCCGGCGCGGTCGCACCATCCGTCCCAAGACCCTGGGCCAGAAGCGCTACGTGGACGCCATCGACGCCCACACCATCGTCTTCGGCATCGGGCCGGCGGGCACGGGCAAGACCTACCTGGCCATGGCGAAGGCCGTCCAGGCGCTCCAGGCCAAGCAGGTCAACCGCATCATCCTGACCCGGCCGGCGGTCGAGGCGGGTGAGCGGCTGGGCTTCCTGCCCGGCACCCTGAACGAGAAGATCGACCCCTACCTGCGCCCGCTCTACGACGCGCTGCACGACATGCTCGACCCGGAGTCGATCCCGAAGCTGATGGCCGCCGGCACCATCGAGGTGGCGCCGCTGGCCTACATGCGGGGCCGCACCCTCAACGACGCGTTCATCATCCTCGACGAGGCGCAGAACACCACGCCCGAGCAGATGAAGATGTTCCTCACCCGGCTCGGGTTCAACTCCAAGATCGTGGTCACCGGTGACGTCACCCAGGTCGACCTTCCCGGCGGGACGACGAGCGGCCTGCGGGTGGTCCGGGAGATCCTGGGCAACGTCGAGGACGTGCACTTCGCCCAGCTCTCCAGCTCCGACGTGGTGCGCCACAAGCTGGTGGGCGAGATCGTCGACGCGTACGCCCGCTGGGACGCCGAGCGGGAGAACCAGCAGGCGCAGAGCGTGCACGCCGTGCCCGGGCGGACCGCCCAGGGCGGCCGGGCCGGCCGACGCCGCTAATCCGACAGAGGAAGACAGTTGTCCATCGAGATCGCCAACGAGTCCGGCGCCGACGTCGACACCGACGCCGTGCTCGCCGTCGCCCGGCACGCCCTCGACGAGATGGGGGTCAACCCCCTCGCCGAGCTCTCCGTGCTGCTGGTCGACATCGAATACATGTCGGAGCTGAACCACCGCTGGATGGGTGGCGACGGCCCGACCGACGTGCTCGCCTTCCCCATGGACGAGGGCAGCGTCGACCACGGCCCGGGGGAGAGCTCCCCGGCCGGCGGTGAGCCGGCCCTGCTCGGCGACATCGTGCTCTGCCCGGAGGTGGCAGCCAAGCAGGCGGCCACCGCCGGGCACACCACCGCCGACGAGTTGCACCTGCTCACCGTGCACGGCGTGCTGCACCTGCTCGGCTACGACCACGCCGAGCCGGAGGAGGAGCGGGAGATGTTCGGTCTCCAGGCCCGGCTGCTGGCCAGCTGGCGGTCGACCCGATCGCAGTGATCACCACCCTGGCAGCCGGCGGCGCGCCCGCCGGCCTGCCCGATCTCACCCTCCTGGCCGTCGCGGCGGGGCTGGTGGTGCTCGCCGGCCTGATCGCGATGACCGAGGCCGCGCTGGCCGCCGTCTCGCCGGCCCGCGCCGCCGAGCTGGCCCGGGACGGCGCGCGCGGCGCGCGCACCCTCCAGGCGGTCGCCGGCGACGTGGTCCGCCACCTCAACCTGCTGCTCCTGCTCCGGCTGCTGGCCGAGCTGACCGCCACCACGCTGGTCGCGCTGGTCGCGGTGGACACCTTCGGCGCCGGCTGGCGGGCCGCCCTGGTCACCGCCGGGGCGATGGCCGTGGTCAGCTTCGTGGTGGTCGGCGTCGCGCCGCGCACCCTGGGCCGGCAGCACGCCTACGCGGTGGGCCGCGCGGTCGCGCCGCTGGTGCGCTGGCTGGGCCGGGCGCTCAACCCGCTGGCCTCGCTGCTCATCCTCATCGGCAACGCGGTTACCCCGGGGCGCGGCTTCCGCGAGGGGCCGTTCGCCACCCAGGTCGAGCTGCGTGAGCTGGTCGACCTGGCCGAGCAGCGCGGCGTCGTCGAGCACGGCGAGCGGCAGATGATCCACTCGGTCTTCGCGCTCGGCGACACCATCGCCCGTGAGGTGATGGTGCCCCGCACCGAGATGGTGTGGATAGAGGAGCGCAAGACCCTCGCGCAGGCGCTGGCGCTCTTCCTGCGCTCCGGCTTCTCCCGCATCCCGGTGATCGGCGAGAACGTCGACGACGTGCTCGGCGTGCTCTACCTCAAGGACCTGATCCGGCGGATCCAGGGCGCCCCCGAGGCCCGGCAGATGCCGGTGGCCGAGCTGATGCGCCCGGCGACTTTCGTGCCCGAGTCCAAGCCGGTCGACGACCTGCTCTCCGAGATGCAGGCGGCCCGCAACCACCTGGTCATCGTCGTGGACGAGTACGGCGGCACCGGCGGCCTCGTCACCATCGAGGACATCCTCGAGGAGATCGTCGGCGAGATCACCGACGAGTACGATGTCGAACGCCCGCCGGTCGAACGCCTGGCGGACGGGGCCGTGCGGGTGACCGCCCGGCTGCCGGTGGAGAATCTGGGCGAGCTGTTCGACACCGAACTGCCCACCGACGAGGTGGAGACGGTCGGTGGCCTGCTCGCCCAGGCGCTCGGCCGGGTGCCGATCCCCGGCTCCGGGGCCGAGGTGGCCGGGCTGCGGCTGATCGCCGAGGGCACCACCGGACGGCGCAACCGGATCGACACCGTGCTGGTCAGCCGGGTCGAGCCGGGCGACGCGCCGGACAGCGCGGGGCGCGGCGAGCAGGCCGATCCCCGTGGCAACCAGAACCGTTCCGAGGAGAGGCAACCCGCCGATGCCTGAGTCACCCGCCGTGCCGGCCGCCCGGCCCACCCCGTCCGACCCGGGCGAGCTGAACGCCGAGGACGGCAAGCTGGTCGTCCTGGCCCGGGGCGCGCGGGGCCGGGTGGGCGCCGTGGAGGGCGCGGCGGTCCGCGACCAGGACGGCCGGACGTACGCGGCGGCCAGCGTGGCGCTGCCGTCGCTGACCCTGACGGCGCTCCAGCTCGCGGTCGCCTCGGCGGTGGCCGCCGGCGCGAGCCGGCTGGAGGCGGCCGTCGTGGTGACCGAGGCCTCGACGCTGGACGGCGCGGGGCACGCCGCGGTGCGGGACCTGTCGGCCGACGCGCCGATCCACGTGGCCGCGCCGGACGGCACCGTCCTCGGCACGGTGGTCGAGTGACCCAGCTCCAGCAGCGTCCCTACCGGGCCGGCTTCGGCTGTTTCGTCGGGCGGCCGAACGCGGGCAAGTCGACGCTGACCAACGCGATCGTGGGCACCAAGATCGCGATCACCTCGAACAAGCCGCAGACCACCCGGCACATCATCCGGGCCGTGCTGCACCGGCCGGAGTCGCAGCTCGTGCTGGTCGACACCCCGGGCCTGCACCGCCCCCGCACGCTGCTCGGCGAGCGGCTGAACGACCTGGTCCGGGAGACCTGGAGCGAGGTCGACGTCATCGGCCTCTGCATCCCGGCGAACGAGCCGATCGGGCGGGGCGACCGGTTCATCACCGGCGAGCTGGCCAGCCTGCGGGCCACCGTGCTGGCCGTGGTCACCAAGACCGACCTGGTGGACAAGAAGCGGCTGGCCGAGCAGTTGCTCGCCGTGAGTGAGCTGGGCGAGTTCGCCGACGTGGTGCCGGTGAGCGCCGTCTCGGGCCATCAGGTGGACACGCTGGTCGACGTGATGACGGGCTACCTGCCGGAGTCGCCGCAGCTCTACCCGGACGACATGCTCACCGACGACCCGGAGCAGGTGCTCGTGGCCGAGCTGGTCCGGGAGGCCGCCCTGGAGGGGGTCCGGGACGAGCTGCCGCACTCCATCGCCGTCGTGGTCGAGGAGATGATCCCCGAGGGCGGCGTCACGAAGATCTACGCCGACGTGTACGTCGAGCGACCGAGCCAGAAGGCGATCGTGATCGGTCACCGGGGCAGCCGGCTCAAGCAGGTCGGGATCACCGCCCGGCGGCAGATCGAGGAGCTGCTCGGCACCCGGGTCTACCTGGACCTGCACGTCCGGGTCGCGAAGGACTGGCAGCGCGACCCGAAGCAGCTGCGCAAGCTCGGCTTCTGACCCCGTACGCCCACCGCCGGTCCCGGCTTCCCGGGGCCGGCGGTTCGCGTTGCGGCTGCTGCCGGGATGGTCCGGATCGGTCTGCTTTATGGAATGTTTCACTTTTGACCCCGCCCCGCGCACCGTTTCGTCCGGGCGGATCGGAGGGTAGGGAGGCCTTAGCCCCCGCCCCCGACGCCCCGCGAGCTGATGCGAAACCGATATCTCGACCTGCTCCGCTTCCTGGCCATCGTTCGAGTCGTCGTCTACCACGTCACTGGATGGGCGACGCTGACCCTCATCTTCCCGGCCATGTCGGTGATGTTCGCGCTCGCGGGCTCGCTGATGGCTGCGTCGCTGGACCGGAGCGGCGTGCCGGCCGTGGGGCGGCGACTGCGCCGGCTCCTGCCGTCGCTGTGGGTGCTCGCCGCGGTCTTCGTGCCGGCCATGCTGCTCACCGGGCTGCCGCTCACCCCGAAGGTGCTGCTCTGGCTCTTCCCGGTCAGCGACCCGCCGGCCAACTACTGGGGCGGCCTCGCGCTGAGCCCCATCTGGTATCTGCGGGACTACCTCTGGTTCGTGCTGGCCTCGCCGCTGGCCCTCTGGCTGTTCCGCCGGGCACCCCTGCGCACCCTGCTGGCCCCGTACGCGCTGCTCGCCGCCATCGAGTTCGGCGTGCTGGCGAACCCGCCGACCGTGCTGCGCGAGTTCGGCCTGTACTTCGGGGCCTGGCTGCTCGGCTTCGCCCACCACGACGGCCTGCTGCGCCGCACGGCCGACCGGGTGCTCGTCCCGCTCGCGCTCGCCCTCGGCGCGGCCGGGCTGGGCTGGATCTTCACGCACCCCGGCCCGCGCGGCCACGACCTGAACGACATCCACCTGGGCAACGCGCTCTGGTCGGCGGCGTTCATCCTGGTGGCGATCGGCCGGGCGCCGGCCGGTGCGGCCTGGGTCGACCGCACCCCGGTGCTGGGCCGGGTGCTCACCGTGCTGAACCGGCGCGCGCTGACGGTCTACCTCTGGCACATGCCGTTCGTGGTGGCGCTCACCCCGCTGGTCGACGTGGTCGGCTGGTCGCACCAGGACCTGCTGGGGCTGGCGATCCGGGTGGCGCTGGTGTTCGCGCTGGTCGGCGTGGTGACCCTGCTGGTCGGCTGGGTCGAGGACCTGGCCGCCCGGCGTACCCCGGAACTGGTGCCGGGCCGCCCCCGGCGGACCGTGGCCGATCGGGCGGCGGCCGCGCCGGCCAGCCCGGCCCCCGCCGGCGCCGAACTGGCGGTCGCCGGCGCCCGGGTGCCGGGCCCGCGCCGCGCGCCGGAACGGTCCGGCCGCACCCCGGGCTGACCCCGGCCGGCCTCAGCGCTGGTTGACCGTCACGTTGCCGCTGCTGGCGGAGACGTCGAGCAGCAGGGACGCGCCGGCGTCGTTCGGCACGGCGAGATTGGTGTCGCCGGACTTCGCGTCCGCCCGCACCCGGTAGCGGCCCTCGGGCACGGTCAGGTCGATGTCGCCGCTGGTCGCGTGCAACCGGGCCGCGGCCGGCTTGTCCAGCTCGATGCTGACGTTGCCCGAGGTGGCCTCCGCGTCCACCCCGGCGGCGAGCCGGCGGGCGCTGATGTCGCCGGAGGAGGCGCGCAGCCGGACCGGGCCGGTCGCGTCGACCACCTCGATGTTCCCCGAGGTGGTGGTGGCGCGGACCTCGCCACGGGCCTCGGTCACGTTGATGTCCCCGGAGTTCAGGGTGAAGTCCACCGGGCCGACGCGGTGCAGCAGAACGTTCCCGGAGTTGGCGTCGCCGCGCACCGTCACCCCCTCGGGGGCGGTCACCTCCCAGGAGACCGTGCACCGGGAGCCGCAGTCGCTGGGCAGCAGCAGCTCGTCGCCCTTGATCTCGTAGCGGCTGTCGGGCTCCCCGCCCTGGTAGCGGACGATCCGCTTGATCCGCACCTGGTCGGCCGGGCCGGTGGCCCGGATCGTGACGTCACCCGCGCCGCCGGCCGGCACGGTGATCTTGGTGATCTTCACCTGCTCGGTCTGGTCGTAGTCGAGGCGGCGGAACGACAGGGTGTCGCACCCGGCGAGGACGATCAGGGAGGCGGCCGCGGCGGCGGCCACGGCGGTCCGGTGCAGAGCCATGGCCAGGACGCTACGGCCGACCCCGCGGGCGGCGCATCCGGGATCGACCGCCGATCCACCCCGAGGAGACCCTGAGATCGCACCCCGAGGGAGAATGGACCGATGGCCGGATACCGCCGACAGCTCTACCGCGACGACGCGGTGGTGCTGCGCGTGCAGAAGCTGGGGGAGTCCGACCGGATCATCACCCTGCTCACCCGCCGGCACGGCCGGCTCCGCGCGGTGGCCCGGGGCGTCCGCCGGACCACCAGCAAGTTCGGCGCCCGGCTGGAGCCGTTCGGGCACGTCGACCTCCAGCTCGCCGGCGACCCCAAGGGCAACCACGGCAGCTCGCTGCACACCATCAGCCAGGCCGAGGGGATCGACCTCTACGGCAAGCGGTTCCTCGGCGACTACCCCCGCTACACGGCGGCCAGCGCCATCGCCGAGACCGCCGAGCGGCTCACCCCGATCGAGCGGGAGCCCTCGCTGCGGCTGTTCCAGCTCACCCTCGGCGCGCTGCGCTCGCTGGCCACCGGCGAGCACGCCACCACCCTGGTGCTCGACGCCTACCTGCTGCGCGGCATGGCCTTCGCCGGCTGGGCACCGGCGCTGACCGCCTGCGCGGTGTGCGGCACCCCGGGACGGCACCGGGCGTTCTCCGTGCCGGCCGGTGGCGCGGTCTGCCCGGACTGCCGGCCCCCGGGCGCCGCCCACCCCGCCCCGGCGACCATCGCGCTGATGTCCGCGCTGACCACCGGCGACTGGGTGTACGCCGACGCCACCGAGACCGGCGTGCGCCGCGAGTGCAGCGGCCTGGTCGCGGCGCACCTCCAGTGGCACCTGGAACGCGCGCTACGCTCGCTGCCGCTGGTCGACCGGGGTGCCCCGGCGTCCGGCGCGGTCCCGCCGCCCGGCGGCGCGGGGCCGGGTGTGGTCCCGCCGCGCACCGGCGCCGGGCCCGCCGCCGCTGGTGTGAACAGGGAGATTACCGAGTGATCCGATCGATGAGGGCCGGCCGGCGCGAGCCGGTGCCACCGACTCCGCACCCCTCCGGCGCCCGCCCGCCGGCCCTGCCGGCCGAGGCGCTGCCGAAGCATGTCGCCGTGGTGATGGACGGCAACGGCCGCTGGGCCAAGGAGCGCGGGCTGCCCCGGACCAAGGGTCACGAGCAGGGCGAGCACAGCCTGTTCGACACCATCGAGGGCGCCATCGAGCTGGGCATCCCCTACCTGTCGGCGTACGCCTTCTCCACGGAGAACTGGCGCCGCTCGCCCGACGAGGTCCGCTTCCTCATGGGCTTCAACCGGGACGTCATCCGGCGGCGCCGGGACCAGCTCGTCGACCTGGGCGTGCGGGTGGTCTGGTCCGGTCGGGCCGGGCGGCTCTGGAAGAGCGTCATCTCCGAGCTGCAGACCGCCGAGGAGATGTCCCGGGGCAACTCGACGCTGACCCTCCAGTTCTGCGTCAACTACGGCGGTCAGGCGGAGATCGCCGACGCCGCCGCCGCGATCGCCCGTGACGCGGCCGCCGGCCGGCTCGACCCGGGCAAGGTCACCGAGAAGACCATCGGGAAATACCTCTACCACCCGGAGGTCCCCGAGGTGGACCTCTTCCTCCGCCCCTCCGGGGAGCAGCGCACCTCCAACTTCCTGCTCTGGCAGAGCGCCTACGCGGAGCTGGTCTTCCTCGACACCCTCTGGCCGGACTTCGACCGCCGGCACCTCTGGTACGCCTGCGAGCTCTACGCGCAGCGGGACCGCCGCTTCGGCGGCGCGCTGCCCAACCCGGTGGCCCCCGGGGCCTGAGGTCGCGCTTACCGACGCCGCCCGCTGGGTATCAATCCGACAGCAGGCAGATTGCGGAGGTGAACCCACATGATTCAGAAGCGGATTGCCCAGTGGGCGGTCATGGCGGTCGCCGTGCCGCTCGCGGCGGCCGGCGCGCGCCGGCTCAGCCACACCCTGGAGGCCCGTCGCGGCCCGACCGGGGTGAGCCGACTGCTCACCAAGGGCGCCGACATGCTGCGGCCCCAGAAGGCCAAGCGCCGTCGGTTCTGGTGACGTCCACGGCCCGCCGCGACGCTGCGGCGGGTCGTGTCGCGGGCGCCCCGCATCCGGCTTTCCGGCCGGGAGCGGGGCGCCCGCGCGTACGATCGGCGCAGGGCGCGCCGCCGGGACGCGCCCGCCACGGGGGTGGAGGATGCGCGATCTCCGGTACGAGATGACGGCCGCCCTGGCCGGCGCCGACCTGGCCGAACCGGCTCAGCGGGAACGGATCGCCGACCTCTGCGCCGGGGTGGCCGAACGCTGGTGCGCCGACCTCGGCCACACGCCGGCCGTGCGGGCCGGCGAGATCGGCGAGCTGGCCCAGGGTGAGCCGGCCGCCGGCTGGGCGCCCACGGCGCCCGAGGCCGCCGAACGGGCCTGGTGAGGCTCACCCCTCCACTTCGGAGCGGTCACCCGCCCAGAGCGTGTGGAACGACCCCTCCCGGTCCACCCGGTGGTAGGTGTGCGCGCCGAAGTTGTCCCGCAGCCCCTGGATGAGCGCGGCCGGCAGCCGCTCGGCGCGCAACGCGTCGAAATACGCGAGCGACGACGAGAAGGCCGGGGTGGGCACGCCCGCCCGGGCCGCGTCGGCCACCACCCGCCGCCAGGCCGGGACCCCCGCGCCGACCCGGTCGGCGAACCACGGGGCGACCAGCAGGGTGGGCAGGTCCCGCTCCGTGTCGTACGCCTCCCGTATCCGGTCCAGGAAACGGGCCCGGATGATGCAGCCGCCCCGCCAGATGGTGGCGGTGCCGCCCAGGTCGATGTCCCAGTCGTACTCCCGGCTGCCGGCACGGATGTGGTCGAAGCCCTGCGCGTACGCGACGATCTTGCTGGCCAGCAGCGCCCGGCGGACGTCCTCGACGAAGGTGTCCCGGTCGTCCACCTGCCACTTCTCGCCCGCGTCAGGGAACGCGCGGCGGGCGGCGGCCCGCTGGTCGGCGTGCCCGGAGAGCGACCGCGCGAAGGTGGCCTCGGCGATGCCGGTGATCGGGATGCCGAGGTCCAGCGCGCTCTGCACGGTCCACCGGCCGGTGCCCTTCTGCTCGGCCTGGTCGAGCACCACGTCCACGAACGGCCGGCCGGTCGCCGCGTCGGTGTGCCCGAGCACCTCGGCGGTGATCTCGATGAGGAAGGACTCCAGCTCGCCGCCGTTCCACTCCCGGAAGATCTCCGCGATCTCCGCCGGGCTCGCCGACAGGCCGGCCCGCAGCAGGTCGTACGCCTCGGCGATGAGCTGCATGTCCGCGTACTCGATGCCGTTGTGGACCATCTTCACGAAGTGGCCGGCGCCGTCCGGCCCGATGTGCCGGCAGCACGGGACGCCGTCGACCTGGGCGGCGATCCGCTCGAAGATCGGGCCGAGCTTCCGGTAGGACTCGGCCGAGCCGCCCGGCATGATGCTCGGCCCGCGCAGCGCGCCCTCCTCGCCGCCGGAGACGCCGGTGCCGACGAAGTGCAGCCCGTGCCCGCGCAGCGCCTCCTCCCGGCGGCGGGTGTCGGCGAAGTGCGCGTTGCCGCAGTCGACGACGATGTCCCCCTCCTCCAGCAACGGGACCAGTTCGTCGATCACCGCGTCGGTGGGGGCGCCGGCCTTCACCATGACGATCACGGCGCGGGGGCGTTCCAGCGAGCCCACGAAGTCGGCGAGGGACTCCGCCGGCACGAACGTGCCCTCGTCGCCGTGCTCGGCCACCAGGCTGCGGGTGCGCTCCGGCGAGCGGTTGTGCACCGCCACGGTGAAGCCGTTGCGGGCCAGGTTCCGGGCCAGGTTGCGGCCCATCACCGCCAGACCGGTGACCCCGATCTGCGCCGTCGCCTGCTGTGCCATGCGTACCGCCACCCCTCGTCTCCGGTGCCCGTGCTGCGACCGTATCGCGGTCGGTGCGGGGGCGGGCCGGGACATCGACGGTGGGTGAAGACGCGGTGGCGGTGGGTCCTGGCCGGGTCCGTGTCCGTAATTCGGGTGCGGGGCGGCGCGGCGGTGGGTTAGCGTGCGGTCATGCGTAACTGACGCCCACCTCTCGAAGGCCCGGTCCACCGTGCGTACCGCCGTGGATCGTGCGCCCCGGGCGTCCGCATCCTCCGCGCCACCGTCGGTGGTGGCGTCGCGTGCCTCGTCGGACCCGCCCGGGTGTTCCCCGCTCGCCGTGCCCACGGGTGCCCGACAGTCAGGAGGCAGCGTATGCCCGCCAAGCGCAGTCCGAAGAAGTCCCACAAGCCCGCGCCGTCCCCGGTGGACCTCACCCCGCCGGATCTCGACGCGCTCACCGTGGCGCCCGCCGAGCCGGTGGCCCTGCCCGGCCGCGCCGACACGCCACCGCCGCCGAAGGCCGGCCCGCCGGCCGGCCGGGACGCCCGGCTCGCCGGGCGCAGCCAGCGCGCCGGTCAGACCCGGTTCTACGCCTTCCGGCGCAGCTGACCGGGATCGGGGTGTCGCGGCACGGCCATGCCGCGACACCCCCGGTCCGCTGCCGGGCTGGGGTCTCGTGGCCGGTCAGCCGATCAGTGGGCGGAACGTGCCGAGCGCGACGCTGGCCGCCAGCGCCGCGCCGGCCAGCACCGCCGCCGCGGCGACCAGCAGGGCGTCCGCCCGGGTGAAGCGCTGCCGCCGGGCGACCGTGCGCGGGGTCCCGGCGTCGAAGCCCCGGGCGTCCATGGCGACGGCCAGCCGGGTGCCCCGCCGAATGGCACCGACCAGCAGCGCGAACGCCGTCGACCCGAACAGCCGCAGCCTGGCCACCGGGTTGCGGCCGGCGTCCACGCCCCGGGCCCGGCGGGCCATGCTGATCATCCGCCACTCCTCCTCCAGCAGCGGTACCAGCCGGAACGCGGCCAGCGCGCCGATGGCGAACCGGGCGGGCGCCTTCGCGTTCTGGATCAGCGCGTCGGCCAGGTCGGTGGGATCGGTGGTCGCGAAGACCAGGATCCCGGGCAGCGCCACGGCGAGCATCCGCAGCACCAGGCCCAGCGCGGTGACCAGCACGCCCTCGGTGACCAGGACCGGGCCGGCCTCGACCAGCACGCGGCCGGAGCGGTCGGCGGCGAAGAGCACCAGCGTGACGAGGATGCCGGCGGCCCCCGCCAGCAGCGGCCAGGCCCGCCGGGCCAGCACCCGGTAGCGGACGCCGAACAGCGGCAGCACCGCCAGCTCGACGGCGATGGCGATGGCCGGCGCCACCGGGTCGAGGGTGGCCACCAGGATCAGGGTGAAGACCAGCGCGGCGGCCAGCTTCGCCACCGGGTTGCGCCGCGCCAGCGGCGCCCCGGCCGCGGCAACCGGCTCCACGCCGATCATCGCCATTCCCGGGCGACGGTGCGGCCCCGGCCGGTGGGCACCAGCGGCGCTCCGGGGTGCCGGGGCGATCGGGGGCCGGCGGGCGTCATCGGCGCTCCAGGGTGACGGTCCGGTCGGCCAGTGCGGCGACGAAGTCGGCGTCGTGCGTGACCGCGACGACGCCGTGGCCGGCGTCGCGCAGGTCGGCGAGGAGGTCGACCAGCTCCCGCCAGGTCCGCCGGTCCTGGCCGAAGGTGGGTTCGTCGCAGATCAGCAGGCGGGGCGCGGTGGCCAGGGCGGTCGCCACGCTCAGCCGCCGCGCCTCGCCGCCCGAGAGGGTGTACGGGTTGGCGCCCGCCAGCCGGTCCAGCCGCAGCCGCTCCAGCAGCGCGTCCACGGTGGCCGTCACGGCCGCCTCGGGCTGCCCGGTGCGGCGCGGGCCCAGGGCCAGCTCGTCCCGGACGGTGCTCGTGACGAACTGGTGTTCCGGGTCCTGGAAGACCGAGCCGATCCGGCCGGCCAGGGCGGGCGCCCGCCAGCGGTGCGGGGGAGTGCGCGCGTCCCGGCCGGCGAGGGCGTGGGTGGCGGCGACGGTGCCGGTGCCGGGGCGCAGCAGGCCGCCGAGGAGCAGGGCCAGGGTGGATTTGCCGGCGCCGTTCGGGCCGAGCACGGCCAGCGCCTCGCCGGCGCGTACCGCCAGGTCGGTGGGGGCCAGCCGGGGCGGCAGGCCGAGCCGGCCGGCGGTGAGCAGCAGGTCCCCGGGCGGGGCCGTGGCGTGCCGGGGCGGCACGGTGCGGCCGGGCACCCAGACCCCGGCGGCGGCGAGGGCGTCGCCGTGCGCGGCGAAGACCGCCTGGGGTGGCCCGTCGGCGCGTACCCCGCCGCCGGGCTCCAGCACGACGACCCGGTCGACCAGCGGCAGCGCTTCGGCGACCCGGTGCTCGACGAGGATCAGCGTGGTGGCCGCGTCGAGGGCGTCCGCGACGGCCCGCCGGATCAGGTCGGCGCCGGCCGGGTCGAGGTTGGCGGTCGGCTCGTCGAGCAGCAGGAGCCCCGGCCGCAGGGCGAGCGTCCCGGCCAGCGCGAGCCGCTGCTGCTCGCCCCCGCTCAGGGCACCGGTGGGCCGGTCCCGGTCGTACGGGAAGCCGACCCGGCGCAGCGCCTCGTCCACCCGGGGCCAGATCTCCCCGGCGGGTACGCCCCGGTTCTCCAGCCCGAACGCGACGTCGTCACCGCAGCGGGCCATCACGAGCTGGGTCTCCGGGTCCTGGAAGACGATGCCGACCCGTTCCCGGGCCTTGCGCGGGTCGAGCCCGTCGATCTCGACGGTGCCCTCCTGCTCGCCGGAGTCCTCGGGCAGCAGCCCGGCCAGCGCGGCGAGCAGCGTGCTCTTGCCCGCCCCCGACGCCCCCAGCAGCAACACCCGCTCGCCAACCTCAATGCGCAGGTCCACCCCGCGGACG
>NZ_WBKT01000106.1 GCF_008868175.1 Micromonospora sp. AMSO31t
AGCGGCCCGTGGTGACGCCGGGTGGGGGGAGGCCGGCCGTCGAGGCCAGCAGGGTGCACCAGCCGAGCAGGTGCGGGGCCAGGTCGGTGCTGAGCGGCGTCCAGGAGGCGCGGATCTCGATGTCGCCCGCGGCGGGCGGCCCGGCCAGCTCGCCGAAGCGGGTGGAGAGCGTCTGGGTGACCGTGCCGCCGATGGCCCGGTAACGGGCCTCCTGCGCGTCGAGGGCGTCGGTCAGCCAGGTCCAGCCCACCCCGGGCAGCAGCGGGTCGCTGGCCAGGTCGACCTCCAGCTCGGCGGTCACGTAGGTGACCAGCCGCAGGGTGCCCTGCCACGCCTCGTGCCCGGCCGGATCGTGCAGGAGGATGAGCCGCCCGGTGGCCACCTCGTCGTCCTCGCGGAGCACGCCGGCGGAGAGCGCGAACGCGTAGGGGGCCAGGCGCTGCGGTGCGCCGACCTCCTCCAGCACGATCTCGGGGCGGCAGGTCACCGATCGCAGCCCCGCGACCGCGCGGGCGAAGGTTTCCGGGAGCGCGATCGGGGGGGCCATGACGGCAGCCTATGCCGCCCCGCTCCGCCCGGTGTGACGGCACGCCGGGCGATCATCCCGATCATGTGGCCGGATCGCGTGAGAAGGGGACCCTTCTCTACCGCAGGCGTTAACAAGGGGCCCTTCCTTTCACGTCACAAAAGGTGGCGGTGGCGGCGGGGGGCGTCCGGGCGCGTGGCACGATTGCCGCGATGACCACCGACACCACGGGCACTGCCGCCCGAGACGGAGAACCCCGCCGCGGCGGGCCGGCCGACTCGCCCTTCGTACGCGCCTGCCGGCGCGAGCCGGGCCCGCACACCCCGGTCTGGTTCATGCGCCAGGCCGGCCGGTCGCTGCCGGAGTACCGCGACATCCGGGCCAACGTGCCGATGCTGGACTCGTGCCGCCGCCCCGAGTTGGTCCGGGAGATCACCCTCCAGCCGGTCCGCCGGCACGGCGTCGACGCGGCCATCCTGTTCAGCGACATCGTGGTGCCGGTGGCCGCCGCCGGGGTCGACCTGGACATCGTGCCCGGCACCGGCCCGGTGGTGGCCGAACCGGTCCGCACGGCCGCCGACGTCGAGCGGATCAACCCGATCGGCCGCGACGAGGTGTCCTACGTGGACGAGGCCGTGCGCCTGCTCGTCGCCGATCTGGGCGACACCCCGCTGATCGGCTTCGCGGGCGCGCCGTTCACCCTGGCCAGCTACCTGGTCGAGGGCGGGCCGTCGCGGACCCACGCCAAGACCAAGGCGCTCATGTACGGCGACCCGGACCTGTGGCACGCGCTGTGCACCCGGCTCGCCGAGGTGACGTTGGCGTTCCTGCGGGTGCAGGTCGACGCCGGGGTCTCCGCGGTGCAGCTCTTCGACTCCTGGGCCGGGGCGCTCTCCGAGGCGGACTACCGCCGCTACGTGCTGCCGCACTCGGCGTACGTGCTCGCCGGGCTGGCGGACGCGGGCGTGCCCCGCATCCACTTCGGGGTGGGCACCGCGGAGCTGCTCGCCGCGATGGGCGAGGCCGGCGCCGACGTGGTCGGCGTGGACTGGCGCACGCCGCTGGACGTCGCGACCCGCCGCATCGGCCCGGACCGGGCGGTGCAGGGCAACCTCGATCCGGCCGTGCTGCTCGCCCCCTGGCCGGTGGTGGAGGCCGCGGTGCGCCGCATCCTCGACGAGGGGCGGGCCGCCCCCGGTCACGTGTTCAACCTGGGGCACGGCGTGCTGCCGGAGACCGACCCCGAGGTGCTGACCCGGGTGGTGGCGCTGGTGCACGAGCTGTCCGCGCGGCCGGCCGCGTAAGGGAGGGACGACCATGGCGCGACCGTGGCGGGTGGCGATCGTCGGTGGCGGGATCACCGGGCTGGCCGCCGCCGTCCGCTTGCGCGACCGCGCCCCCGCCGGCACCGAGATCACCGTGTACGAGCAGTCCGGCCGCCTCGGCGGCAAGCTGCGCACCGGTGAGCTGGCCGGCGGGCCGGTCGAGTTCGGCGCCGAGTCGTTCCTGATGCGCGACCCGGCCGGCGGGGAGTCGGCCGTGGTGACCCTGGTCCGCCGGCTGGGCCTGGCCGACGCGATCGTGCACCCGAGCGTCGGGCAGGCGGCCCTGCTGGTCGACGGCGGGCTGCGCCCCGTCCCGGGCGGCACCCTGGTGGGCGTACCCGGGGATCTGGACCGGGTGGCGGCCGTGGCGCAGCCGGCCGCGGCGGCCGACCGGGACGGCGGCGCGCCGCTGCTCCCGCCGGACGCCGACGTGTCGGTCGGCGCGCTGGTCCGCGACCGGCTGGGCGACGAGGTGGTGGACCGGCTGGTCGACCCGATGCTCGG
Source organism: Micromonospora sp. AMSO31t (assembly GCF_008868175.1). Classification (GTDB taxonomy): domain Bacteria; phylum Actinomycetota; class Actinomycetes; order Mycobacteriales; family Micromonosporaceae; genus Micromonospora. The sequence goes on from NZ_WBKT01000106.1 coordinate 2,356, forward strand.
CGGCGTCTACGCCGGCCGGGCCGACGACCTCTCGCTGGTCACCACCATGCCGGCGCTGGCCCGGGCGGCCCGGGTCGAGCACACCCTGGTCGGGGCGGTCCGCGCCGCGCAGGCCGCCGCGCCCCGCGCCCCCGGCGCCCCGGTCTTCGGCACCCTGGCCGGCGGGCTGAGCACGCTGGTCGACGCGGCGGCGCGGGAGAGCGGCGCGACCGTCCGCCGGGACGCCGCGGTCCGCGAGCTGCACCGCACCCCGACCGGCTGGCGCCTCACCGTCGGCCCCACCCGCGATCCGGAGTTCGTGGAGGCCGACGCCGTGCTGCTCGCCGTGCCGGCCCGCCCGGCCGCCCGGCTGCTCGCCGGCCCGGCCGCCGAGGTGGCGGCGACCGTCGGCGGGCTGGACTACGCCAGCGTCGCACTGGTCACCATGGCCCTGCCCGAGCCGGAGCTGCCGGAGCTGTCCGGCTTCCTGGTGCCGGCCACCGAGGGGCTGCTCGTCAAGGCGTCCACCTTCTTCACCACGAAGTGGGGGCACCTGCGGCGGCCCGACGGGCTCGCCCTGGTGCGCGCCTCGGTGGGCCGGTACGGCGAGGAGGCCTCGCTCCAGCTCACCGACGACGACCTGGTCGCCACCGTGCACCGGGAGCTGTCGAAGGTGCTCGGCACGCCGCTGCCGGCCCCGGTGGCCCAGCACGTGCAGCGGTGGGGCGGGGCCCTGCCGCAGTACACCCCCGGCCACCTCGGCCGGGTCGCGGCGGCCCGGGCGGCCCTGCGGGCCGCCCACCCGACGCTGGCCCTGGCCGGTGCCGGCTACGACGGCGTCGGCATCCCGGTCTGCGTCCGCTCCGGCGAGACGGCGGCCGAAGAGATCATCACTGCACTGGGAGGATCGGCAGCATGACGGAGCAGACCAACGCGGCCCGGCTGCGGGAGCTCAACGACACCATCCGCTACACCATGTGGTCGGTCTACCGGGCCACCAGCCCCCTCCCGTCACTGCGCGAGAACGTCGTCGCCGAGGTCGAGTCGCTCTTCGAGGAGCTGGCCGGCAAGGACGTCACCGTCCGCGGCACGTACGACGTGGCGGGCCTGCGCGCCGACGCGGATCTGATGATCTGGTGGCACTCGTCGTCCAGCGACGCGCTCCAGGACGCCTACCTGCGGTTCCGGCGCACCACGCTGGGCCGTGCGCTGACCCCCGTCTGGTCGCAGATGGCGCTGCACCGGCCGGCCGAGTTCAACAAGAGCCACATCCCGGCGTTCCTGGCCAACGAGGAGCCGCGCGCCTACCTGTGCGTCTACCCGTTCGTCCGGTCGTACGAGTGGTACCTGCTGCCCGACGCCGAGCGGCGCGAGATGCTCGCCGAGCACGGCAAGATGGCCCGGGGCTACCCGGACGTGCGGGCCAACACGGTCGCCTCGTTCGCCCTCGGCGACTACGAGTGGATGCTCGCCTTCGAGGCCGACGAGCTGCACCGGATCGTCGACCTGATGCGCGACCTGCGGGCCTCCGGCGCCCGCCGGCACGTGCGCGAGGAGGTCCCCTTCTACACGGGCCGCCGCCGCTCGATCGCCGACTTCGTGACCTGCCTGGTCTGACCGGCGCCGAGGCCGGGGCCGCCGGCGCGACCCCGGCCGGCGGCGGTCAGGCGACCGTCGTGCAGGAGAGGATCCCGGGCACCGGGTTGCTTCCGCTCGACGAGCCGACGAAGCCGAACGAGGTGCTCGCCCCCGCGGCGAGGGTGCCGTTGTAGGCGACGTTGCGCGCCGTGACCAGCGTCCCGTTGGTGCTGACCGTGGCATTCCACGCCGAGCTGACCTGCTGGCCGTTGGCGTAGTTCCAGCTCACCGACCAGCCCCGGATCGGCGACCCGCCGTTGGTCACCTGCACCTCGGCCTGGAAGCCGCCGCCGAAGTCCACGTCACTGCACAGGTAGTAGGACTGGTCCAGGTGGCTGGCCTGCCAGATGGTGTAGACCACGTGCCGGCCGGATCGGCCCGGCGCGTTCGCCGGGACCTGGATCGACACGCCCTGGCTCTCCGGCGTCCACTGGCTGGCCGGGGTGTTGCCGACCTGGCCGACCAGTTCCAGGTCGCTCCAGCGCAGCGGCGTGGTCAGCGCGTTGTAGCCCTGCTTCGTCACGTACACCCGGATGTAGTCGGCGCCGTGGCTGGCCTGGTCGTACAGCTTGATCCGGAAGTTGGTGGTCACCGGCGAGGTCGTCCAGGCGCCGACCGTGTCGAGGGCGTTGTAGCGCCCGCTGGAGGTGCGCCCGCCGCTGCAGAGCTGGCCGTCCGGGATGGCCGCCTGGTGGTTGCCGGCGACGCCCTCCCGGAACAGGCCGTTCCAGTTCCACATGGCGTTCGGGTCGGCCTGCCAGGCCTGCCAGCACATCGGGTCCTGGGTGGCCATGGCGGGGTTCTGGAAGTCGCTGCCCCAGCGCTGCCAGCAGCCGTAGTTGCGGGACGCCGGGTCGACCACCGACCCGTGCGCCGAGGCCGGGCCGGACAGGGTGGTGGTGAGCAGCGCCGCGACGACCGCGCAGACGCTCAGGATCGCCGCCACGATCGGGACGCGGCGGCGGTGCGGAGTGGACATGGTGAGCCTCCGGGGTGGGGGTGTCGGTGCACGACGCCCGGACGGTGCGGGAGTTGCCCCCTCCCGCGGCTCGTGTGGCGGCTCCGCCTGGCAGGCTGCCACAGGAAAGCGGTATCGGTCAATGTCTGCTCACGCGGCGGCGCGGCCCTCCCGCCGCATCGGGGTGTGCGGGATGCCGTCCTCGACGTAGCCGGGGCCGCTGACCGCGAAGCCGTGGCCGGCGTAGAAGCCGACCAGGTGGGTCTGCGCGTCCAGCACGCACGGGCCGTCGCCCACCGCCGCCAGGGCCTCGGTCATGAGCGCGCCGGCCAGGCCCGCGCCGCGGGCCGCCGGCGCCACCACCACCCGCCCGATCCGCGCCACCCCGCCCGGGTCGGCCAGGATCCGCAGGTACGCCACCACGTCGCCGTCCCGGGTCAGCCAGAGGTGCCGGGTGCCGGGTTCGACGTCCCGGCCGTCCAGCTCCGGGTACGGGCAGGACTGCTCCACCACGAACACGTCGATGCGCAGCCGCAGCAGGTCGTGGAAGGTGCGCGCGTCCAGCTCGGCGAAGCCGGCCAGGTGGGACTCGGTAGGCATCCCGCGATGGTAGGCCCGCCCCCGGGAGTGCTCAGGCGGGGCGGGCGCCGACCGCGTCGCGCACCTCGGCGCCCTGCGAGCCCTCGACCGCGCGGGCGCAGTGCGCGCAGCAGAAGAAACGGCCGGAGACCTCGACCCCGTGGCCGACGATCTTCGTCTGGCAGTGCTCGCAGATGGGCGCCATCTTCTGGATGGCGCACTCGAAGGAGTCGAAGGTGTGCGTGGCCCCGTTGACCGTGCGCACCTCGAACGCCATCCAGTAGTCGTTGCCGCAGACCTCACAGGTAGCCATACGAAACCCCCCGAAAACGGACCCGTCATCCCAGGGTCGGCGAGCGGACACGTCCCGGCAACCGAAACGGGCGAACCTGATCCGGCTCGACGGCGAGTCGCCCCCGGCGTGTCGCGCGTTAGGCCTGGTGACCGCCCTCGAACCCCGGAGGATCCGTGATCAAGCGCAACAAACTCTTCGGCAACCAGACCCGGGTCACCTTCTGCCTGCCCCGGGACACCCCGCCCGGCACGGTCAGCGTCGTCGGCTGCTTCAACGACTGGCAGCCCGGCCGGCACGAGCTGGTCGCCCGCCGCGACGGCACCCGCACCGTGACAGTGCGGCTCGGCCCGGGCGAGCACCGGTTCCGCTACCTGGCCACCGGCGGCGTGTGGCTGGACGACGAGGCCGCCGACGCGGTCGACGAGCAGGGCAGCCGCCTGCTGCTCTGACCGGCCGGCGGCCGCGCGCCGTCAGCCCGTCGGCTCCAGCCGGACCGAGATCGAGTTCACGCAGTGCCGGGTGTCCTTCGGGGTGAAGCCCTCACCCTCGAAGACGTGCCCCAGGTGACTGTCGCAACGGGCGCAGCGGATCTCGACCCGCCGCATGCCGAGGGTGTTGTCGGGGATCTCCTTGACCGCACCGGGGATGGCGTCGTCGAAGCTCGGCCAGCCGCAGTGCGAGTCGAACTTGTCGTCGCTGCGGAACAGCTCCAGCCCGCAGGCCCGGCAGTGGTAGACGCCGGGGGTCTTGGTGTCGACGTACTCGCCGGTCCACGGCCGTTCGGTCCCGGCCTCGCGGAGCACCCGGAACTCCTCCGGGCTCAGCCGGACCCGCCACTCGTCCTCGGTGCGGGGCAGTTCATTGTCGGAAAGACTCACCGCTCAACGGTACGTCGGCCGTCGGTGGCATCGCATAGGGTCGCCCAATGGCTGGCAGCAAGGCCGCAGTCGAGGAGATCGAGGTCGCCGGGCACACCGTACGGCTGAGCAGCCCCGACCGGGTGATCTTCCCGCAGCGCGGTTTCACCAAGGCGGACGTCTTCCACTACTACCTGTCGGTCGGCGAGGGGATCATGCGGGCCCTGCGCGACCGGCCCACCACCCTGCAGCGCTTCCCGGAGGGCATCGAGGGGGAGGCGTTCTTCCAGAAGCGGGTGCCGGCCCGGGGCGTACCCCCGTGGGTGGCGACCGCGGAGATCAGCTTCCCCAGCGGCCGGAAGGCCGCCGAGCTGTGCCCGGCCGACCTGGCGCACGTGGCCTGGGCCGCGCAGATGGGCACCGTGGTGTTCCACCCGTGGCCGGTCCGTGCCGCCGACGTCGACCGCCCCGACGAGCTGCGCATCGACCTGGACCCGCAGCCCGGCACCGACTTCACCCACGCCGTCACCGCCGCCGGTGAGCTGCGCGGGCTGCTCGACGAGCTGGGCGTGACCGGCTGGCCGAAGACCTCCGGCGGCCGGGGCGTGCACGTCTACCTGCGCATCGAGCCGCGCTGGACGTTCGTCGAGGTGCGCCGGGCCACCATCGCGCTGGCCCGCGAGCTGGAACGGCGCCGCCCCGAGCTGGTCACCACCGCCTGGTGGAAGGAGGAGCGCGGCAGCCGGGTCTTCGTGGACTTCAACCAGATGGCCCGCGACCGCACCATCGCCTGCGCGTACTCGCTGCGGGCCAACGGGCGCGCCACCGTCTCCACCCCGGTCGACTGGGCCGAGCTGCCCGACGTCGACCCGGACGACTTCCACCTGGGCACCGTGCCCGCCCGGTTCGCCGAGCGGGGCGACCCGCACGCCGGCATCGACGACGCCCCGTGGGACATCACCCCGCTGCTGGAGTGGGCCGAGCGGGACGCCGCCGCCGGTCAGGGCGACATGCCCTACCCGCCGGAATACCCGAAGATGCCCGGCGAGCCGAAGCGGGTGCAGCCCTCCAAGGACCGCGACCGGCCGCGCGCCTGACCCGTCGGCCAGCCTCCGCCTCGGCCTGGCCGTGCGCCGGTCCGGCGCCGGCGGATAACGATCACGTAACGCGCGCGAACCTTTCCGGCCCCCCGACGGGTCTACCTGGGCGCGGCCCGCCGGGGCCAGGGGAGGACGTCGGATGAAGCTGGTGTGGAGGCGGGCAGTCGAGGCTCGTGGACTGCTGCTCGCCGCCGCTGTCGCGGCCCTTGTCGCGGTGGCGTTGGTCACCGGGCTCTCCGACTACAACCGCCGGGCGGTCGACGCCGGCGCCCGGGCGGTGCTGGACGCCGCCCCGGCCGAGGAGCGCAGCCTGCTGGTCAGCGGCTCCGGCGGGCAGGACGCCGCCGCCTACGCCGACCGGGACCGGGCGGTCCGCGCCCAGTTCGCCGACGGGCTCGGCGGCGTCCCGGTCTCCGTCGCCGCGGCCCGCTACGGCACCGGGCGGGAGCTGACCGGGGATCTCGGGCCGGCCCGCACCGACGACGACCCGATGTTCGCCAGCCTCGCCACGCTGGCCGACCTGCCGGCGCACGCCGAGCTGACCGGCGGGTCGTGGCCGGCGCCCGGCGCGTCGCCGTTGCAGGTCACCCTCCCGGAGAAGATCGCCGGCCAGCTCGGCCTGCGGGTCGGTGAGCGGGTGCCGCTCTACGACCGCAGCGCCGAGCGGGCGGGGGCCGTGGTGCTGGCCGGCACCTGGCGGCCCCGCGATCCGGCCGACGCGTACTGGCGTCTCGCCCCGGGCGTGGGTGACAGCCAGGGCGACGCGACGAGCGACTCGTACGGGCCGTTCGCGCTGGACCCGGCCGACTTCGCGCGCACCTTTCCGGGTTCGACCTCGGGCTCCTGGCTGGTCGCCCCCGACCTCGCCGTCGTCGAGCCGAGCCGGCTGACCGGGGTCACGGCGGCCCTCGCCACCGTCGTCGAGGAGATCCCGGACGCGACCGGCCTCGGCTCCTCCACGCAGACCGTGAGCCACCTGGACCGGCTGGTCGACCGGCTCGGCCGGGCGGACCTGGTGGGCCGGTCCGCCCTGCTCACCCCGCTGCTGCTGATCGTGGTGCTCGGCGGGTACGCGCTGGTGCTGGTCGCCGCGCTGCTGAACGAGGACCGTCGCGGGCAGACCGCGCTGCTGCGCGCCCGTGGCGCCGCCCGCGGCCAGCTCGCCGGCCTCGCCGTACGCGAGGCGGCCCTGGTGGTGGCCCCGGCCGTGCTGCTCGCTCCCGCGCTGACCGGTCAGGCCGTGCACCGCCTCGGCGGGGACCTGCGGCTGGCCGACGGAGGGGTGGCCCGGATCTGGCTGGTCGCCGTCGCCGCCGCGGTCGGCTGCCTGCTCGCCATGGTGCTGCCGGCGCTGCGCCGGGCCGGCACCTACGTCGCGGACATGGCCGCCCGCTCCCGTCCCAACCGGGGCGCGGCCGTGCAGCGGGCCAGCGTCGACGTGGCCCTGGTCGCGTTGGCCGTGCTCGCCTGGACCCAGTTGCGGCAGTACTCCTCGCCGCTGGCCGGGGCCGGCGGGCGGCTCGGCATCGACCCGCTGCTCGCCGCCGCGCCCATCATCGGCGTGCTGGCCGGCGCGGTGATCGCGCTGCGGCTGCTGCCCCCGGCCACCCGGGTGGCGGAACGCTTCGTCGACCGGCGGCCGTGGACGGCCACCATGTTCGGCATGTGGCAGGCCGGCCGCCGCCCGCACGCCGGTCCGGTGCTGCTGCTCGCCCTCGCCGTCGGCGGCAGCACCCTGGCCTGGTCGCTGGTCGCGTCCTGGGAACGGTCGCAGACCGACCAGGCCCGGCACACCGTCGGCGCGGACCTGCGGCTGGTCGAGCGGAACGGCGCCGCGCCCACCGACCGGGCCGGCCGGTTGGCCGCCACGGCCGGGCTGGACCGGGTGCTGCCGGCCTGGCGGGACGAGGTCCGCCTCGGCCGCGACGACCGGTCGGCCAGCGTGGTGAGTCTCGACGCGGCCGCCGCGACCGGGGTGCTCACCCTCGACGACGCGGCCGGCGGCGCGTCCACCGCGGCTCTGCTGGACCGGCTGGTCAAGGGGCGGGCCGCGCCCGCCGGGGCGGTCCTGCCGGCCGGCGCGCACACCCTCGCCGGCACCGTCCGCGCCCCCGTCGACACCCCGTTCGCGAACCCGCAACTGACCGTGTCCGCGTTGCTCACCACCGACGCCGGCGCCGCCTGGCGGGTGCCGCTGGGCAGCGCCGGCGGCGACGGTCGCCCGGTGCGCTTCGCGGTGCCGCTGCCGGAGACCGGCGGCGCCCCGCTGCGGCTGGGCGGGTTCGAGGCCGACGGCGGTGCCGCGGTCGGCTTCACCTACCGGCTGAAGATCGACGGGTTGCGGCTCACCGACGCCGCCGGGACGGCCCTGCCGCTGCCGCTCGACGGGAACTGGCGGGTCACCGACACCGCGCAGGGCCCGCACGACCCGGCCCGGGTCGCCCCGACGGCCGTGGACGCCACCCACAAGATCGACCTGCCGGACGGGGCCCTGGAGTTCGCCCGCCAGCCCTCCTCCCGGTTCGCCGTGGTGCCCGCCGTCGACGATCCGCCGGTGCCCGCCCTGGTCACCCCCGGCGCCGCGGCGGCGCTGAACATCCGCACCGGCGACACCGTGCCCCTGCAGCTGTCCGGGGTGTCGCTGCCGGTGAAGGTGGTCGGCCAGGTGACCGCCCTGCCCGGCACCGCCGGCGACGGCGTGCTGCTCGACCTGCCCGCCGCCACCAACCTGCTGCTCCGCCAGCAGGGCACCATCCGGCCGGTGGCCGAGTGGTGGCTGCGCACCGACGCCGGCGGGCACGCTGCTGCGGCGGAGCAGCTGGCCGGGTTCCCCGGCACCACACTGCTCGACCGGCGGCAGGTCGCCGCCGAGGCGGCCCACGACCCGTACTGGCGGGGCGCCCGCACCGGCCTGCTCGCCGCCGCGCTCGGCTCCGTGCTGCTCGCCCTGGTGGGCCTGGCCGTGGACGTCTGGGCCACCACCCGGCACCGGCTCGCCGAGTTCGCCGTGCTGCACACGCTCGGCGCGAACGCCCGGCTCCTGGCCCGCGCGCTCCTCGCCGAGCAGGCGTTCCTGGCCGGCATCGGTGTCGGCGTCGGGCTGCTGGTCGGGGCTGGCGTCGCGGCCACCATGGTGCCGTTGGTGATCCTCACCCCGGCCGCCGGCCGGCCGGTGCCCGAGGCGGTGTTCACGGTGCCGTGGTCGCCCGTCGGGCTGACCGCCGTCGGGCTGCTGCTGGCCGCGCTGGCCTTCGCCGCCCTCATCACCACCGGCATCCGCCGTCGGGTGGCCGCCGCACAGCTCCGGATCGGGGGAGAACGATGAGTCCGTCAGGTGCGCCGCGGCGGGTCCGGGCGTACGGGGGGCACTTCCTGCTGCTCGCCGTCCTGACCCTGGTCACCGCGCTGCTGATCACCGCGTTGCCCCGGGTCGTCGACCGGCTCACCGGGCAGGGGCTGCGCGAACACGTGGCCGGCCAGCCGGTGGCCCGGCGCGACCTGACGTACAGCACCGAGCAGATGATCGTGCCCCGGACCGCCTCCCGGGTCGCCGCCACCCGCGCCGCCGAGCTGGCCACCGTCGAGGCGCGGATGCCCCCGGCCGTGCGGCAGGTCATCGGCGAGCGGTGGTACGCCGCGGAGACCGGGTTCACGCGGTTGACCGGGCCGACGCTCACCGCCGACAAGGGCCTGATCGACGTCAGCCTGCGCACCATGACCGGCCTGCCCAAGGCGGCCACCCTGGTCGACGGGCGCTGGCCGGCCGCCGGCACCGGTGCCGGCGGCGCGATCGAGATGGCCTTCGCCGACGCCGTGGCCGGCCCGCTCGGGATCCGCGCCGGCAGCACCTTCGCCCTGTCCATCCTCGACGAACGCGGCAAGCCGGTACGCAGCATCAGGGTGGCCCTGGTCGGCGTGTTCCGGCCCACGGACCCGCACGGGGGGACCTGGGACGCGCTGCCGTCGATGCTGCGGCTCGCCGCGCCCACGGGCGACGGGAAGCCGTTCCTGTCCGTCGCGTACACCTCCGACGCCGGCTTCGACGCGGCCGCGACCTCCGGCTGGCCGGTCAGCTTCAGCTGGCGCTACCGGGTGGCCCCCGACCGGTTCAGCCCGGGACAGCTGTCCGCCGCGGTCGACGGGCTCGCCGCGATGGAGCGGACCCGGCCCGCCGGGCTCACCCTGACCCAGGGCGTCGACATCCCCCTGCGCCGCTTCGCCGAGTCGCTCGCCGCCGCCCGTACGCTGCTCGCCGTCATCGCGGCCGGGCTGCTCGCCACCCTGGCCGGCCTGATCCTGCTGGCCGCCCGCCTCGCCGCGCGCCGCCGCCAGAACGAGTACGCGCTGCTGCGTGCCCGGGGCGGGGCGACGACCGCGGTGCTGGGTCGCGGCCTCGCCGAGTCGCTGCTGGTGCTGCCCCTCGCCGCCGGCGTGGGCTGGCTGCTCGGCGGGCTGGTCCCCGGTGGGGGTGCCGAGCTGCGCTGGGTGCTGCTCGCCACGCTGCTGGCCACCCTGGTCCCGCCGCTCGCCGCGCTCGCCGCCGGCCGCGGCGGTGACGGCCGGACCGACCTGGTCGGCGCCCGGTCCCCGGCCGTGCGGCTCACCGTCGAGGTGACCGTGCTGGCGGTCGCCGCGCTCGGCGCGTTCCTGGTGCGCCGGCGGGGCCTCACCCTCGACGGGACGGTGGACCCGCTGCTCGTCTCGGTGCCGGTGCTGCTGGCCGTCGCCGCGGCGCTGGTCGCGCTGCGCGCCTACCCGTGGCCGTTGCGGCTGCTCAGCCGGTTCGCCGCCCGGGCGCGGGGGAGCGTCGCGTTCCTCGGCACGGCCCGCGCCGGCCGGGCCGCCACCACCGGCCCGCTGGTCGTGGTGGTGCTGTCCGTGGCGACCGCCGCGTTCTGCGGGGTGGTCGCCACCGGCATCGAGAACGGCCGGGACCGGGCCGCCGCGGCCGCCGTGCCCGGGGACGTCCGGGTCGACGGCGACCGGTTCGCCCCGGACACCACCGACGCGCTCGCCGCGCTGCCCGGCGTCCGCGCCGTCACCCCGCTGCTGGTGGAGGCCGGCCAGCGCCCGTACGCCGACCGGGCCGGCCGGTTCGGCGGGGTCGGGGACACCCGGGTGCTGCTGGTCGACGGGGCCCGGTTCGCCGAGGTGGCCCGCCGCACGGGCGTCCCGGTGACCGTCCCCGACCCGCTGCGCGCCACCGGCGACGGCACCGCCCCGCTGCCGGCGCTCGTCTCCCGGGCGCTCGCCGACGAGTTCACCGACGCCGGGCTGGCCGACCCGGCCGGCAAGCGCCCCGCCTGGCTGGACGTGCAGGGCAACCGGTTTCCCGTGCGCACCGCCGCGACCGTCGACGAGTTCCCGCTGGTCGACCGGGGCGTGACCCGGTTCGTGGTGTTGCCCTGGCCGGCGCTGCCGGCGGACGCCCTGCACCCCCTCGCGCCCACCGGCTTCCTGCTGGCCGGTGACCGGGTCGACCCGGCCGCGGTGGCCCGGGCGGCCACCGAGGGCCAGGAGCGGTACCAGCGCAGCGGCGTGGTGGTCGGCGGGGAGCGGCCCACCCAGCCGACCGTCACCACCCGGTCGGCGGTCCGCGCCGAACTGGGCGGCAGCGGCGTGAACGGGCTGCTGGTCTTCGGCTTCACCATCGGCGCGGCCGGCGGCGCCGTGCTGGGCCTGCTCGCGCTGGCCTTCGCCGTGCTGGCCGGGGCGCGCGGCCGCGGGCAGGTGCTGTCCCGGCTGCGCACCATGGGCCTGTCCCGCCGGCAGTGGCGCGGGTTGCTGCTGGTGGAGCTGACCCCGCTCGTGCTGGTCTCCGTGCTCACCGGCGCGGTGGTCGGCGCGCTGCTGCCGGTGCTGCTCACCCCCGTGCTCGGCCTGCCCGCCTTCACCGGCGGGGTGGCCGTGCGGGCACGTTTCGAACCCGGCCTGGTGGCCGGGGTGCTGGGCCTCGCCGTGCTGGCCCTCGGCTTCGCCGTCGCCGTCGAAACCCTGAACAACCGTCGGATGCGCCTCGGCGAGGTGCTCCGGCTCGGAGAGGAGAGCTGAGTTGACCGCGATCGCCGAGGCTTCAGCAGTACCGGACCTGGCTGCCCTTCAGCAGCGTGCCGCGGAGCGTGCCGCCGAACGGGCCGGCGGCCGGGACCGGCTGCGCGGGCACATCGTCTGCGACGGGCTGGTCCGCATCTTCAAGACCGAAGGGGTGGAGGTCGTCGCCCTCCAGGGCCTCGACCTGGTCATCGACCGGGGTGAGCTGGTGGCGATCGTCGGCGCCTCCGGGTCCGGCAAGTCCACCCTGCTGAACATCCTCTCCGGGCTGGACACCCCGACCGCCGGCATCGCCCGGGTCGCCGAGTACGACCTGCTCGCCCTGTCGAACCGGCGCCGGCTCGCCTACCGCCGCCAGATGGTCGGCTTCGTCTGGCAGCAGACCGGCCGGAACCTGCTGCCGTACCTGACCGCGTTGGAGAACGTCGAGCTGCCGATGAAGCTGGCCGGTGGCCGCTCCCGGCGGGCGCGGCGGGAACGGGCCCGCGAGTTGCTCGACATGGTCGGGGTCGGCTACTGCGCGGACCGCCGGCCGGGTCAGCTCAGCGGCGGCGAGCAGCAGCGCTGCGCGGTGGCCGTGGCGGTGGCCAACGACCCGGAGGTGCTCTTCGCCGACGAGCCGACCGGCGAGCTGGACGAGGCCACGGGCGCCGAGGTCTTCGCCGCGCTGCGCACCATCAACGCGGAGCTGGGCGTCACCATCGTGGTGGTCACCCACGACCAGGCCGTGGCCGGCCAGGTCCGCCGCACGGTCGCCATCCGCGACGGGCGGACCTCCTCCGAGGTACGCCGCACCGCCCGCGTCGCCGCCGACGGCAGCACCGAACTGGTCAGCGAGGAGTACGCGGTGCTCGACCGGACCGGCCGCATGCAGCTGCCGGCGTCCTTCGTGGACAGCCTGTCCCTGCGCGACCGGGTCCGGCTCAACCTGGAACCCGACCACGTGGAGGTGCGGCCGGGCGACCGGGCGCACGCCGAGGAGAGTGAGTGATGACCGAGCAGCTGACCGTGGCGCCGGCCCGCGTCGCCGTCGACGAGGTGGTCCGGGTCGAGGGGGTGAGCCGCACCTTCGGGCGGGGCGAGCACGCGGTCCACGCCGTGCGGGACGTCTCCTTCGTGGCCGGCCGGGGTGAGCTCGTCGCGGTCCGGGGCCGCTCGGGTGCCGGCAAGACCACCCTGCTGAACCTGGTCGGCGGGCTGGACCGCCCGGACAGCGGGCGGGTGCGGGTGGCCGGGCACGAGGTCACGACCGCGAGCGAGCGGGAGCTGCTGGAGCTGCGCCGGGGCACCGTCGGGTTCATCTTCCAGACCTTCGGCCTGGTGCCGATCCTGTCGGCGGCGGAGAACGTCGGGGTGCCGCTGCGGCTGGCGAAGGTGCCGGCCGCCGAGCGGGAGCAGCGGGTGGCCGTGCTGCTGGAGCTGGTCGGTCTGGGCGGGCACGCCGCGCAGCGCCCGTACGAGCTGTCGGGTGGCCAGCAGCAGCGGGTGGCGGTGGCCCGGGCGCTGGCCAACGAGCCGGACCTGCTCATCGCGGACGAGCCGACCGGCCAGCTCGACTCGGAGACCGGCCGGTCCATCATGGACCTGCTTCGCGCCGTGGTGCACGCTCGCGGCATGACCGCCCTGGTCGCCACCCACGACCCGGCCCTGATCGACATGGCCGACCGCACCCTGACCCTCCGCGACGGCCGCCTCCTCCCGGACTGACCCGCCAGGCCCGCCCCCGCTCCGGTGATCATGAAGTTGTTGTCGCGACACGCCGCGCCGGCTGGCGACAACTTCATGATCACCGCGTGGGGGAGTGGCGGCGGTGGTAGGACCAGGCCAGCGCCAGGAGGAGGGGGCCCCACAGGAGGAGGGGGGCGTAGCAGGCCAGCAGGAGGGCGAAGCCGGCCGGGGTGAAGTTGAGGTCGTTGCCGTTGGCGGGGAGGCCCCAGGCGGCGTACGCCCAGATGAGGGTAAGTGCGACGGCGCCGGTGGTGGCGACGGTGACCGCGAACGGCGGCGGCACCCGCCGGCCGCCGACCAGCGGCAGCCACCCCGGGAACACCTCGCCCCACGGGCGGACCAGGCCGAGCGACAGCAAGGCCAGCCCCTCGGAGACCAGGCTCAGCGAGACGATGTAGACGCTCTCGCCGGGGCCCGGGTCGACCGGGCTGCCGATCGGCAGGCCGGCGACCAGGGCGATCCGCCACAGCCCGGAGGGCAGGACGAGCAGCGGGATCAGGTGGGCGGCGCGGACCGCCCAGCCCGGCGCGCGACGGGCGTCGCGGAGGTGGGCGGTACGGGACGCGGTGTCGCTGGTCATGGGGCCTCCCCGGTGGTGGAAACTGCCCCTCCAGCCTGCCGGCCGGTCCGGCGACGGAACTCCCCGCGACCGGGGAGTCAGCTCCCCCGGCCGGGGGAGGGATCGTCCGGCAGCGCTCCCGCCAGCGGGATGAGCAGGCAGCCGAGCAGGACCAGCAGCGTTCCGGCGGCGGGGCGGGTCGACACCATGTCGTCCTCGAGCCGGTACGGGTCGGTGGCGGAGAGGTACCACCACACCGCGGTGAGGGCGCCGCCGACGAGCACGGTCGAGATCAGCAGCCCGCGACTGACATCGCGCCACAGCGAGCGGGACGGGCCGATCCGGACCAGTGCCACCACGGCGACCAGCCCGCACACCAGCGCCCACGGCAGCGCGAGCCACAGCATCTGCGAGCCGGGGTCCAGCGCGACCCGGTCCGGGTAGACGGTGCGCCAGGCCGGCAGCGCCCCCGCGGTGAGGACCGCGAGGAGGCCGGCGCCGAGCAGGGCGGCGCCGACCCGCCGTCGGCGGGACCGGGGAGCACCGGATGCGGCCATCGCCGCCAAGCTACCCCGTCAGAGGGCCAGCTTCATGCCCTCGTGGCTGGCCACGAAGCCGAGGTGACGGTAGAAGCGGTGGGCGTCGGCGCGGCTCTTGTCGGTGGTGAGCTGCACCAGCGCGCAGCCCCGCTCCCGGGCCCGGTCGATCGCCCACACCATCATGTCCCGGCCCAGCCCCCGGCCGCGCAGGTCGGAGCGGACCCGGACCGACTCGATGAGGGACCGCTCGGCGCCGTGCCGGCCCAGCCCCGGGATGTAGGTGATCTGCATGCAGCCGACCAGTTCGCCGCCGGTCTCCGCGACGACCAGGTGGTTGCGCGGGTCGGCGTCGATGGCGGCGAACGCCCGCTCGTACGCCTCGTCCACCTCGGTGAAGTCGCGGGCCTTGCCCAGCACGTCGTCGGCGAGCAGGGCGATGACGGCGGGCAGATCGGCCCGGACGGCCTCCCGGAAGATCACGTCGGTCATGCCGGGCAGCCTCGCACAGTCACGCCCGACGATGCGGTCGCCTCGGTTGCCGGCACCGGGCAGCATGTGCGCCATGGACGCCCTGCTGTTGCCGTTCCGGTGGATCTACCGGGGTCTGGTCTGGTTCGCCAACTCGCCGCGCACGCTGATCACCTCGTACCTGCTCATGATCATGGTGGCCGGCGTGCTCTACAGCCAGGCCGAGCACAAGAACGCGGCCGACTCGATCTGGTGGGCCGTGGTGACCGCCTCCACGGTCGGCTACGGCGACATCTCCCCGACCTCGTTCGCCGGGCGCTTCCTCGCCGCGCTGCTCATCTCCACCATGGTGCTGCTGGTCATCCCGCTGATCACCGCACACTTCGCCAGCCGGCTGATCGTGGACGACGACGCCTTCGAGCACGCCGAGCAGGAGGAGCTGAAGGCCGACGTGCGGCGGCTGCGGGCCCTCGTGGAGGAGATGGCCGCCCGGCAGGGCATCGAGGTGCCCGAGCTGGAGCGACCCGAGCCGGTCAACCCGGCCCCGCCCTGGGAACGGCGGCGCCGGCGCCGCCGGACCCGGTGACCACGGCCGGCGGTCAGGGCCGGTCGAGCCAGGTACGCAGCGCCCACCACCAGCGGACGGTGTCCGGCACCGGGCACCGCGCGCCCTCCTCGACCGGCGGCCCGCCGGTGAGCTCCCGCAGCCGGCGCAGCCGGTAGCGCACGGTGTTCGGGTGGACGTGCAGCGCAGCGCCGGTCTGGTCCAGCCGCTGGCCGTGGTCCAGCCAGGCCAGCGCGGTCGTGGCCAGCTCCCGGTGGAACTCGTCGGCCGGGTCGAGGCCGCCGAGCAGCGCGCCCCGGAGCAGCTCGGCGAGGGCCGGCTGGGCGGCCAGCGCGGTCGGGACGGCGAGGTCCGTCACCAGGTGCAGGCCGTGCAGCCGCCGGTGCGCCGCCGTGTGCAGGGCGGCCAGGCAGAGCGCGTACATGGCCGGGGTCCGGTCCAGCGGCCGGACCGGGGCGACCACCACCAGCAGGTCGACCGGGCCGGCGGCCGGCAGCCGGGGGGTGAGACCGGCCAGCCGGTCCTCGACCGTGCCCAGCACGCCGCCGCACCCGGAGAAGTGGCGGTGCAGCGCGTGTGCCCGGACCGGGTCGGGCTGCTCGGCGACGAGGCAGTGGTAACGCCCGTCGGCGCGTAGCCCGAACCGGGCCAGCTCCGCCGGCGGCACGCCCGCCGGCCCGCCGAGCAGCAGCCGGCGCAGCAGCCGGGCGCGGGCCGGCGCGCCCGTGGAGGCCAGCTCCCGCTCGGCCGCCCGGTGACCGTCGACCACCGCGCGTTCCACGGCCGCCGCGTACCGGCCGATGGTGAGCAGCCCCTCCAGCAGCACCTCGTCGGGGATCCCCGCCGCCCGCCCGTGCCGGACCACCAGCTCCACCGCCCGGTCCCGGCCGGCCTGCACGCCGCACAGCAGCCCGGCCACGGAGACGCCCTGCGCCGCCCGGTCGGCGCCCAGCCGGCGCGCCTCGGTGAAGTCGCGCTCACCCGGGTCCTCCCGCCGCTCCAGCGCGCCGAGCCCGCTGGTGAGCAGGAGGACGACCTGGCGGTGGACCTCCGCCGTGGGGAGCCGGGCCACCTCGGGCGAGTGCGCGCGGGCGGCCCGGACCACCTCCTCGACGGCGACCGGGTCGGCGGCCAGGTCGCGCAGCAGCGCCCCGAAGGAGGGTGCGCTTCCGGTCCGGGTCATCGGCGTCCGCCGCCTCCCGTTGTCGTCGCGGCACAACCGGGCCGGCCGGGTGTTGGCGTCCGGAACCTATCGGGTGCGGCCGGCGGGTTGCTCTCCTGATTGTTACCGCAAGGTAACACCGCCCGGCGCACAGAGGAATGTCGATGCCGCAACCGGCCACCAGGAGGCGTCCATGACCCCC
>NZ_WBKT01000107.1 GCF_008868175.1 Micromonospora sp. AMSO31t
GGGCGCGGCCACCGTGCCGTCGTACCGCCAGAGCTGGCAGGTGGTGGCCCGGCGGGGTTCGCGCGGATCCGGGTCGGCCACCGCGGCCACCTCGACGGCCAGCCCCGGCGCGGCCACGGCCGCGGTCCGCATGGCGCTCGGCGGTTCCAGCCCGTCGAGGCGTACGGCCACCGGGGCGTCGGCGGCGAGCGCCTGGCGCAGCGCGTCCAGCACCGGGCCGCCGGCCGGGGTCACCTGGCCCAGCCAGGGGCGGCCGCGGCAGCACTCGGCCAGGTCGCCGTGCTCGTGGGTGTCGTCGGGATGGTCCCGCACGAAGTCGGCGAGGGCCACCAGATGGGCCACGTCCCCGTCGCGCTGGAAGCGCAGCCGGTGCGCGGTGTGCACGGCACAGTCGAAGGTCGGATCCTTGGCCAGGGCCCGGTCGATCCAGTCCAGCGCCTCGTCCAGCCGGCCGTGGTCGGCCAGCGTGCCGGCGATGTCGGCGTAGACCGCCAGGTCATCGGGGTCGAGGGCGACGGCCCGTTGCAGCGCGGCGAGCGCGTCCCGGGTCCGGCCGGCGCTGCGGTACGCGTAACCCAGCCACACCTCGCCGAGTTTGGTGGGCTGTGCGCGTACCCCTCGGGAGGCCCAGGTGACGGCGAGGGCGACCTCGCCGAGGCGCCGGGCCAGCGCGGACGCCGCGCCCAGCAGCAGCGGGTGGGCCGGGTGCACGGCGACCGCGTTGCGGGCCAGGGTGAGGTACGGGCGCAGGGGGTCCCGCAGCCGGCGGGGAACCGGGTCGGGCGCGGTCGCGCAGACCTGCATGAGGATCCGGGCGGTGCGCTCCGGGTCGAGCCGTTCGGGCAGGTCGGGCGCGGTCACCCAGGGCACGGCGGCCCATTCGACGGCGGGGGCGTAACCGGTGGCCGCGGCCAGCAGGTCGAGCCCTTCGGCGGGCCGGCCGGCGGCGGCGAGCAGGTGGGCGCGGGCCACCACCGCGCCGACGAAGGCGTGGTGGCCGAGCGGGAAGAGGTCCAGGTCGCCGCCGCTGGCCGCGGCGAGCTGGGCGAGCGTCTCGTGGACCTCGGGCAGCGTGGGGGCCCGGACGAGGGCGGCGGCCACGTGTTCGGCGGCGTGCCGGAGGTCCGCCTCGGCCAGCGCCAGTCGGGCCAGCGCGAGTTCCTCCTCCGCCGAGAGCGCGGGATCGTCCTCGGGCACGTCGTCCTCTCGGGTGGTCGGTCCGCCAGCCGGGCAAGCCTAGGGGATCATGCGGCCAGATGGTGATCCACTGCGCACTCCTGCTCGTTCCATTGCTCGCTGCGGCCGAAAGGTGCAAGACTGAGCACCGAACGCGCGGCAATCGCGCAGGAGGGGGTCTTCCGTGACGCGTCCAGGGGCCGGGATGGCCGCCGACATCGACGAGCAGCCGGCCGGCTACGACCGCCTGCTCTCCGCCGAGCACGCCGGGGCGATCGCCCGGGTCGCGGCGGTGATCGCCGAGCGCCGGCCCCGCCACGTGGTCTTCACGGCCCGGGGCACCTCCGACCACGCGGCGCTCTACGCGGCCTACCTCACCGAGATCCGGCTCGGCCTGCCCGCCGGGCTCGCCTCGCCCAGCGCCGTCACCGTCTTCGGCGCCCGGCCCGACCTCTCCGACGCCCTCGTGGTCGGGGTCAGCCAGAGCGGCGGCTCGCCCGACCTGGCCGAGGTGCTGCGGGTGGCCCGGGAATCCGGCGCGCTCACCCTGGCCGTGACCAACAACCCCGAGTCGCGGCTCGTGGGCACCGCCGAACTGAGCGTGGACATCGCCGCCGGGCACGAGCGGGCCGTTGCCGCCACCAAGACCTACACGGCCGAGCTGCTCGCGCTGCTCATGCTCATCGAGGGGGTACGCGCCGGCGACGGCGTGCTCCCCGCCGAGGAGCGGGCCTGCCTGGCCCGCCTGCCCGAGTTGGCCGAGCGCACCCTCTCCGACGCCACCCCGGCCCAGCTCGCGCCGCGCTACCGGTTCGCCGGCCAGCTCGTCACCACCGGCCGGGGCTACGCGTACCCGACGGCCCGCGAGGCGGCGCTGAAGCTCATGGAGACCTCCTACCTGCCGGCGCTCGCCTTCTCCGGCGCCGACCTGCTGCACGGCCCGCTCGCCATGACCGACCCCGACGTGCCGGTGCTCGCCGTGGTCGGTTCCGGTCCCGGCGGGCGGTCGATGCGCGAGGTGCTGCCCCGGCTCGGCGAGCGCCGCGCCGACGTCGTGGTGGTCGGCTCCGCCGACGTCGAGGCGACCGCCCGGATGGCCGTGCCCGAGGTCGACGAGCGGTACGCGCCGCTGCTCGACATCCTGCCGCTCCAGCGGCTCGCCCTGGCCCTGGCCCTGACCCGGGGCGAGGACCCGGACGCCCCGCGCGGCTTGAAGAAGGTCACGGCGACGATGTGAGGCCCGGCGTGGCACGCTGTTCAGCGTGTCCACCCTCCGTGACCTCGCCGAGGAGCACACCGCGCTCCGGCCGGCCGACATCGACCACCTGCACCGCATCGCCGGCGACTGGCAGCTCCTCTCCGACCTGTCCTTCGCCGACCTGCTGCTCTGGGTGCCGGTGGACGGCGACGGCACGTTCCTCTGCGTGGCCCAGGTCCGCCCGACGACCGCGCCGACCGCGTACCTCGACGACCAGGTCGGCCGGATCGTCGGCGGGCCCGAGGTGGCGCACCTGGAGGTCGCCCACCGGCAGGGCCGGATCTGGCGGGAGGGCGACCCGGTCTGGTACGGCGACGTGCCCGCCCGGCACGAGGCCATCCCGGTGCGGCTGCGCACCGCCGACGGCGAGTCCGGCGAGGTCGTGGCCGTGGTCGGCCGGGACACCAACCTCTCCACCGCGCGCACGCCCAGCCAGCTCGAACTGAACTACCTGACCACCGCCGACGACCTGGCGCAGATGATCGCCGACGGCACGTTCCCGCCGCCCCGGCACCCGGGCGAGACCACCTCGGCGCCCCGCGTCGGCGACGGCCTGGTCCGGCTCGACGCCAACGGCAAGGTCACCTACGCCAGCCCCAACGCGCAGTCCGCGTACCGCCGGCTCGGCTACGCCTCCCACCTGGTGGGGGAGGATCTGGCCAAGCTGCACCGCAGGCTCGCCAGCGACCCGCTGGAGGGCACCGACGCGGCGAACGCCGTGCTCGCCGCGCTGCGTGGCGACGCCCCGCCCCGGCGGGAGATCGACGCCCGGGGCGCCACCATGCTCACCCGGGCGCTGCCGCTGATGCCCGCGGGCGTGCCGATCGGCGCGCTGGTGCTGGTCCGCGACATCACCGAGGTACGCCGCCGCGACCGCGCCCTGATCACCAAGGACGCCACCATCCGGGAGATCCACCACCGGGTGAAGAACAACCTCCAGACCGTCGCCGCGCTGCTCCGCCTCCAGGCCCGCCGGGTGTCCATGCCCGAGGCCCGGGTGGCCCTGGAGGAGTCGGTACGCCGGGTCGCCTCCATCGCGCTGGTCCACGAGACGCTCTCCCTGTCCAGCGACGAGGCGGTCGAGTTCGACGGCATCGTCGACCGGGTGGCCAGCGCGGCCACCGAGGTGGCGGCCACCGAGGTGACCGTCGGCATGCGCCGCCAGGGCAGCTTCGGCGTGCTGCCCGCCGAGATCGCCACCTCACTGGTGATGGTCCTCAACGAGTTGCTGCTCAACGCCGTCGAGCACGGCTTCCCGCCGGCCGGGGAGGAGGGCGCCCCCGGCCCCGAGGGCGCGCCGGAGCCGGCCGTGGTGGTCACCGCGCACCGGTTCCGCAAGCAACTGCACGTTTCGGTCGCCGACAACGGCCGGGGCCTGCCCGCGCAGTTCGACGCCGAGAAGGGCGGCAACCTCGGCCTCCAGATCGTCCGGGCCCTGGTCACCGGCGAGCTGCGCGGCACCATCGAGCTGCGCAACGGCGCCCAGGGCGGCACCGAGGCCATGCTGGTCGTTCCCCTGGCCCGCGGCACCGCCGACCGCCTCGCCGGCTGACCGCACCCGGTCACCGGGTGAGCAGGGCGACCGTGAGGCCGGGGCGCGGCCACACCTGGCGGACCGTGAACGCGTCGCGCAGGGCGTCGCCCTTCGCGCCGGGCACCGCCGCGAGCGGGTCGGCGCGCCGGCCGGTGACCACCAGCCAGACCCGGTCCACGCCGGCCAGGCACTCCGCCGGGCGGTCGCACTCGGCCGCCCAGAGGTCCGCGCGCTGCCGCTGGTCGCGCACCACCAGCACGTCGCGCGGCCGGCGCTCCCCCAGGTGGTACGCCAGCCCGAGGTCGGGGAAGAGCCAGCTGTCCCGGGGCGAGTAGACGACCGCGTCGCCCGGCTGCTGCTGGTCGGCGACGATCCGGGCCACACCCGCGTAATCCACCGGGGCGGTCCGCGGCCACTCGTGGGTGCGCCGCAGCGCCGCCTGGTCCGGCAGCCCGAGCAGGCCGGCCAGGGTGACCACGGCCAGCGCCGGCGCCAGCCGTACGCCGGCCAGCGCCGCCCCGGCCAGCAGGCAGGCGAACGGCACCGTGAAGATGAGGTACCGGGTCACCCAGAGCGGCACCGCCGTGCCGGCGGCGAAGAGCAGCAGCACCGGCAGCACGACGGCGGCCCCCGGCAGGAGCGCCCGCCGGCCGAGCCGGGCCGCCCCCAGCGCGGCGAGGCCGACCAGCAGGCCGCCGACCACCCCGCTCTGCGCGAGCGCGCCGGGCAGCGCGGCCAGGTCGTCGACGCGGACCAGGCGTACCCAGTCGAGCTGGCGTCCGCGCTGGCCCCGGGCCACCAGCACCAGCGGAGCGACCAGCACGATCGCCGGAAGCACCGCCACCAGCCAGCGCCAGAACAGGCCCCGGCCCGTCGCGCCGGCCCGCGAGGCGGCCTCCCGGGCTCCGGCGTCCGGGGCGGCTTCCCGGGCTCTGGCGTCCGGGGCGTCCTCCGGCGCGCTGGCGTCCCGGGTCGGGTCTGAGCCGTCGGGCAGCGGCTCCAGGCCGGCCGCCCGCCGGCCCCGCACAGCCGCCAGCAGCACCACCAGGGCGTGCGCGGCGAGCAGGGTGAGGGCGATCAGGTGGAACAGCCCGAGGGCGGCGACGGCCACGGCGTACCCGGCCCAGCGCCGCCAGGCCGGCCGGCGCAGCGCCCCGACCAGCAGCAGCGTGGCGAGCACGGCGAACAGGGTGGCCGGCGCGTACGGGCGGGCCTCCTGGCCGTACCGGGAGGTGGCCGGCAGCACGGCGAGGAGCAGGCCGGCGAGCAGCCCGGCCCGGGGGCCGACCAGTTGCGCGCCGAGCCGGGCGGTGAGCGCGGCCGCACCGGCCATGGCCAGTGCGGACGGCAGCCGCAGCGCCGTCGGCGAGGTCCCGGTGAGCGCGGTCCAGCCGTGCATGAGCAGGTAATACGGCCCGGTGGCGGCGTCGATGGTGCCGGCCAGCCGGACCAGGTCGGGGACCGGGCGGCTGGCCGCGCTCCAGGTCGCCAGCTCGTCCCGCCACGGCTGCGCGTGCCCGATCCCGGCGAGGGTGACCGCCAGCGTGAGCAGGCCGGGGATCGCCCACACCGGCCAGTCCCGGCCGCGGAGCGGCGTGGACTCGGCGGGTGGGGTCACATTCCGCAGCGTCACACGGCGGCGGCGCCCGCCGGGCCGGTCCGCCGATTTGTCTCCACCCCCGGCTGCTGTCGCCGCGCTGCCGGATCCCGGACAGCGTTCGCCGTGCCGGCGTCCCGCCACCTCGGAGATTGGTGTTGGGCGCCTTTCGAGCTGAGTCGCTGGTGATGTCACCCCGCGATCGGCCTTGCCACGCCTCGCCGCCCGGGACGTCACCTGGTGATCCGCGGTCTGGCCCCTGCCGTCCCGCCCTTCGCTGTCCCGGGCCTTCGCTGTCCCGGGCCTTCGCTGTCCCGGGCCTTCGCTGTCCCGGGCCTTCGCTGTCCCGGGCCTTCGCTGTCCCGGGCCTTCGCGGTCCGGGGTCTTCGCGGTCCGGGTTTTCGCGGTCCGGGTCTTCGCTGTCCTGGCCCTTCGCCAGACCCGCGGGCCTCGTCGTGCCGGCGGGCTTTGTCGAGCCGGCGGACATTTCGCCGTCCCGCGATCGTCGACGGCGATTTCCCGCGCGGCGCGGTGCCACCGCTGAGTCGTCTGAGACGTCAGCTCGAAAGGCGGTCGCGAGGTCGCCTGAGCCCGGGCGGGCCCCGGGACTACGCCTTGACGGTGATCCCGTGCGCGTCACACGCCGCGACGAGGCGGGGGACGGCCTCGTGCAGCGAGCGCCGGTACGACTCCGCGCCCGGCCCGGTTCCGCCGACCCGCTGGCTCAGACCGACCGCCGGCACCCCGCTGGTCTTCAGGTCCTCGTGGGCGGAGTCCTCGAAGAGGCCGCCCACCCGCTTCAGCTCGGCCGGGTCCACCCGCTCACCCCGGTCGGCGCGGACCACCACGTCGGCCGAGCGGCAGGCCGTCACGCCCGGGTCGTCATCCGTCGTGCCGACCAGGCGGTATGCCAGCACGCCGCCGGCGGCGAGCACGAGGAAGCCGATCAGCACGGCGAGGAGGACCGGCCGACGGCTGCTTCGCGGTCGGCCTACGGTGGCGGGAGCCTCGACGGGCTGCTGCGTCACGGCAATCTCCAAAGTTGATGATGAAAGGCGGCGGACGGTACCACCCGGCACAGCCCGGCTGGTGCCCGTGATGTGGGATCACACACTCGGTCATTGGCCGGTCATCGACGGCTGTGGGAGCATGTGGCCTATGACCGCCGCTGTCATCCGCCGCTTCGTGGCCCGTCGCCACGTCGATTACGGCCGTGTCCGCAGCGCGATCTGTCCGGCCCACTGACGACGCCCGACCCATCCGTCTCGGGCGCGTTCCGCGCCGGCCGTCATCGACATCGCCGTCCTCGGCCCTCATCCAGGGCCGGCCGCCGCGTCCGCGCTTTCAGGCACAGCAGACATCGGAGGACGCCGCGATGGCGGTCAGCAGCACCACCACGACCCGGCCCGACGCCCCGGCACCGGCCGCGCGGGCCCCCCGCCGGCCGCGTGGTGAGGGCCAGTGGGCGCTCGGGCACCGCGAGCCGCTCAACCCCAACGAGCGGATCAAGAAGGACGACGACCCGCTGAACGTGCGGGCCCGGATCGAGAACATCTACGCGCACCGGGGCTTCGCCTCGATCGACCCGCAGGACCTGCGCGGCCGGTTCCGCTGGTGGGGCCTCTACACCCAGCGCAGGGCGGGCATCGACGGCGGGCGCACGGCCGTGCTGGAGCCGCACGAGCTCGAGGACGAGTTCTTCATGCTCCGGGTGCGGGTGGACGGCGGTGAGCTGAGCCTGGCCCAGCTCCGGGTCGTCGCGGACATCTCCCGGGAGTTCGCCCGGGACACGGCCGACATCACCGACCGGCAGAACATCCAGTACCACTGGATCCGGGTCGAGGACGTGCCGGAGATCTGGCGCCGGCTGGAGGCGGTCGGCCTGCAGACCACCGAGGCGTGCGGCGACTGCCCCCGGGTCGTGCTGGGCAGCCCGGTCGCCGGGGTCGCCCGGGACGAGGTGCTCGACCCGACGCCCGCCGTCGACGAGATCGTCCGCCGGTACGTCGGCGACAAGGCGTACTCCAACCTGCCCCGCAAGTTCAAGACCTCGATCTCCTGGCTGGTCGACACCCCGTACGAGGCGAACGACATCGCCTTCCTCGGTGTCGAGCACCCCGACCACGGTCCCGGCTTCGACGTCTGGGTGGGCGGCGGGCTGTCCACCAACCCGATGCTGGCCAAGCGCCTCGGCGTCTGGGTGCCGCTGGCCGAGGTGCCGGACGTCTGGGCCGGGGTGGTCGGCGTCTTCCGTGACTACGGCTACCGCCGGCTGCGCAACCGGGCGCGGCTGAAGTTCCTGGTCGCCGACTGGGGCGTGGCGAAGTTCCGCGAGGTGCTGGAGAAGGAGTACCTGGGCCGGGCGCTGCTCGACGGCCCGTCCGCGACGCTGCCGGCGAAGCCGGTCGACCACATCGGCGTGCACCCGCAGCGCGACGGCGGCAACTACGTGGGCGCCGCCCCGGTGGTGGGGCGGGTCTCCGGCACCCAGCTCGCCCGGCTCGCCGACGTGGCCGAGGCGCACGGCAGCGGCCGGGTGCGGCTCACCCCGTACCAGAAGCTGCTCGTGCTGGACGTGGCGCCGGAGCGGACCGACTCGCTGGTGGCGGAGCTGCGCGGGATCGGCCTGGAGGCCCGGCCGTCGGCCTGGCGGCGCGGCACCATGGCCTGCACCGGCATCGAGTTCTGCAAGCTCGCCATCGTCGAGACGAAGCGGCGCGGCGAGGAGCTGGTGGCCCGGCTGGAGGAGCGGCTGCGGGACTTCGACGCGGACATCTCCATCCATCTCAACGGCTGCCCGAACGCCTGCGCCCGCACGCAGGTGGCCGACATCGGACTGAAGGGCCAGCTCGTGGTGGGCCCGGACGGCCGGCAGGTGGAGGGCTTCCAGGTGCACCTCGGCGGTGGCCTGGGCATGGCCGCGGGGCAGACCGCCGGCTTCGGCCGCAAGCTGCGCGGCCTGAAGACCACCGCCGACGAGCTTCCGGAGTACGTGGAACGGCTGGCCCGCCGCTACCTGGCCGGCCGGAGCGAGGGCGAGAGCTTCGCCAACTGGGTGATCAGGGTCGACGAGGAGGAATTGCGATGAGCGATGCCCGATCTGCGCCTCTCTACTGCCCGTACTGCGGGGAGGAGGACCTGCGACCGCACGAGGCCGGGCACGGCGCCTGGGAGTGCCACGCCTGCACGCGGGTCTTCACCGTGAAGTTCACCGGTCTGCTGAGCAGGGCGGTGAACCGATGAGCGCCCTGCCGTCCGCCGCCGGCCTGGGTCTGGTCGGGATCGGCGGGCCGGCCTCGGCCGACCCGGCCCGGCGCGACCCGGAGGAGCTGCGCGCGCTCGCCGAGCGGGCCGGCCGGGAGCTGGAGGGCGCCCCCGCGCTGGAGATCGCCCGCTGGGCCGCCGAGACCTTCGGCGACCGGTTCTGCGTGACCAGCTCGATGGCGGACGGGGTGCTCGCCCACCTGGTCTCCCGGGTCGCCCCGGGGGTCGACGTGGTCTTCCTGGACACCGGCCTGCACTTCCCGGAGACGCTCAAGGTCCGCGACGAGGTGGCCCGGCGGCTCCCGGTGACCGTGCGCTCGATCCGGCCCCGGATGACGGTGGGGCAGCAGGACGGCCAGTACGGCCCCCGGCTGTTCAGCAAGTCCCCGGACGACTGCTGCCAGCTGCGCAAGGTGGAGCCGCTGGAGCGGGCGCTGACCGGCTACGACGCCTGGGCCGCCGGGCTGCGCCGGGACGAGTCGCCGACCCGGGCCAACACGCCGGTGGTGGCCTTCGACGCGCGGCGCGGCAAGGTCAAGGTCAACCCGATCGCGGCGTGGAGCCAGCGGGACGTGGACGCCTACGTGGCCCGCTACGACATCCCGGTCAACGAGCTGTTCGCCCGCGGCTACGGCTCGATCGGCTGCTGGCCCTGCACCCGCCGCACCCGGGCGGGGGAGGACCCGCGGGCGGGCCGCTGGGCCATGTTCGAGAAGACCGAGTGCGGCCTGCACACCTGACCGCCGAGCCGCCGGTGGTGCTGGTCGCGCACGGCAGCCGGGATCCGCGGGCGGCGGCGGCGACCCGGGCCCTGGCCCGGGCCGTGGCGGCCGCCCGTCCGGGCGTCCCGGTGCTGCCGAGCTGGCTGGACCACACCGACCCCGGTCCCGCCGCGGTGCTGCGGGACCTGGCCGCCGCCGGCCACTCCCGGGCCGTGCTGGTGCCGTTGCTGCTGACCGCCGCGTACCACCGCAAGGTCGACGTCCCGGCGGCGGTGGCGGCGGCCCGGGCGCAGGGCGCGGACCTCGAGGTACGGGTGACCGACGTGCTGGGGCCGGCGGACGGGGTGGTGGACGCCCGGCTGCTGGCGGGGCTGCGCCGGCGGCTGGCCGAGGCGCAGCCGGGCCGATTCGACGGCGTGGTGCTGGCGGCGGCCGGCACCCGGGATCCGCGCGCGCGTGGTTCGGTGGGGCGGGTCGCCGCCGCGCTGGGCGCCGAGCTGGGCGTGCCCTGCCAGGTGTCGTACGCCTCGGCGGCGCCCCCGGGGGCCGGTGTCGCGGTGTCCCGGCTGCGCGCGGCGGGTGCCCGCCGGGTGGCCGTGGCCGCCTACTTCCTGGCCCCGGGCCTGTTCCACGACGCGGTCCGCGCGTCGGCGGAGCGGGCCGGCGCCGTGGCGGTCGCCGACCCGCTGACCGACCTGCCCGAACTCGCCGACCTGGTGCTGCGCCGGGTCGACGCCGTGCCGGTCGGCAGCCCGGTGTGACGCGGGTCGCCATCATGATCAGCGGGGGTGGTGGCCGGGTAGCCGGGGGATCGTGTGCGGACAGCAGAACGCCCCGGCCGGGATCCGGCCGGGGCGTGCGCGTGCGTGCGAATCAGGCGGAGTGAGCGCGCAGCACCCGGAGCCCGCCGCGGCGCTTCACCGCGCGGCGCTCCTCCTCGCTCATCCCGCCCCAGACGCCGGCGTCCTGACCGGACTCCAGCGCCCACTGGAGGCAGTGGTCGGTCACCGGGCAGCGCCGGCAGACGGCCTTGGCCTGCTCCACCTGCAGGAGGGCCGGGCCGGACGTCCCGATCGGGAAGAACAGCTCCGGGTCCTCGTCGCGGCAGACGGCATCGTGGCGCCAGTCCATGGCGGCAACACTCCTCATTCTCAAATGGGTGGCCAGATTACGCTTCGTTGCTATTCCTATATGCATCCGCATTGCCGATCAGTGACGGTCAGCATCCATCAATTCGGCGCTGCGTGAGCAGGCTTGCGACCCCGTGGGCCTGCTGGAACAAGCTCAACCTGCCGAGCATATCCAGGCAATGTCCCGGTAACACGACTTCGCTTGTGAATACTTTCACGAACTGTCGCGATGTCAAGGGTGGCGCTCGGAAAAACTCCGAACAGTGAGCGGGCTCACCACCCTTTTGTCCGGGTTTCAGAGCGCTCTGGTTACCCGGCGTGCCACAGTCGAGGATCAATATAGTACGGTCTGCGTGACGTTGCTGACATTTCCGGCACCTTCCCTCGGCGTGGCGGCCTCCGCCCGAAGCGGTTGCGGTGGCCCGCGTCAACCGACGGCAGTACCCGAGACCTAGCAGATTACTCTCAGTGCGGCAGGGATGGATGCGAATCTGACTTTTTCCCGCTCGCCGAGGTAGTCACCGTCGAGCTGGAAGGCCAGCGGACGGGCCGAGAGCAGGGTGAACTCCGCCACGTCATGCAGCCGGAGCACCTGCCGACCGTGCGGATCGGGTTCCCGGGCGAAGAACTGGGTCACCGTGCGTGTCGTGCTCGCCACCTTGAGCTGCCGCATCGCGAGCACGTCCAGCCCGAGGTCGAACGACGCCTCCGGGTTCGGGTTGATCTCCCGATCGCCCAGGTAGGTCCACGGGGCGGTGTTCTGGATGATGACCGTCCCGAGGTCGGTCTCGGCCGCCTCCCCCGGGCGCTCCAGCGAGATCGACGGATGGCGCCGGTCCGAGGCGAGGAAGTACTGGCTCACCGTGGAGCGGAAGTAGAGCGCCGGCGTGGACACCCGGCCCCGCTTGCGTGCCCGCTCGACCCGCTGGATGACGGCCGCGTCGATGCCGAAGCCCGCGCAGAAGGTGAAGTAGCGGTCGTCCGCCCGGCCCAGCCCGATGGTGCGGGAGCGGCCCAGCCGCAGCCCTTCCAGGATCATGCTGGTCCCGTCCGGCCACTCCCTCGGCAGGCCCAGGGCCCGGGCGAAGACGTTGGTCGACCCGCCCGGGACGGTGGCCAGCGCCGGCAGCCGCTCCGCCAGGGTCCCCCCGGTGCGGAAGGTCGGCGGCTCGGCGGCCATCAGGCCGTTCACCACCTCGTTGACCGTGCCGTCGCCACCGAGCGTCACCACCAGGTCGACGCCCTCCTGTGCGGCCTCCCGCGCCAGGTCCATGGCGTGACCCCGCCGGCGGGTGTACCGCACCGACAGGTCGACTTCGCTGCGCAACGCCCGGACCAGCACGTCCCGGCTGCGCTCGCTGGTGGTGGTGGCCTTCGGATTGACCACCAGGACGGCCCGCATGGGCGGCACTGTACCGCGCCTACCCACGGGTATCGTGTCGCGCGTGACGATCGACTCCGGGCCGGTCCCCGGCACGCTCCGCTGGGCGGTGCTCCTGCTGCGCGCCGAGGCGGTGGCGCTCGGCCTGGTTGCGGCGTGGCTGATCTGGTCCGACCTGACGGCGCGCACCACCGACCTGACCTCGGCGCTGCTGGTGACCGCGTTCGCGGTCGCCGGGGCGGTCGCACTCTGGGCGCTCGGCGCCGCGCTGGCCCGCCGCCGGGCCGGGGCCCGGGCCCCGGCCATCGTGCTCCAGCTCATGCTGCTGCCGGTCGGCTGGTACATGATCCAGGGCGGCCTGGGCTGGCTGGGCGTGCCGCTGATGGCGCTCGGCCTCGGCGTCACCGGCCTGCTGGTCAGCACGCCGACCAACCGGGCGCTCGGCCTCGACTGACGCCGCGCCGGCCGGGAGGGTCAGTAGCCGGAGGCGCGGCGGGTGAGCAGGGAGATGGTGGCCCGGCCGTCGGCGGCCCGGGCGCTCGCCGCCGTGGTCAGCGCGGTGAGCACCTTCCAGGCGAAGGACGACTCCGAGGGGAGCGTGGCGCCCCGCACGGTCGGCACGGTCACCTCGACGGTGAGCGCGTCGTCGGTGACCGCGAAGCGGCACTCCAACTCGGCGTCGCGGGTGGCGATGGCGAGCAGCATGGCGCACGCCTCGTCGACGGCGATGCGCAGGTCCTCGATCTCGTCGAGGGCGAACTGGAGCCGGGCCGCGAGACCGGCGGTGGCGGTGCGCAGCACCCCCAGGTAGCCGCCGTCGGCGGGCACCGTGAGGTGCACGATGTCGTCGTCCGTCATCGGCTGGCCGGTCAGTTGAGTCACGCCTCATCCCCCCGGTGCGGGACTCTACCCGGTCAGGCGTCCGCCCGCGTGGGGGCGGCCGCCGCCTGCGCCGCGAGATCGTGCAGCGCGCTGCCGGCCAGCCGGTACGGCACCCACTCGTCCATCGGGGCGGCGCCGATCGCGGCGTAGAAGCGACCGGCCGGATTCCAGTTGATCATCCACCATTCGAGCCGCCGGTAGCCGCGCTCGACGCAGATCGCGGCGAGGGTCGCGAGCAGCAGCCGGCCCGCGCCGGTGCCGCGGGCGGCCGGCTGGACGTACAGGTCCTCCAGGTAGATGCCGTGCACGCCCTCCCAGGTGGAGAAGTTGAGGAACCAGAGGGCGAAACCGATCGGCTGGTCGGCGGAATCCGCGGCGACGTGGCCGAACAGGGCCGGCGCCGGGCCGAAAAGCGCCGCGGTGAGCTGTTCCTCGGTGAGGTGGCACCGCTCGGGAGCGCGTTCGTAGTCGGCGAGTTCGTGCACCATCGCGACGACGGCCGGCACGTCCTCGGGACGCGCCGGCCGGATCGTCGGTGCCTGGGCGGGCAGGCTCACGCCTGCTTGGTCTCCCAGAAGATCTTGGCGATCTCGTCGATCTTCTGCAGCAGCTGGTCGGCGACCGCCGGGTCCATGCTGCCCTTGGCGCCGGCCGAGCCGGCGAGCTTGGTGGTCTCGTTGAACAGCTGGTGCAGGTGCGGGTACTTCTCGAAGTGCTGCGGCTTGAAGTAGTCGGTCCAGAGCACCCACAGGTGGTGCTTGACCAGGTCCGCCCGCTGCTCCTTGATCAGGATGGCGCGCGTGCGGTACTCCGGGTCGGTGTTGGCCTGGTACTTCTCGCAGATCATTTTGACCGACTCGGCCTCGATCCGGGCCTGCGCCGGGTCGTAGACGCCGCACGGCAGGTCGCAGTGCGCACTGGCGGTCACACGGGGCGTAAGGATGCGGGGAAGGCGCATCAGGGTCCTCCATGGGATGTTTGCGATGATCCAAGACGACACTACTCCTGGAGATGCTCCCCGGCGGGCGGGAGGTGAAACCCCATGGGTGCGGTGGATCACCGGATGCGCGGGCCGCTCGTGGCGGTCCTCGTCACCGGCCCCTCCATGGCCCCGACCCTGCGGCACGGCGACGCCGTGCTGGTGCGGACCGGGGGCCGCCCGGTGCGCCCCGGCGACGTGGTGGTGGCCGTCTTCCGCAGCCGCCCCGACCTGCTCGTGGTCAAGCGCGCGGTTCGCCGGCAGGACGGCGGTTGGTGGCTGCGCGGCGACAACGACCTGGTCACCGACGACTCCCGGGCGTACGGGGTGGCCGACGTGCGGGGCCGGGTGGTCCTCCGGTACTGGCCGCGTCCCGGGCGGGTCACCGGCGGACCGCGTCGGATATGACCCCGATCACACCCCGGTGCGGCATGCCTGACTATGCTCGGAAAGTGCCCGGGTGACCCCCCGCACCGCCGCCCCGCTGGCCGCTGACCACGCGTGCCGAGCCGGCCGGTCCGTCTGCTCGACAGATCCTGGAGTCACCAATGTCTTCGTCCACCCCGGACCCCGCTGATCCCGTTTTCCGGCTGCACCTCGGCGGCAAGATGGCCGTCGCTTCGACCGTGCCGCTCACCAGCCGGGAGGACCTCTCCCTCGCGTACACCCCGGGTGTGGCCCGGGTCTGCGAGGCGATCGCCGCCGACCCCGACCTGGCCGACGACTACACCTGGGTGTCGCACACCGTCGCCGTGGTCACCGACGGTTCCGCCGTACTCGGCCTGGGCAACATCGGCCCGCGTGCCGCGCTGCCGGTGATGGAGGGCAAGGCGGTGCTGTTCAAGCAGTTCGCGGGCGTGGACGCCGTCCCGGTCTGCCTGGACACCCAGGACGTGGACGAGATCGTGGCGACGGTGCGGGCGCTCGCCCCCTCGTTCGGCGGGATCAACCTGGAGGACATCAGCGCCCCGCGCTGCTTCGAGGTGGAGCGCCGGCTGGACGAGGCGCTTCCCATCCCGGTCTTCCACGACGACCAGCACGGCACCGCCATCGTGGTGCTGGCGGCCCTGCGCAACGCCGCCACCCTCCTCAACCGCAAGCTGGGCGACCTGCGGGTGGCCGTCAGCGGGGCCGGCGCCGCCGGCGTGGCCGTGACGAAGATGCTGGTCGCCGGGGGCGTCAACCCGGACCAGGTGGTGGTCTGCGACTCCAAGGGCATCATCGGCCGGCACCGCGAGCTGACCGGGACCAAGGCCGAGCTGGCCGAGACGACCAACGCCGAGGGGCGGCAGGGCGACATCACCGAGGCGCTGCGCGGCGCGGACGTCCTGGTCGGCGTCTCCGGCGGGCAGATACCGGAGGCGGCGGTGGCCGGCATGGCCCCGGGCGGCATCGTCTTCGCGCTGGCCAACCCCACCCCGGAAGTGCACCCCGAGGTGGCCGCCCGGCACGTGGCCGTCGTGGCCACCGGGCGCAGCGACTACCCCAACCAGATCAACAACGTGCTGGCCTTCCCCGGCGTGTTCCGGGGCGCGCTGGACGCCCGGGCCACCCGGATCACCGACGGGATGAAGGTGGCCGCGGCCGACGCCATCGCCAACGTGGTGGCCGAGTCGCTGACGGCGGAGGCCATCGTGCCGTCCCCGCTCGACCCGCGGGTCGCCCCCGCGGTGGCGGAGGCGGTCGCCGAGGCGGCCCGCCGCGACGGGGTCGCCCGGCGCTGAACGTCGCGGAAGGGGACCATCCGCACGGCTTTTGTGGGGAAGGTCCCCTTCTGAACGAGCGCTCAGCTTGTTACGGTGCCGATCATGCGTGCTGCCTTCGCCTCGGCCTTCGACGCCGACAACCCGCTCGCCGCGCTCACCGTCGGCGACCGCCCCGAGCCGACCCACCCGGAGGACGACTGGGTCACCGTGCAGGTCCGGGCCAGCTCGCTCAACCACCACGACCTCTGGTCGCTGCGCGGGGTGGGCCTCAGCGCCGACCAGCTCCCCATGATCCTCGGCTGCGACGCGGTGGGCACCGACCCGGACGGCAACGAGGTGGTCGTCTACCCCGTGGTGCCCACTCGGGGCGACCCGCGCGGGGTTTCGATCCTCTCCGAGCACTTCGCCGGCACCTTCGCCGAGCGGGTGGCCGTACCCCGGGTGAACCTGCTGCCGCTGCCCGACGGACTCTCGGCGACCGACGCGGCCTGCCTGCCGACGGCCTGGCTCACCGCGTGGCGGATGCTCACCACCCGGGGCCGGGTCGGCGACGGCGAGTCCGTGCTGGTCCAGGGGGCCGGCGGGGGCGTCGCCACCGCGGCCGTCGCGCTCGGCCTGGCGCTCGGCAAGCGGGTGTACGCGACCAGCCGCGACGCCGCCAAGCGGGAGCGGATCACCGAGCTGGGCGCGACCGCGTTGGAGCCCGGCGCCCGCCTGCCCGAGCGGGTCGACGTGGTGATCGAGACGGTCGGCGCGGCCACCTTCGACCACTCGCTGAAGTCGGCCGCCCCGATGGCCCGGATCGTGGTCTCCGGCGCCACCGCCGGCCACGAGCCCAAGGTCAACCTGCGCCGGGTCTTCGCCATGCAGCTCGAGATCCTCGGCACCTCGATGGGCACCCCCGACGAGCTGACCCAGCTCCTGGCGTTCTGCGCCGAGCACGAGGTGCGCCCGGTGGTGGACAGCGTGGTGCCGTTCAGCCGGATCGAGGAGGCGTTCGCGCGCCTGCACTCCGGTGACGTCTTCGGCAAGGTCGTCGTCGACCACACCGCCTGACCGGCGCCGCCACCCTGGGCGACCGGTCAGAGATGGTCGTCCAGGGTGGCCACGCCGCCGCGGGCGGCGTCGGCCGGGAGCCGCTTCTTCGCCGCCGCGTCGCCGTACAGCGTCCAGCGGAGGAACTCGACGGTGGTGTCGGCGACCACCCGCAGCGCCTTGCCGTCGCCGAGCAGGGCCCGCCCGTGGTCGCCGTCGGGCAGGCTGAGCATCGCCTTCGGCCACGGCACCGCGTCGTAGACCGCCTTGCCGGCGGCGTAACCCACCACCTCATCGGCCTCGCCGTGCACGAACAGCTGCGGCGCCGCCGCCCCCGCGAACGCGGTGCCGACGCCGAGCGCGGTGCCGGCGAAGACGATCCCGGCGTCCAGGCGCTCGTCCCGGCCCGCGGTGAACAGCCCGATCGTGGTCACCCCGCCCGCGCTGTGCCCGGTCGCGGCCACCCGCTCCGGGTCCAGCCGGCCGCGCAGCGGGTCACCCGCCTTCCCGTCGAGGGCGAGCACCTGGGTCAGCACGTACGACACGTCGGCCGGCTGGTTGAGCACGTCGAGCGGGTTGCCGTCGCCACCGGCGCCGGTGTGCGGGAACTTCGGCGCGGCCACCACGAACCCGGCCGCCGCCCAGCGGGTCAGCAGCACCTGGTAGTCCTCCGGCCGGCCGCCCAGCCCGTGGCTGAACAGCACCACCGGGAACCGGCCGGCCGCCGCCGGCGCGGACCGCTCCGGCGTGCCACCGGCCTCACCCCGCGCCGGGTACCAGAGGGTCACCGGCAGCGGGCGGTCGCCGTCGCGGTTCAGCTTCAACTGGCGTACGCCGACGGCGAAGCTCTCAGTGGGGGCGTGCCCGGCGGGCACCCGCGGCGCGGGCGTCGTGGCCTTCGGCGGGGCGTCGGGGGCGGGTCGCCCGGCCGGGGCGGACCCACCCGAGCAGCCGGCCAGACCCGTGCTGAGCAGGGCGGCAGCGGTGACGAGGGCGGCAGGACGACGGCGCATGAACACGATTGTGCCTCGCGCTCCCGGGTGACCGGCCGGCATCGCACCCAGGGTGACGCGATCGCCTCAACCGGTCGGCGGCTCCTCGGCCCGGCCGCAGCCGGGCCGGGTCGGCGGCGTCCTCAGCTGTTCGGCCGGCGGGTGCGCAGCCGCGCCAGGTCGGCGGCGTCCTTCGCCCGGCGGGGCCGGTCGGGCATCCAGACCGGGTACATCTCCTTGAACTCGATCTGGGCGGCAACGCTGATCACCGGGGCGGTGTGCGGGCCGATCCGGCCCGGCGGGCCGTCCAGCATCCCCTCCGGCAGCGGCGTGCCGGTCCACGGCCCGGCACCGACCACCACCCGACCCGCCGGGTCCCGGTCCAGGTACGCGAAGCTCAACTCGACGTCACCCCGGACGAGGTCGAGCTGCTTCTCGACCGGCATCCGGGGGTCGGGAGCCCAGCCCTGCCCGCCGAGCCGGGCCGCCAGCGGGCCGGCGTCGCGCCGCCAGCAGTACCAGTCGACGTCCACGTGCGGCCGGCTCACCGCGCCGAGGTGGAAGTCCATCGCCCACCCGCCGCGCAGCCACACCGCGACCCCGGCCGCGCCGGCCAGCGCGACGACCTCGCGGATCGCGTCGAGTTGCCGCCCGGCCAGTCCGTCCACCCGCGCGAACGCTACCGCCCGCCCGCCGGCCGGCGGCGCCGCCCCGCGTGGCGGGTTGATCGACTCCGGCTCGGCGAGGTGGCGGGGTCCGGGGCCGGCGGACACCGCCAGGTCGCCGGGGCGGAGTCGATCACGCGGTTCGCCGGGCTCAGTCGGGCATGGCGCGCGTCGTGAGGGTGGTGACGCCGGGTAGGCGGGCGTCGACGGGCAGCCGGTCCCGGGAGCGCCGGTCGTCGTAGAGGGTCCACCGGAGGAAGTCGGTGGTGGCGGCGAGGACCTGCGCGAACCCGGGGCGGCCCGGGGTCAGGTACTCGCCGTGGCCCTGCCCGGGGAGGCTCAGGAAGGCGGCCGGCCCGAGGCTGCGGGCGTACGCGGCCCGGCCGACCGACTCGGACACGACCGGGTCCGCGCCGCCGTGCACGAAGAGCAGGGGCGCCACCGGGCCGGCGAAGCTGCCGGCCAGCCCGCCGCCGGCGATGACGATGCCGGCGCGCAGCCGCGGGGAGTGCCCGGAGGTGAACATGCCGGCCGTGGTGAAGCCGCCCGCCGAGTGCCCGGCGGCGGCGAACCGGTCCACCGCGAGGTGCCCGGCGAGCGGGTCGCCGCGCCGGGCG
>NZ_WBKT01000108.1 GCF_008868175.1 Micromonospora sp. AMSO31t
CGCGGACCCCAGCCTGCGCCTCCACCCGTC
Source organism: Micromonospora sp. AMSO31t (assembly GCF_008868175.1). Classification (GTDB taxonomy): domain Bacteria; phylum Actinomycetota; class Actinomycetes; order Mycobacteriales; family Micromonosporaceae; genus Micromonospora. The sequence continues at coordinate 31 of NZ_WBKT01000108.1, forward strand.
TCCCTGCCGTCACGACCCGGGCGCGTCGGCGGGGGTCCGCGGGGGTAAAGCACCTACGGGTTCCCGGGTCGCCGATCCTCCTCGGGACCGAGGGCGGGAGGCGCGTCCGTTCCTACCGTGGAATCAGCGCGGCGGATCGCCGCAGAAGTGGGAGTTCGACGATGAGTCGCAAACTGGTCCGGCCCCGCCAGGGGCGCGTGTTCGCCGGCGTCTGCGCCGGCCTGGCCCAGCGGTTCGGCATGTCGGCCGGCATGGTCCGGCTGCTGTTCCTGCTGTCGCTGCTGCTGCCCGGCACGCAGGTGATCGTCTACCTGATCCTGTGGGTCCTCATGCCGAACGAGGACCGCTACCTGGCCGCCCGCCACTGACCGTGCCGCCCGCCCCGGGATCACCCGGGGCGGGCGCCGCCGGCGTCAGGGCGCCGTGTAGGTGACGGTCACCTTCTGATAGCCGAGGGAGCGGAGCAGCCCCTCCAGCATCTTGCGGGTGTTCTCCTCGGCCCGGGCGGTGAGCCCGCTGTCGCGGGCCGCCGCGGTGATCCGGTCCTCGGCGAGCTGGTAGACCTGCTGCTGCCGGTTGGGGTCGCCGCCGACCAGGTCGTTCAGCCGGTTGATCAGGCCGCGCTGCTCGGCGAAGACGTAGCTCTTGTCCATGTCGAGGTCGGTCTCGCCGAGCTGCGGCGCGGGCAGCTTGATCTCCACGGACTTGCCGTCGTCGGAGACCACCACGGCCCCGTCGGCGATCTTCGCGAAGTCGACGTACGCCTCGATGCGGCCCGCCCCCACGAAGAGCGTGCGCTCGTTGAGCAGGAAGTCGGGCACGTTGCGCCGGTCCTTCTGCACGTCCACGACCACCTGGAAGTTGCCCTCGGCGGCCACGTAGCGGCTCAGGTCGCGGATCGACTTGAGCAGCGGCGGCTGGCTGCGGTCGGTCTGCTCCTTGGCGAACGGGTTGCGGAAGTCCGGCAGCAGGCCGGTCGCCTGCACGCCGAGCAGCACCACCACGGCCAGCGCGGCCGCGCCGAGCACCCAGAGCAGGCCGCGCACCGGGCCGCCGGACGACGCCGGGGCGCCGGGCCGCGGGTCGGACGGCACGTCCGACCGGGCCCGGAGGGACTCGCCGGTCGGGTATTCCGGGAACTCCCTGGTGGGCTCGTTGATGTCACCGTCGCGGGCCATCGCCCCTCACCGTCCTCGTCAGACACATCGACTGAGAATGACGGTACGGCCACCGTGCGACAGTCGCTCGCCGAGCGACCCGATCGGGTGAGTTCGCAGCTCAGGCGAACGCGGAAAGCCCGGTCAGCCGCTGCCCGATCACCAGCTGGTGGATCTCCGAGGTGCCCTCGTAGGTCAGCACGCTCTCCAGGTTGTTGGCGTGCCGCATGACCGGGTATTCACCCGAGACCCCGTTCGCGCCCAGGATGGTCCGGCACTCCCGGGCGATGGCCAGGGCCTCCCGGACGTTGTTCAGCTTGCCCACGCTGACCTGGTCGGGGCGCAGCCTCCCGGCGTCGGCCAGCCGCCCCAGGTGCAGGGCCAGCAGCAGCCCCTTGTTCCACTCGACGGCCATGTCGGCGAGCTTGGCCTGGGTGAGCTGGAAGCCGGCCAGCGGCCGGCCGAACTGGGTGCGGGTGGTCGCGTAGGACAGCGCCGTCTCCAGGCAGTCCCGCGCCGCGCCGAGCGCGCCCCAGACGATGCCGTGCCGCGCCTCGGTGAGGCAGCTCAGCGGCGCCTTGAGCCCGATCGCCTCGGGCAGCCGGGCGTCCGCCGGCAGCCGCACGTCGTCGAGGGCGATCTCGCCGGTCAGCGACGCGCGCAGCGACATCTTGTGCCGGATCTCCCGCGCCGTCACCCCGGGCGTGTCCATGGGTACGGCGAAGCCGCGCACACCCTCGTCGGTGCGGGCCCAGATCACCCCGACGTCGGCGATCGGCGCGTTGGTGATCCACATCTTGCTGCCGGTGAGGATCCAGTCGTCGCCGTCGCGGCGGGCGCGGGTGGCCATCGAGGCCGGGTCGGAGCCGTGGTCCGGCTCGGTCAGCCCGAAGCAGCCGATCGCCTCGCCGCTCGCCATGGCGGGCAGCCACCGCTGCTTCTGCTCCTCGCTGCCGTAGCGCCAGATGGCGTACATGGCCAGCGAACCCTGCACCGACACCAGCGAGCGGAGGCCGGAGTCGCCCGCCTCCAGCTCCAGGCAGGCCAGCCCGTACGCGACGGCCGACGCGCCGGCGCAGCCGTAGCCGGTGAGGTGCATGCCGAGCAGGCCGAGCTTGCCGAACTCGCGGGCCAGCTCGCGGGCCGGGACGTGGCCGTCCTCGTACCAGCCGGCGACGTGCGGGCGGACCCGGTCGTCGACGAGCTGGCGCACCACGGCGCGAATCTGCCGCTCCTCCTCGCCCAGCGACGCGTCGATGTCCAGCAGGTCGAGAGGGGTCATGGCGTCACCTTAACGAAGACTCAGGGGCGCGTCATTCGGGCTGACCGCCCAGCACCAGCACCCGGGCGTGGATCTGGTTGCGCTGCTGGAGCGCCGCGCGCAGCGCCCGGTGCAGGCCGTCCTCCAGGTAGAGGCCGCCGTTCCACTGCACCACGTGCGGGAAGAGGTCGCCGTAGAAGGTGGAGTCCTCGGCGAGGAGCTTGTCGAGCGCCAGCTCCCGCTTCGTGGTGATGAGCTGGTCCAGCCGCAGCGGGCGCGGCGGGATCTCGGCCCACTGCTTGAGCGTGAGGTTGTGCTCCGGGTAGGGACGCCCGTCCCGGACCGCCCTGAAGATCACGGCACGCTCCCCTCCCCCCGGCCGGGCTGATGATGTCGGTGCCAGCCTAGCCGCACCTGCCACACCGCGTTTTACTCCCTCATGTCGGTTTCGCTACCGCCGATACCCGGGCCGGACGCGCTGAACCACGCTCAGCTCCAGCGGCCCCGCCGGACCACCTCGTCCACCGGCCGGCGACCGCGCCGCAGCGACGGTGACCGGTGGTCGGGTGCTCGGTAACCTACCGTGACCGCACCGATCGGGTGGTACTCCGCCGGCACGCCGAACGCCTCCCGGTACGCCCCGATCCGCTGCGGCGGGATGCCGAAGAAGCAGGCGCCCAGCCCCTCGTCCACGGCGGTGAGCAGCATGAGCAGGGCCGCGAAGCCGGTGTCGACGTACCAGTAGGGCACCGGCCAGCGGTCCTCGGAGCGGTCCCCCCAGCCCTTGTCCGGCTCGGCATAGCGGTCGAGGTACGCGGAACGGTTGGCGTGCGGCACCACGATGAGCGGGGCCGTGCGCATCCCGGCCAGCCAGCGTTCCCGGCCGCCGCCGCCCGGGGTGGCCGCCGCCCAGAACCGCTCCCGGTCCGCCGGCTCCTCCAGCACCAGGAAACCCCAGCCCTGCGCGAACCCGGCCGACGGAGCCCGGACGGCGTGGTCGAGCAGCCGGTCCACCACGTCGGCCGGGACCGGGCGGTCCGGGTCGTAGTTGCGGACCATCCGGCGACGCCGGACGACCTCGGCGAACTCCACGCTCACACCCCGGGCCGGATGCCCCAGGTGCCCCGCCAGGTCTGCCCGGGGGCCAGCGTGATCAGGTCCTTGCCCGAGCGGAACGCGTCGGCCGGGCAGGTCATCGGCTCGACCGCCACCGACCGCCGGTGCCGCTCCCCGGTGAGGGTGTCCCCGGTGAAGACCTGCCACCAGCCGAACTCGCCGTCGGCCCAGATGTGCACCGCCGCCGAACCGTCCGGGGCGGCCAGGGTCACCGACGAGCCGCCGTCGGCGTTCCGCACCACGTCACCGAAGGCCAGGTCGAGCACCGCGTCCCCGATCGCGCGGGGCTCGGTGTAGTCGTACTCGGAGCCGGCCACCTCGGTCGCGGCCACCGGCAGCAGCCGGTTGTCCAGCAGCACCCGCGTCCGCCCGGGCACCCGCATGGTCAGCTCGTTCACGCCGACCTTCGGCAGTTGCAGGTAGGGGTGCACGGAGAAGCCGAACGGGGCCGGCTCGGCGGACAGGTTGGTGACCTCGTGGTCGGCGCGCAGCCCGTCCGCCCCGACGCTCCACCGGCTCCGCAACCGCAGCGCCCACGGGTAGCCGGGGCTGGGCGGCAGCTCGTAGCCGATCGTCACGCTCTCCGGCGACTGCTCCACGAGCTGCCACCGCACCCAGTTGACCAGCCCGTGGATGGCGTTGTGCCGGGCCGGCTCGGTCAGGTCGAGCTGCAACGACCGGTCGCCGAAGGTGTAGACGCCGTCCCGGATCCGGTTCGGCCAGGGCGCCAGCACGTGACCGGCCGACCCGGGGGCCAGCTCGTCCGCCTCGTACCCGTCGAGGTAGTCGATCCCGTCGTGGCGGTAGGTCCGCAGGCCACCGCCCACCTCGACCACGACGGCCTCGTGGCCGCCGGCCGCGATGGTCCACTGTGCTCCGGACGGGGACGGGCGTTCGTCGGTCTCCATGCCGGCGACCTTAGTCCGTCGCACCCACCCGGCGCTCAGCCCGCCCGGCAACGTCCCAGCGTGCGGCCGGTCCGGCCCGGAGCGGCGGCCCGCACCGGGCCCCCGGTCAGGTCCGCTCGCCCGTCCCGTCGGCCCGGTAGCGGAGCAGGGCCGGGAAGACCGCCACCAGCAGCACCGCGAGCACGGCCGAGGCGAGGCCGCCGCCCACCATGGCGATGGTCGTGCCGGACGCGGCGGCCATCGCGCCCGCCCGCAGGTCGCCCAGGCGCGGGCCACCGGCGACCACCACCGTGTTGACGCCCTGGAGCCGGCCGCGCATCCGGTCCGGCGCGTAGATCAGCAGCATCGACTGGCGCAGGGTCGCGCTCACCAGGTCGGCGGCGCCCGCCAGGCCGAGCAGCATCACCACCAGCCAGAGCTGGCGGGCCAGCCCGGCCGCGGCGATCGCCACACCCCAGCCGACCACGGCCACCACGAGCACGACCCCCTGCCGGCGCACCCGGCCGATCCAGCCCGAGGTGAGGCCGCCCAGCATCGCGCCGATGGCGATGGCGCTGTAGAGCCAGCCGACCGCCGCCCCGCCGCCGAAGCGCTCGTGCGCCAGCTCGGGGAAGAGCGCCCGGGGCATGGCCAGGATCATGGCGATCAGGTCGATGGCGAAGGAGAGCAGCAGCACCGGCGTGGTGGCCAGGTAGCGGAGCCCGTCGACGATGCTGGCCAGCCCCGCCCTGCGCGGCGTGCCGTCGCCGTCCGGGTCCGGCTCGGGCGGCATGGCCGGCAGCCGCAGGGTGGCCCAGAGCGACACGGTGAACAGCAGCCCGTCGACCCCGTACGCGATCGGCAGCCCCATGTCGGTGTGCCAGGTGGCGAAGATCAGGCCGGCGGCGAGCGGCCCGAAGACCGAGGTCGCGGTGAACGTGGTGAAGTTCAGCGTGCTGGCCGCCGGCACCAGTTCGGCCGGCACCAGGCGGGGCAGGATCGCGCTGCGGGTCGGCGACGTGACCGCGAACGCGATCGACTGCACCGCGACCAGGACCAGCAGCAGCACCGGGCTGCCCACCCGCAGCAGCGACTGGAGCAGCAGCGCCAGCGTCGACGCCCAGAGCAGGGCGCCCCCGCCCAGCAGCACCCGCCGCCGGTCCCGGGCGTCGGCGACCGCCCCGCCCCACAGCCCGAAGACCAGCAGCGGCAGGAAGCCGGCGATCCCGAGCAGGCCGACCCAGAACGAGCCGCCGGTCAGGTCGAACATCTCCACCGGCACCGCCACGGCGGTGAACTGGAAGCCGAACATCGCCACGGCGTTGCCGAGCCACACCCGGCGGTACGCGGGCACGCCCAGCGGACGCAGGTCGATGGCCCAGCGGCGCGCCCCGCGCGGCCGGGCCTCCTTCACCCCCGTCACGGGGCCAGCCGCTCGGTGACCCAGGCGCCGTCCCCGGTTAGCCGGAACCGCAGCCGGTCGTGCAGCCGGCTGGCCCGGCCCTGCCAGAACTCCACCGTCTCCGGCCGCACCCGGAGCCCGCCCCAGTGCGGCGGCGCGGGGATCTCGTCCACGCCGGCGAAGCGCTCGGCAGCCGCCCGGTACGCCGCGTCCAGCGCCGCCCGGTCCGGCACCACCCGGGACTGGGTGCTGGCCCAGGCCCCGAGCTGGGAGCCGCGCGGCCGGGCGGCGAAGTACGCCTCGGTCTCGGCCCGGTCGACCCGGCTCACCCGACCGGTGACCGTCACCTGCCGGTGCATCGGGAACCAGGGGAAGACCAGGCTGGCCCACGGGTTGGCGGTCGCCTCGCCGCCCTTGCGGGAGCCGTAGTTGGTGTAGAAGACGAACCCGTCCGGGTCGTACCCCTTGAGCAGCACGGTGCGGCCACTCGGCCGCCCGTCGGCGTCGGCGGTGCCGACGACCATGGCGTTCGGTTCGGGCAGCGGATGCGCCACCGCGTCGGCGAACCAGCGGGCGAACTGCGTGTGCCAGTCCGGCGCGAGATCCGATTCGGAAAGGCCCAGGTCGGCGGCGTACTCGTTACGCATGCCGGCCGGGGCAGGTGTGTCGCCCGTCACTCTCGTCGTCCCTCTCCCGGAGATGCCGGCGTCCCCCGACGCTGGCCAGGCCCCGGCGTCCAGTCTTCTCCAGCCCGTGAGCTTGTCCACCGGCGGGGATGTCATGTGGCGCACACTCGCCGCGGGTCGCGGAGCCGGTTACCGAGCAGGCAAGATGTTCCGAACACACCCCCTGAGGGTCGCCCAAAGCCGCGGGTCCGTCAGCCCGCGCGGCAACCACCACCGCCGGAAGCCAGGAGACGACATGGCCGACTTCAAACCGGGCCTGGAGGGCGTCGTAGCCTTCGAGACCCAGATCGCCGAACCGGACCGCGAGGGTGGCGCGCTGCGCTACCGCGGCGTGGACATCGAGGATCTGATCGGTCAGGTCTCCTTCGGCAACGTCTGGGCGCTGCTGGTCGACGGGCGCTTCGGCCCGGGCCTGCCGCCGGCCGAGCCGTTCCCGGTGCCGGTGCACTCCGGCGACATCCGCGTCGACGTGCAGTCCGCGGTCGCCATGCTGGCCCCGTACTGGGGGCTCAACCAGCTCCTCGACATCTCCGACGAGCAGGCTCGCGAGGACCTGGCCCGGGTGTCGGTCACCGCCCTGTCCTTCGTCGCCCAGTCCGCCCGCGGCCTCGGCCTGCCGGCCGTGCCGCAGAAGGAGATCGACAAGGCGGAGACGATCGTCGAGCGGTTCATGAAGCGCTGGCGGGGTGAGCCCGACCCGCGGCACGTCAAGGCCGTCGACGCCTACTTCATCTCGGCCGCCGAGCACGGCCTGAACGCCTCCACCTTCACCACCCGGATCGTCGCCTCCACCGGCGCCGACGCCGCGGCCTGCATCTCCTCCGGCATCGGCGCGCTCTCCGGCCCGTTGCACGGCGGCGCGCCGTCCCGGGTGCTCAGCATGCTGGAGGCCGTCGAGCGCAGCGGCGACGCCGAGGGCTACGTCAAGGGCGTCCTCGACCGGGGCGAGCGGCTCATGGGCTTCGGCCACCGGGTCTACCGCGCCGAGGACCCGCGCGCCCGGGTGCTCCGCCGCACCGCCAAGGAGCTGGGCGCGCCGCGCTTCGAGATCGCCGAGGCGCTGGAGAAGGCCGCCCTGGCCGAGCTGCAGGCCCGCCGCCCGGACCGGGTGCTCGCCACCAACGTCGAGTTCTGGTCGGCCGTGGTGCTGGACTTCGCCGAGGTGCCGGCGCACATGTTCACCTCGATGTTCACCTGTGCCCGGATGGGCGGTTGGTCCGCGCACATCCTGGAGCAGAAGAAGCTCCAGCGGCTGGTCCGCCCGTCGGCCCGCTACATCGGCCCGGGCAGCCGCAAGCCGCAGCAGGTCGAGGGCTGGGACGCCATCCCGCACGGCGTCTGATCCTCCCCGCGTACCCCTCGCCAGGGCCCGGTCCGTCGCGGACCGGGCCCTGGCCGTGTGGCGCATCCCTCAGCTCCGGGGGTGGGACCAGCCGCCGGGGCGGGCGGCGCGGGTGCGAGGATGAAGGCCGGCAGTGCCGCCGGACCGGGCTCGGACCCGGCTCCGCCGCGCGCCCGCGCGTGGCCGCCGTCGTTCCGCGCCCCGCTGACAGGGCCCACTCGCCCACGCGGAAGGATCGAGAAGACCGTGGCTGACGTACCGACCATCCGGATTCCCGACGACATCAGGCCCGCCGACGGCCGCTTCGGCTGCGGCCCGTCCAAGGTCCGGCCCGCGGCGGTCTCCGCTCTCGCCGACGTCGCCACCAGTTACCTGGGCACCTCGCACCGCCAGAAGACGGTCCGGGACCAGGTGGCCCGGCTGCGCCGCGGCATCGCCGAGTTCTTCTCCGTCCCCGAGGGCTACGAGGTGGTGCTGGGCAACGGCGGCACCACGGCCTTCTGGGAGGTCGCCACCTTCGGCCTGGTCCGCGACCGGGCCCAGTTCGCCAGCTTCGGCGAGTTCGGCGCCAAGTTCGCCAAGTCGGTCAAGGACGCGCCGTTCCTGGGCGAGCCGACCGTGCGCAAGTCCGAGGCGGGCAGCGCGCCGACCCTGGTCGCCGAGGCGGGCGTGGACGTCTACGCCACCCCGCACAACGAGACCTCCACCGGCGTGGCGGTGCCGATCAGCCGGGTGCCGGGCGCCGACGAGGGCTCGCTGCTGCTGGTCGACGCCACCTCCGGCGCCGGCGGCCTGGAGGTCAACGTCGGCGAGACCGACGTCTACTACTTCGCTCCGCAGAAGTGCTTCGGCTCCGACGGCGGCCTCTGGCTGGCGCTCATGTCGCCGGCCGCGCTCGCCCGGGCCACCGAGATCAAGGAGTCGGGCCGCTACATCCCGGCCTTCCTCGACCTGGTCACCGCGATCGACAACTCGCGGCTGGAGCAGACCTACAACACCCCGGCGCTGGCCACCATCTTCCTGGCCGCCGAGCAGACCGACTGGATGAACTCGCAGGGCGGGCTGGCCTGGGCGGCCAAGCGCACCGCCGAGAGCGCCGGCATCGTCTACGGCTGGGCGGAGCGCTCTTCGTTCGCCACCCCGTTCGTGACCGACCCGGCGCTGCGCTCCAACGTGGTCGCCACCGTCGACTTCGCCGACGGGGTGGACGCCTCGGCGATCGCCAAGGTGCTGCGCGCCAACGGCATCGTGGACACCGAGCCCTACCGGAAGCTCGGCCGCAACCAGCTCCGCGTCGCGCTCTTCCCGGCCGTCGAGCCGGCCGACGTGGAGGCGCTCACCGCGTCCATCGACTACGTGGTCGAGCGACTCTGACCGTGTCGTGACGGTGGGTGGTCGTCGGGGCTCCGGCGACCACCCACCGTGATCATCGCCGCAGCTCAGTCGCAACATGCCGGGGTGTCGCATCCCCCACCTTCGGGTAGATGAGCGTACGGTGGTTCGAGACGCCCGGGTGGCCGGCTCGTGGCGTGACGGCCAGCGAAGCGGGACGGAGGCAAGCCCATGCGCCCAGTACGCTTCGTCGCCCTCTCGGAGGACGGCCAGGCTCTGGTGCTCGCCGACGAGGTCGGGCGCCTGCTCGCCCTGCCCATCGACGAGCGCATCGCCTCGGCGCTGCACGCCGAGCCGGGCGCGGCCCCACTCGCGGTCGTGCCGAGCGCCGCCGACCCGACCCCGTCGCTCTCCCCGCGGGACATCCAGGCCCGGATCCGCTCCGGCGAGTCCGCCGAGGACGTCGCCCGGATCGCCGGCGTTCCGGTCGACCGCGTCCTGCGCTACGCGGGCCCGGTGCTCCAGGAGCGGGCCATGCTCGCCCAGCACGCCCGGCGCACCCGGCTCAAGGGCGCCGAGAAGCCCACCCCGCTGGCCGAGGTGGTCAACGGCCGGCTGGCCCAGCACGGGATCGACACCGAGAAGATCTCCTGGGACGCCTACCGGCGCGACGACGGCACCTGGCGGATCATCGCCACCTGGCCGTCCGGCAAGGCGACCGCGCAGGCGGTCTGGGATCTCGACAAGCTCCGGCAGAACGTCGCGCCGCACGACGACATGGCGCAATACCTGTGCGCCGAGCGTCCCACGCCGATCCTCGGCCAGGAGCCGGCGCCCGAGCGGGGCGGCCACGCGCTGCCCGGCCCGTCGCGCGGCGAGCCGAGCCGGGGTGGGCACGGCCTGCCGTCGCCCGCCGAGCACGCCCGCCCGGGGCGGGACCCGATCCGCGCCGGCCGGGACGCGCTGCTCGCCTCGCTGGACCGGCCGCTCGGCGGCACGTCCGGTCGCGGTCTGGACACCCGCTCCCCGGCCGCGCTGGCCGGGTCCGACGCCCCCCGCCAGCGGGCGGTCACCGGGGGCGCTGCCGCGCTGCTCGGCGGCGGCCAGGGCTCCGCGTTCGACGACGACTCGGACGCGCCGAAGGAGATCCCGGCCGTGCCGTCGCTGGCCGTGCTCCGGCCCCGGCGCACGGGCCCCGCGGCGGCGACCGGCGGCACCGGCACCGAGTCCACCGAGGCCGGTGGCAAGCCGCGCAAGCGCCTGCCGAGCTGGGACGACGTCCTCTTCGGCACCGGCCCGGCGGCCCGCGAGTCCTCCTGACCGACGGTCCACCCTGGGTTTGCGTGAGGCACTCTAAGTGCCTGCGTGCCAGGGTGGACCCATGGAGTACACGAACCTGGGACGCACCGGCCTGTCGGTGAGCCGGCTCTGCCTCGGCACCATGAACTTCGGGCCGCAGACCGACGAGCCGGACAGCTTCGCCATCATGGACCGGGCGCTCGAACACGGGATCAACTTCTTCGACACCGCCAACGTCTACGGCTGGAAGACCGGTGAGGGCGTCACCGAGCAGATCATCGGCCGCTGGTTCGCCCAGGGCGGCGGGCGCCGCGACAAGGTTGTCCTGGCCACCAAGGTCTACGGCAAGATGGGCGAGTGGCCCAACGAGCAGGGCCTGAGCGCCCGGCACATCATCCGGGCCTGCGAGGACTCGCTGCGCCGGCTCCAGACCGACACCATCGACCTCTACCAGATGCACCACATCTCCCGGACCACGCCGTGGGAGGAGATCTGGCAGGCCATGGAGACCCTGGTCGCCCAGGGCAAGGTGCTCTACGTCGGCTCGTCCAACTTCGCCGGCTGGCACATCGCACAGGCGCAGGCCGCGGCCGGCCGCCGCAACTTCCTCGGGCTCGTCTCCGAGCAGTGCATCTACAATCTCATGACCCGGCACGTCGAGCTGGAGGTGGTCCCGGCCGCGCAGCACTACGGGCTGGGCATCATCCCCTGGTCGCCGCTGCACGGCGGGCTGCTCTCCGGGGTCATCCGCAAGATGGCCGAGGGCGGCGCGGCCCGCGGCGCCTCCGGCCGGTCGGCCGACGCGCTCGCCGAGCACCGGCAGACCATCGAGGCGTACGAGAAGCTCTGCGCCGACCTCGGTCACGACCCGGCGGACGTGGCGCTGGCCTGGCTGCTCTCCCGCCCGGGCGTGACCGCCCCCATCGTCGGGCCGCGCACCATGGACCAGCTCGACCGCAACCTGGGTGCGCTGGCCGTACGGCTCGACGAGGCCACGCTGGAGAAGCTCGACGAGCTCTTCCCGCCGGTCGGCAACGGCGGCCCGGGCCCCGAGGCCTGGGCCTGGTGATCCGCTGACCGGGTCGGCCGGCTGCTCCGGCCGACCCGGTCAGACCGGCCAGGCGGCGAGACGGTCGTAGGTGGGGCGCGGGCCCGGGTGGCTGCGCACCAGGACCAGCTCGTCGGCGCTCCACTCCGGACCGTGGTAGTCGTGCAGGGTCTCCCGGTCGGCGAGCACGTCGGCGCGGTCGATCCGGTCGCCGGGGCGGGCGATGGTGAGGTGGGCCCGGAACGGCTTCTCGTCGTGCGGCAGCCGGGCCCGGCGCAGCCCCGACCGGATGAGCCGGGCGAGCACCTGCAACCCGTCGACCTCGCCGCGGACGTCCACCCAGAGCACCGTGAACCGGCCGCGCCCGAAGCTGCCCCCGCCGCCCAGCCGCAGTCGCGGGGAGCTGCCCCGGGCGTCCCGGAACGTCTGCGCGGCGAGGCCGAGCGCGCTCTCCACGTCGACCAGCCGGTCGTCGGGTGTGTCGCCGAGGAAGGCCAGGGTGAGGTGGGCGTTGGCCGGGTCGGCCAGCCGGACGTTGGTGCCGGCGGCCGCGGCGGCCCCGGTGCGCAGCCGGGCCACCTGGGCGCTCAGGTCGTCGACCGCCGGCTTCGGCGGGTAGACCGCGACGAAGAGCCGCACCGGTCAGCGGTGCCGCTGGTGGTGGCCGGGGCGGGCGGCGGGCAGGGTGAGCCCGGCGGCGTGCAGGAGTCCCTCGACGCGTACCCGTTCGATCTCCCGGTCGACGCCTTCCAGCTCGGCCAGGTGCTCGGCGATGCCGAGCGCCCCGCAGGCGGCCCGCAGTCGCTCGTCGTACGCGTCGATGACCGCGCCGTGCCACACCACCGAGCGGTCGGCGGCGGCGAGCCGGTGGCCGCCGAGGCGGCGCAGGTCGACGGCGAGTTGTTCCAGCGGGCGGCGGTCCTCCCGGTCGAACTCGGTGAGGTCGATGTCGCGGGTGAGCGACTCGGCCTCGATGGCCCGGTCCAGCCGGGCGATGGTGCGGCGTTCCCGGCGCTGTTCGCGCCACTCGGCCCAGCCGCAGGCCACCCGGTCGAGGATCTCGTCGGCGCAGAAGACCAGCGCGAAGAGGGCCGGCAGGCAGCAGACGGCGAGAATCGCCAGTATCAGCAGCAGTCCTCGTCCCACTCCCACGTATCGACGCTATGCCCCACCGTCACCGCCCGCCACCCGATTGGCGAGATCCGGACGCGAATGAATGAGGAAGGACCGGTCCCCTCGGGCGGGAACCGGTCCTTCGGGCGGTCGACGGGTCACTCCGCCCCGGGCGACACCACGTAGAAGCGCGGCATGGGCAGCACCCGCATCCGCAGCCGGGCGCCGGAGCGGCGCAGCTGCCAGGTGAGCGCCAGCAGGGCGGCGGCCAGCGAGATGAGGCCACCGATCCAGATGCTCGCGCCGGCCCCGTAGGTCTCGGCCACCCAGCCGATGAGCGGCGCGCCCACCGGGTTGGTGCCCAGGAAGACGAGCACCCACAGCGCCATCACCCGGCCCCGGAAGGCGGCGTCGACGCCGAGCTGGACCCGCTGGTTGGCGGCCTGGGCGAAGAAGACCATGAAGAACCCGGTGGGCAGCAGCAGCGCCACCACCAGCCAGTACGTCGGGGCGAGCCCGACGAGGGTGCCGAAGCTGGCGCAGCCGATCGCCGCGCCGAGCACCAGCCAGACCGACGGCCGGCTGCGCCGCCCGGTGCCGGACAGGGCGCCGGTGAGCGCGCCGACCGCCAGCGCGGTGCTGAACAGGCCGAACGAGGCGGCGCCGGTGTGGAACACGGTCTTGGCCAGCGCGGCGAGGGTGAGCTGGAAGTTGAACAGGCTCATCCCGACCACCGACATGACGAACATCGGCAGCAGGAGATCGGGACGCCGCGCGACGTACCGGAGCCCGTCCACGACCTTGGCCTGGTCGCGCTGGCCGGCCGGCGGCAGATCCTTGCGGTGCAGGTCCGCGGCGCGCATCCGGACCACGTTGACCAGCGGGGCGATCGAGCTGAGCGCGCTGAACATGAAGACCGGGCCGACGTCGAAGGCGGCGATGGCCAGGCCGGCGACGGCCGGGCCGACGATCCGGGCCGAGTTGAAGGTGGCCGCGTTGAGCGAGAGCGCGTTCGGCAGCAGCGGCACGCCGACCAGTTCGGAGACGAACGCCTGCCGGACCGGGGTCTCCACGGCGTTGGCGACGCCGAGCAGGGCGGCGAACGCGAAGACGTGCCAGAGCTGCACGAGCCCGGTGACCACCAGGATGCTCATCACCAGCGCCAGCACGGTCCAGAACGCGTTGGCGACGAAGAGCAGCAGCCGCTTGTCGTAGCGGTCGGCGAGGCGGCCGGAGAGCAGGGTCAGCAGGAGGACGGGGGTGAACTGCATCGCGGTGACCACACCGAGCGCGGTCGCCGAGTTGTCGCTGAGCTCGAGGACGAGCCAGTCCTGGGCGATGAACATCATCCAGACGCCGATCAGTTTGATCAGCTGCCCGGTGGCGAAGAGTCGGTAGTTACGGACTCGTAGGGACTGGAACATCGTGCTCAGCTTGGCCTGCACTCTAGGTGCGCCTCCTCGCGATCATGTACGCCTCATCCACAACGGACGAAGCGGACCGCAGGACGCGGGTACCCACTCAGGCGCGAGCGATGCCCTGAAGAATGTCGGCGGCACGCCGCAGCGTGTCGCGTTCCTCCTCGGTCAGGGCGGCCAGCCGGCTGGCCAGCCACTCGTTGCGGGCCCGCTCGAACTGGTCGAGCACGGCCTGTCCTCCCTCGGTCGCCGCCAGGATGACCTGCCGTCCGTCGGTCGGATGGGGGGTGCGCTGCACAAGGCCGCGCTCCTCCAGCTTCGCGACGATCTTCGTCATCGTCGGCGGCTGCACCCGCTCGATGTCGGCCAGCTCCCGGGGTGTCAGGGCGCCTGCCAGCCTGAGGCTGGTGAGCGCCGAGAGCTGAGTGACCGTGAGGTCGCCGACCGGCCGGGCCTGTCGGACCCGCCGGTTGAGTCGAGTGATCGCATCACGCAGCTGAGGGGCCAGCTGCGCCGGTGGCACGCGTTTCGCCGTCACCGTCCGCTCCGTCACGTTAGTTAGCTTAACTAATGAGCCTGGCTAACGACATGCGATATGACCAGGCTCACCAGAGGGGTCAGAGGACCACGGACTCGATCGGCCCGCGCAGGAAGTAGAGGACGAACAGCGCGGCCACCCCGTACAGCAGGGGGTGGACCTCGCGGAACCGGCCCTTCGCCAGCTTCAGCAGCACGAAGGTGATCACCCCGGCGCCGATCCCGTTCGAGATCGAGTAGGTGAACGGCATCAGCACGATCGTGAGGAACGCCGGGATGGCGATCTCGTAGTCGGTCCAGTCGATCGTGCGGACCGCCGTCATCATGAGGAAGCCGACCACCACGAGCGCCGTCGACGCGGCCTCGAAGGGCACCACCACCGCCAGCGGCGCCAGGAACATGGCCAGCAGGAACAGGCCGCCGGTGACCAGGTTGGCCACCCCGGTCCGGGCGCCCTCCGCGACACCGGCGGCACTCTCGATGTACGACGTGTTGCTCGACACCGAGGCCGCGCCACCCGCCGCGGCGGCGATCGAGTCGACCAGCAGGATCTCCCGGGCCCGTGGCGGGGTGCCCCGGTCGTCGAGCATGTCGCCCTCCTGGCCGATGGCGACCATCGTGCCCATGGTGTCGAAGAAGTCCGTGATGAGCAGGGTGAAGACGAACATCAACGGGACCAGCCAGCCGACCCGGGTCCACGAGTCCAGCACGTTGAAGTTGCCGAGCAGCGACAGGTCGGGGACGTCCACCACCTTCGCCGGCAACTCGGGCACGTTCAACGCCCAGCCCTTGGGGTTCGGCTTCCCGTCGACGAAGGACGGCCCGATGTTGCCGACCGTCTCCACCACGATCGCCAGCACGGTGGAGGTCAGGATGCCGATGAGGATCGCGCCGCGGACCCGGCGTACCACCAGCACCAGGGTCAACAGCAGGCCCACCACGAAGACCAGCAGGGGCCAGCTGACGATCCGGCCGCTGATGCCCAGCCCGACCGGGACCGTGGTGTTCGCCGCGTCGGGCACGCGCCTCACGAAGCCGGCGTCGACCAGGCCGATGATCGTGAGGAAGAGGCCGATGCCGACGCCGATCGCCGTCTTGAGCTGGGTCGGTACCGAGCGGAACACCGCCGTACGCAGCCCGGTGAGCACGAGGATGCCGATCAGCACACCCTCGATCACCACGAGACCCATGGCGTCCGCCCAGGTCATCTGCGGCGCGATCTCGAACGCGACCAGCGCGTTCACGCCCAGCCCGGCGGCCAGCGCGATCGGGAACCGGGCCACCACCCCCATCAGGATGGTCATCACGCCGGCGACCAGCGCGGTGGCCGCCGCCAGCGCTGGAATGGCGAGCTTGCGCCCGTCGCCGTCGACCGCGCTGCCCAGGATCAGCGGGTTCAACACCACGATGTACGCCATCGTGAAGAACGTGGCCAGCCCGCCCCGGACCTCCCGGCCCGGCGTCGACCGGCGGGCGGAGATCTCGAAGAAGCGGTCGAAGGCGTTGCGCGGGTGCGCGGGATCGGGTGGGGTGCCGTGGTCCGGCGGCGGCGCGATGGCCATCGGGTCCTCACATATCGATCGACCGGTTGTCGCGCGCATCGTCCCAGATCACTCGCGGGCAGGGAAGGACGATCGCGTACGCTGGGCGGGTGCCCCAGGAGCAACCGCCGCGGCCCGAGCCGCTCGACCCGCCGATGGTGCCGTTCGCCCTCGCCGGGCTGGTCGCGTGGGCGGTGGCCGGGCTGGTGCTGCTGCTGTTCTTCCGTGACTGGCTCACCGCGCACGGGCACCAGAACTGGCTCTGGACCTGCCTGGCCGGGTTCCTGTGGGGCTTTCCCGGGCTGGCCGTGATGATGCGGCACGACGCCAACCGGCGCCGCCGCCGAGGAGCCACCGCCCGTCAGGGCTGACGGTCAGGGGTGCCCGTACGGCTCCGCCGGCTCGGCCGCCTCCACCGAGCCCGGGGCCCGGCTCACCGACATGGCCTCGACGGCGCTGTCGTCGTAGACCGTCGGCAGCTCGTCCACCGGGCTCTCCGCCGCCTCGATCAGCGTCTCGGAGTGGGCGCCGCAGCCGTGGTCGGCGCTGACCACCCGACCGTCGTCGGGGGCGTAGAAGTTGCCGCAGGCGCCGAAGGACTGCCGCAGCGCCCCGGCGAGCGGCAGGTAGAAGCCGCAGGTGCCGCAGCGGGCGGCGGCCGGTGCGGCCACCGAGATCGCGGCGTTGGGGCCGTGGTCGCCGTCGTACCAGCGCTGGGCCGCGTCGGTGCGACCCTCGCGGGACAGCACCCGGGCCCGGCCGAGGCCCAGCTCCCAGGCGGTCTCCTCCACGGCCGGATCGTCGGAGAGCAGGTAGCCGGGGGCGAGCCGCTCGTCGTCCGCCGGGGTGGGCAGCAGGTCACCGGGGCCCAGGTCGCCCGGCTTGAGCCGCTCCTGCCAGGGCAGCCAGCCCGGGGCGAGCAGCGCGTCGGCGCCCGGCAGCAGCACCGTCTCGCAGATCGTGACCGTGCGGCTGCGCGGCGCCCGGGTCACCGTGACGGCCCAGCGCCAGCCCCGGTAGCCGGCCAGGCGGCACTCGAAGTAGTGGGTGACGAGCCGGTCGCCCTCGGCGACGGCTTGGAGGTGATCGCCGACGTCGGCGGGGTCCACCTCGGTGATGGCGGCGCGCGCCACATCGACGGCGGCGGCGCACACCTGGTCGAGCCGGGGAGCGCGGGCGGAGGCGGGCCTGGTCACCGGACCATTGTTCCCCATGCCTGCGGTCGGGCGACAGGCACTCCCCGGAGTCGTTCTCCCCGGGTGATGCGGCGCGCGTGGATCAGATGGGCGAGGATGGGACACATGCCGCTGTCCTCCCGCTCCGGCCGGTCCGTCCTCGGGCGGACCGTCGGCACCGGCATCCGCGCCACCCGCCTGCTGCTCCGGGGCTCGCTGCACGGCGGGCGGTGGATGACCCGGCGGGCCGGCACGGCCCGGGCCCGCAGCGCCGGCAACGAGGTCGGCATGGTCCGCCTCTTCGACCTGCACGCCCTCTCCTGCGCCGGGGACACGCTGATCGCCATCGGCCTTGCCGGCACGATCTTCTTCGACGTCCCGCTCGGCGAGGCGCGCAACAAGGTCGCGCTCTACCTGCTGGTGACCATGGTCCCGTTCGCCATGCTCGCCCCCGTGGTCGGCCCGCTGCTGGACCACTTCCGGCACGGCCGCCGCTACGCGCTGGCCGCCACCATGCTCGGCCGGGCCTTCCTGGCCTGGCTGATCTCCGACTACATCGGCGGCTTCGGGCTCTATCCGGCCGCGTTCGGGGTGCTCGCCCTCTCCCGGGCGTACGGGGTGGCCCGCTCGGCGGCGGTCCCCCGGCTGCTGCCCGAGGGGCTCGGGCTGTCGCAGGTGGGCGCCCGGGCGAGCGTCTACGGCACGGTGGCCGGCGCGCTCGTCGCCCCGATCGGGCTGGCCGCGTTCTGGTTCGGGCCGCAGTGGCCGCTCCGGGTCGCGTCGCTCATCTTCCTGATCGGCATGATCATCTCGCTGCGGCTGCCGCCGCGGGCCGACTCGGAGCCGCCCGAGCGGGTGCCCCGGCCGCTGCGGGCGCTACGCCGCCGGGACGGCGAACGCCCGCTGGGCCGGGGCCGGCCCGCCGGCCGGCTGGTCATCGCCACGCTGATCGGCGCGGCGGCGCTGCGCGGGCTCTACGGCTTCCTGCTGCTCTTCCTGGCCTTCGCGATCAAGGCCGGCGACCTGACCACCGACTTCTTCGGCCGGGACCTGGGCGCCCAGGGCGCGCTGGGCCTGGCCGGCGGGGCGCTGGCGGTGGGCACCTTCCTGGCCACCGCTATCGGCACCCGGCTGCGCATCCACCGCCCGGCGGCGATCCAGTCCAGCGGCACGGTCATCGTGGCCGGGGTGGCGGTGCTCGCCGCCCTGAAGTTCTCGCTGCCCATGGTGGCGCTGCTCTGCGTCGTCACCTCGCTGATGAGCGGGATCGCCAAGCTGGCGGTCGACGCCTCGATCCAGGAGCGGATCCCGGAGCGGCTGCGGGCCAGCTCGTTCGCCCACTCGGAGACCGCGCTGATGCTGGCCTTCGTGGCCGGCGGCGGGCTCGGGCTGGTCCCGTTCACCGGCCCGGTCGGCGTGGCGGTCGCCGCCTGCGTGGCCGCGCTGGTGGCCGCCCGCGGGGTGCTGGTGGCCACCCGGCTGCGCGGCGAGCACCTGGTCGGGCGCCCGCTCGGCGACGACGAACTGGCCACCGACCCCGCTACGGAGTTCGACGACCCCGCCCCCACG
>NZ_WBKT01000109.1 GCF_008868175.1 Micromonospora sp. AMSO31t
GATCCAGCTTGCGGTGGGGGACTGGTCGGGGTTCAGTTGCCAGGAGTGGGAGATCTTGTCGACGGCGATCGGATAGACCGTCAGCGTGCCGTCCGGGTCGATGCGGAGGCGGAGGAACGACTTCGAGTCCTCGATGCCCTGGCCGGCGAAGAGCTCGTTGACGTTCACCCCGAACGACCCCGCCACCAGCAGGTAGAGCGCCACCAGCTGGCTGGCGACCAGCCCGCTCACCGGCCCGTACAGGACGGCGGCGGCGACCGCCGGCAGCGGCCACGGCCAGTCGTAGAACGGCAGTTGCAGCCAGAGCCAGGTGCCGCCGGCGGCCAGCGCCACGTGGGCCAGCCCGTGCGTCACGCCGAGGATCCAGTGCCGGGCGTGCCGCTTCCCACCGGAGGTGGGCGGCTTGGCGAAGAACGCCGCACCCAGCAGCGTCACCGCCAGCATGATCACCAGCGGCACGCTGAACAGCCGCTGCTCGGTGGTGCCGGCGTGATTGCCCGCCACCCCGGCCATGGCCAGCATCAGCAGCGTGTGCAGAGTGCCCAGCAGGGTGGTGAAACCCGGGTTGCGGAACGGCAGCCGGGCGAAGATCCCCCAGCCGTACCGCCGGGAGCGGGCCTTGTCCGGATAGCGGGCGGCCAGGTCGTACTCGCGGGTGCGGCTGGACCGCCGGGCCAGGGTGTCCCGCGGCGGCACCTCCAGCCGCTCGGGCAACTGGTGCGTGGGGTAGAGGTAGGCGCCGCCGCCCCCGCAGGTGATGAGCTGCCGCTCCGGGCCGGTGTAGCGGGCGTAGTGGTGCAGGTCGCCGGAGACCAGGAGCCGCACCTGCGCGCCGGTGGGCGCGACGATCGTACGGATGAAGTAGTCGATCGAGTCGTAGGCCGTCGGATGGTCGTGGGCCTTGACCCACGTCGGTGCCGGCACCGCCAGGATCACCTTCGACCGGGGCGTGAGCTTCCGGGCCACCTCGTCGAAGTAGGTGAGCTGCGGGTCGTCCAGGTACGACCCGGACTGGTCGTCGAGGCCGAGCAGCCACCAGTCCGCCGGCAACTCCACGGCGAAGTACGAGCGGGACTGGCCGGTGCCCCAGCCCGCGAAGTGCCGGTCCCGGGAACGGACGAACAGCCGCAGGAACGCGGTCAGGCCGTCGTACCAGTCGTGGTTGCCCGGCACCGCGAACAGCGTCGGCCGCTGCGGCGGCGCAACCGGGAGCGCGGCCTGGTACGGCCCCTTGCACCGGTCCTCGTACGCCTCGTAGGCCGCCGACGGGTAGACCTGGTCGCCCCCCATCACCAGGGTCTGCGCCCGGGGCAGCCGGTGGCCCTCGACCTCCAGCTCCGGCTGGGCGAGCAGGTACGCCACCGAGTACGTGGCGTCGAAGCCGTCGCCCAGGTCGGCCACGTAGTCCAGCCAGAGCCCGCCGTCCGGCCCCACCTGCCGGAACGTGTCGTCGCCGAACGCGTTCTGCAACTCGCGCTTGTCCAGGTACGCCCCGAACAGCATCGCCAGCAGGGTCCGCAGCCCGGTGCTGATGAGCAGCAGCGGTGCGAGCCACGGCACCGGCTTGCGTGGGGTGAACCCCAGCTCCAGGGGGTCCAGGCTGCGCGGGCGCCGGCTGGCCCGCTCGCCCGGGTGCGACTCGGGGATCGGCTGCTGCGGCGGCACGTGATCGTCACTCACCCGCCGCAGGGTAGTCCCGACCGGCCGCGAAGTCTCTCCCGCGCACGTGCCGAAACTCCCGGATGTCCGGTTCCGAGGTCAGGGGGATCCCGTTCGGCGTCCGGGGAGGTGTGCCGTACACTTGACGATCGTTGCCGCCTTAGCTCAGTCGGCTAGAGCGACGCACTCGTAATGCGTAGGTCGACGGTTCGATTCCGTCAGGCGGCTCGGTGAAGAAGCCCAGGTCAACGACCTGGGCTTCGCCGTTTCCCGAGGTCGATCACGCCGCTGCTGGCAAGGTCGAGTCCCTAGAATTCGTCACGCGGTGCCCGTGGCCGCTGGCACCTCGAAGCGGGCGCCAGCTACCACTGGCTCGGCAGATGTTCGGTTCGCAGGGATCCATCCAGGTCGGTGTCGCGCGACCAGGTGGAGGGCGGCCAGGACGCAGGCCATGTAGATGAGGTCACCACCCAGCAGAATGAGTGTCGCGCCGAGGGGTGCGTCCGCGGCGGTGGTGTCGTCGGCGACGTCCAGACCGCCGGTGGCCGCTGTGGCGACGAAGGCGAGCAGGTTGGTGGCGGCGTGTGCGGCGATGGACACCTCGAGACCGCCGGTCCGGATGACCAGCAGCGCCCAGATGACGGCACCGATGAACAGTGCGGCGAACCCGGACCAGGTGCCGAGACCGTGCATCAGGGTGAACACGAGGGCTGAGCCGAGGATGCCGACCCACCGGTGGTACGCCCCGAGGGCTTGCAGGAGGAACCCGCGGGCCGCGTACTCCTCGCCGGCTGCCTGTAGCGGGACCAGGATGACGAGCAGCACCGTGATCCCGAGGAACCGCCACGGGTCGATCGTCAGCCGGAGGCCGGTCACGCCGTCGTAGGTCAGGATCAGTGTCCCCAGGACCAGGGTGGCCACGGCCGCGGCGATGCCTCCGCATACGGCGAACCATCGCCAGCGCAGGCGACCGGCCACCGAATGCAGCGTCCCGGCCGGGCGTCGTTGCACCAGTCGCGCGACGCCCAGGGTGACCGGGATGAACAGGGCGAGGGAAGCCAGCGCCAACATGTTGTCCAGGAGGGGACTGCCGAGCGAGGCGCTGTCGTCGATGCCTCCGCCGAGCGCCCACGTCACGGTGACCGCGCCGGCCGCCAGCCCGCACAGCGTCGTGGCGGCGACCAGTACCGCGGCCAGCACGGCAACGGGTGGCATCCACCATCGATGCAGGCCCAGTCGCGCCAACCGCTCGTAGGTCAGGCCTTCCTCGACCTTCACCGGCTAGATCCCTGGTCCGTCAGGTCGATTGTGGTCACCCGACGGGGAATTCCGCTTACCGCTGACGTTTCCGATCCAGTCCGCAGCGACGGACAGCAGCAGGACACAAATTCCGAACAGGGAGTAGGTGGGGTCGTGACCGAGCATGACCGATGCCGCTGCGGCAATCCCCACGCACACCGCCAGTAGGGCGGTGCGGACCATCCACCGCCGTGCCGGCGATAGCGAGTTCAGCATGGTTTCCGTATTCCTGCCCCGGCCGACGATGGTCGTCGTCGGCCTTTGTCGTCAATCATCGCATGCCCGGTGAGCCGGGGAGGTGGCCCGCCTGCGCCCGCGGACGGACCACCCCGACATGTCGCACGTGGTGGTCAGAGGTTGGCGACGCAACCTGCTCCGGCGATGGCGACCGCCATCTTGACGTCCGCGGCGAGGGCCGCCGGGTCGCTGCCGTAGGACCTGTACAGCGCGGTCGCCGCGCCTGCGGAGCACTGCCCCGCCTTGTACCAGGCCCACTTCCCCGACCTCTTCGCGATGTCGACGATCTGCCCCCAGTACTTCTTGACGAACTTCAGGATCGTGCTGGGGATGCCGAACGCCTCCGCGCCCGAGACGCCCGTCGCCGCACCGTCCTGGTTCAAGCCGTTGAATACCTCAACGCTGTGTTGCAGCGCCGCAAGAGACTGAGCATCGAGGTTGCCGGCGACCCGAACCGGAACGTTCAAGTGGAGGTTGCCCGCACGGTCCGTGACGAGGTAGGGCTCGACCGCCTCGACCGTCGCAGCGAAGGTGCTCGGGTCTCGCCCTGCCGCCGTGACCACCGGGTCGGCAACGACAGCGCCGCTCGCCTGGGACGCTCGTGCCGGCATGCTGGCGTTCTCGGACGCTGCTGCCGTGCCGGCGAAGCCGAAGACCGAGGCGACCACTGTCGCCACGAGGATCCCTACTGCTCTGTTCAATCGCACCGATTGCCTCCTCGAACCTGGCGTCAACGAGGGGAGACGGCACATTGAATGTGCATTGCACTGCACGCGCGTGTTTGCAACGGCACGACGGCCTGGAATGGCAAGCGCACTGGAAAACCGCATCCCCCGTTGATGCAGCAGTGTTGATCACTGCCGGGAGGGAAGGTAGGACACCTGCGTAGCCCATTGCCACGTTCCTGTCGCGAGCGCGACAGTGTGTCAAGTGTTGCCTCGATCGATCCCACTGAACACCGTCATCCATTCACCGGCCCATTGAGCTGGCACATTGACCAACATCGCGGTCGGTTGCGGTCGCAAATATGTGCACCTGATCGCACAAGCGCGTAACAACTAGTTGTTGGGCTGAGGATGGGAACGGGCGCATGCTGGTGGACGTGAGTCAAGAGGTGATCTGCCGGAACCCGGTGCTGCGGTCGGACGCCGCGGTGCTTGTCGGACTGCTGGCCGAGCTCGAAGGGCGTGTCTGGGCCGACCTCCTCCCGCGAGAGTTCGTCGACAAGGTGCAAGCCCGGTTCGTGCGTGCGGGCCACCTGCCGCAGGCCGCAGGAGACTACGAACTGAGACAGGCATTGAACGACATGAACCACCCCATGCGCTACGCGCTGGGTGAGTACGACGCGCCACCACAGCCGACCGAGCTGCCGCGCTGAACCAGCGGCCCGCGGCCGGCCCGCCGGCCACGCTGACCAGCACGATGATCTCGTTCCGGCGCGTGACCGCCCGTGCCTCGGCCTGGCTCGCGTTCAACCGGGAGATCGGCGGGTTGAGCTGGAGTTGACCGCGGTCAGGCCGGCTGTCGCATGATCCAGGTGGGCAACGGGTCGGCGACCTGGCGGACCACCTGCCAGCCGGCCCGGCGGTAGATCTCGACGTTGGCGGGGTTGCTGGTCTCCAGCACCGCCGGCAGCCCGTCCGCCGCGGCCCGGCGCAGCCCGGCCCGCATGACGGCGTGGCCCCAGCGCCGGCCGGCGCTGCCGGGGTGGGTGCCGAGCACCCCGAGGTACCAGAAGGGGTCGGCGGGCAGCGCGGCGTGGACGGCCTCGTCGTAGGCGCGCACCCGGGCCAGCGCGTCGGCGGGCAGGTGGGCGGCGAGCGAGTCGACCGGCTGCGGCTCCGACGGGACGGGTGGCTCCCAGATCGCCACCGAGGCGCCCCCGCCGATCGTCCAGATGGTCTCCCGCCTGACCCGCTTGTCGAAGAGGTGCCCGAAGAAGGCGGCAGCGTGCCGGGGGTAGCTGGCCGGGTCGGGGAAGAGGTGGGTCAGGACGGGGTCGGCGGCGAAGGCGGCGACCAGCGAGTCGATCACCCGCCCGCGGTCCGCCGGGGTGGCGACGGTGATCTCCGGTGGGCGCGGTCCGAGGTCGGTCACGGGCGGCAACGATACGCGCGACACGAAGCGAGCCCGGCGGGCACGGCACTGGGCCGGTCCACCGGGCTCGCTCCGGCAGGGAGGTGACAGGTCTAGAGGGCGCGGCGCGGGTCCGCCGGGTCGGGCGGGAAGGCGGCGCTCCGCTGGGTGGGGACGTCGGTCGCCACGTACCCGGTCTCGGGTTCCGGGGTGGGTGCCTCGTCGCTGTCCGCGCGGTGCTTGGCCGCCGCGGCGGCCGCTGCCGCTGCCGCGCCCGCGGCGACCGCGCCGGCCGCGACCGCCGTGGCCGAGACGCCGGCCTTGCCGTCGTCGCCGCGCGAGGACGCCGCGTGCTCCACGCCGGGCGTGCCGAGGGTACGGCCCTCGTCGACGGTGCCGCGCCAGGCGCCCGTCTCCGCGCCCCGGCTCTCGATGTACGACTTGAACTTCGCCAGGTCGGCCTCGGCCCGCTTCTCCACGAGGTGCAGCTTGTCGCCGGCCTTCTCGACCAGCCCCTCCGGCTCGTACTCGAGGGAGAGCCGGACCTGGGTGCGGTCGGTGCCGATCGACTGGAAGTGGACGGCGCCGGCGTTGGTGGCGCCGCTGGTGGCGGCCCAGGCGACCGTGCGGTCCGGGACCTGCTCCAGGACCTTGGCCTCCCACTCGCACTTCACGCCGGCGATCTCGGCGACCCAGTGCATCCGCCGGTCGTCGAGCTGGCGCACCTCCTGCACGCCACCCATGAACCGGGGGAACTCCTCGAACTGGGTCCACTGGTTGTACGCGGTGCTGACCGGCACGTCGACTTCGATGGACTTCTCGACCTTCGTCGCCATGAGCACTCCTTGTCGTTCAGTGGTCTGCACCGAAATCCGTACCCCAGGGAGGCGGCCCAATCGAACGAAAGGCGTGAGGAGGATCAGACGTAGAGGTGGCGGACGTAGTCCGGGCCGTAGTGGCGTTCCAGGTCGGCGAGGTTCTCCGTCGGCGCCTCGACCTCCTTGACCAGCCGGGCGCGGGTGGGCAGCGCGTCGGGCTGCCAGGTCTCCGGCTGCCACAGCTCGGAGCGGAAGAACGCCTTCGCGCAGTGGTAGAAGATCTGCTCGATGGCCACCTCGACGGCGAGCACCGGGCGGTGTCCCTTGACCACCATGTCGGCGAAGTACGGCGCGTCGACCACCAGCCGGGCCCGGCCGTTGATCCGCAGCGTGTCGGTGCGGCCGGGGATCAGGAAGATCAGCCCGACGTGGGGGTTGGCCAGGATGTTGCGGTAGCCGTCGGCCCGCCGGTTGCCGGGCCGCTCCGGGATGGCGATGGTGGTCTCGTCGAGCACCAGGGTGAAGCCGGCCGGGTCACCCTTCGGGGAGACGTCGCAGCTGCCGTCCGCGCCGGCGGTGGCGACCAGGCAGAACGGTGAGGCGGCCAGCCACTCCCGGTCCCGCTGGTGCAGCACCGTGCGCTCCTTGTCCCGCGCCCGCCGCGTCGGCGCGCCCAGCAGGTCGGCCAGTTCCTCCGGGCTGGTGATCTCCCGTGTCGTCACGTCTGCCTCCCCCGTCCGTTGACCTTGACGGCGATTCCGGCCCGGGAACGGCCGGTTTCCGCCATCGTCAGCCTAGGAGAGCGCGTCGACGGCGAGGTTTGCCCCCGGAGCCCACGGGTACGGACTGAGCCGCAGCGCGCCCGGACGCGATCGATGGAGGCGGAGATGGAGAGCCGACTGAAGGTGCTCGGCCATCCCGTGCACCCGATGCTGGTGATGTTCCCGGTGGGCCTCCTCGTGACCGCGGTGATCTTCGACGTGATCGACACCGTGGGCGGGCCGGACTTCCTCGGCGAGGTGGCGTACTGGAACATCACGGTCGGCCTGGTCGGCGGCCTGCTGGCCGCGGCGGCCGGTGCCTTCGACCTGCTCGCCCTGCCCACCGGCACCCGCGCCAAGCGGGTCGGGCTCACCCACGCCGCCGCCAACGTCGCGGTGATCCTGCTCTTCGCCGCGGTCTGGGTGGTCCGGCTCAACGCCGACTCCCGGGCCGCCGGCGGCGCGCTGATCGCCATCGAGGTGGTCGCCGTGGCCATCCTCGGGGTGAGCGCCTGGCTCGGCGGCGAACTGGTGGACCGGTTGGGCGTGGGCGTCGACCCGGAGCACGACCTGAACGCCCCCAGCTCGCTGCGACCCCCTTCGGCGACCCAGCGGATCGGAGACGTGCGATGACGGAACAGGGTGGCGGCGGCCGGGGCTGGCGGGGCCGCCAGCAGGGCTGGGACCCGATGGGCGAGCTGCAGTCGCTGCGCGCCGAGCTGAGCCGCCTGGTCGGGGGCCGCGGCGGCAGCCAGGACGTGGAGCTGAGCGAGGTCGCCGACGGCTGGGAGGTGGTCGTCCGGCTGCCCGGCGTGGCGCCCGAGGAGGTGGCCGTCGAGCTGGACGACCGGGAGCTGTGCGTGCGGGCCCGGTCGGAGGCCGAGGTCAACGCCGACCAGGGCATCCCCGGCGGCTTCACCACCCGGGGCTTCGAATACCGGGTGGACCTGCCGTCCCGGGTGGACCCGGACGGGATCGACGCGGTGATGGACCACGGCCTGCTCCGGGTGCGGCTGCCCCGGGCGGCCCGGCCCGCGCCGCGCACCATCACCGTCGGCCGCACCGGGCCGAGCACGACCCCCGGGGGTACGCGGACCTTCGTCGACCCGGCCGCCGACCGGGAGCTGCACCACCCGGACACCACGGCCGACGAGATCGACCGGCCGTAGGGATGGCGTGACCACCCGGTCCGACGACTCCAGCTCGGCGCGTCTGCCGCCGCGCCGCGACCTGGAGCCGTCGTCCGACAACTCCAGCTCGGCGCGTCTGTCGCCGCGCCGCGACCCGGAGCCGTCGTCGGTGCTCGGCCCGGTCGGCGAGCGCGTCCCCGACGTCGAGCGGATCGCCGTGCTGCGGGCGAACGCGCTCGGCGACTTCATCTTCCTGCTGCCGGCGCTGGAGGCGCTGCGGGCCGCGTACCCGTCGGCGGAGATCGTGCTGCTGGGCGCGCCGTGGCACGCGAAGCTCTGGCGCGACCGCCCCGGCCCGGTGGACCGGGTTCTGGTGGTCCCGCCGGCGCCCGGCATCCGGGAGCCCGGCCCGGACGAGTCGCCGTCCGAGCTGACGGACTTCGTGGCGGCCGCCCGCAAGGAGCGGTTCGACCTGGCCCTGCAACTGCACGGCGGTGGCGCCAACTCCAACCCGATCATCGCCGGGCTGGGCGCCCGGGTCACCGCGGGCCTGCGGGCCGAGGACGCGCCGCCGCTGGACCGCTGGATCCGGTACGTCTACTACCAGCACGAGGTGATCCGCTACCTGGAGGCGGTGGCCCTGGTCGGCGCCGGGGCGGTGACGATCACCCCGGCGCTGGCGGTGACCGACGCCGACCGGGCCGAGGCCCGCGAGGTGCTCGGCGAGCCGACCCGGCCCCGGGTGGCGTTGCATCCGGGGGCCACCGACAGCCGGCGGCGCTGGCCGCCGGAGCGCTTCGGCGAGGTGGCCCGGGCGCTGGCCGGCGACGGGTACGAGGTGCTGGTCACCGGCACCCCCGCCGAGCGGGAGACGGTGGACGAGGTGGTCGCCACGGCGGGCGTACCGGTCCGGCCGCAGGTCGGCACGCTGAGCCTGGGCGGGCTGGCCGCCGTGTACTCCGGCTGCGCGCTGGTGGTCTCCAACGATACCGGCCCGCTGCACCTGGCCGCCGCGGTGGGCGCCCCGACGGTGGGCATCTACTGGATCGGCAACCTGATCAACGGGGCGACCCCGCTGCGCGTCCGGCACCGGCCGATCGCCTCGTGGACCATCCACTGCCCGGTGTGCGGCATCGACTGCACCCGGGACATCTATCCGCACCGGCCGGGCGGCGGGGAGTGCCCGCACCGCGACTCGTTCGTGGCCGACGTGCCGGTGGCCGAGGTGGTCGAGGCGGCCCGCGAGCTGCTGGCCGAGTAGCCGCTCAGGCCGGTTGCGGGGTGTCGGACCCGGCGGCCACGACCTCCCACGCCTCCACCTCGCGCTCGGTCACCGTGGTCGGCGACTCCAGGTGGTAGGCCCCGCTGGGCAGCACGCCGGCGCCGCCGTGCCGCTCCAGCACCGCGAGCTGCGCGGCCACGTCCTCGCCCTGGTGCCGCTCGGGCAGCCGGCGCCAGAAGTCGAAGCCGCCGGAGTCGACCAGCTTGGCCCGGTCGTAGAGCACGCACCCGCCGATCCAGGAGACCTTGTACGCCCGCCACGCCCCGGCCGGCAGCCGCAGCTTCTCGGTGACGTGCAGCAGGTTGGCCGCCGGGTGGATGGACGCCCGCTGCCACTCCGGGCTGCCGGGGCGGATCCGCTCGGGCACCGGCTGCCCTTGCCACTCCTCGTAGTGCCCGTGCGTCTCCGGGCGCACGTCGTCGGCGTAGGAGAGGCCGTGCACGGCGTTGCCGACGAACCCGCAGCCCAGTTCCCGGATGGCGGTGGCCAGGCGGGACAGCGTGCCGGGCTCCAGCCAGACGTCGTCGTCGAGGCAGAGCACGTACCGGGCCGCCGACCGGTCCAGCAGGTAGGCGCGGTGCTCGGCCAGCCCGCGCCGGGGCAGCCGCCGGGTGAGCAGCACCGGGTGGCCCCGGTGGCGCAGCGCCCGGACCATGGTGGCCGCCGCCGGGTGCGCGTACGCGGGGTCGCCGTCGGACTGGTCGCTCACCACCACCCCGAAGTCGGGTACGCCCTCCTGCGCGGCCAGCCCGGAGAGGGTGACGGCCAGTTCGGCGGGCCGGTTGCGGGTGGGGATGAGCACGTCGAGCTGCCGGGGGCGGCGGAACCCGTCGGGCACGCCGGGGTCGAGCGGTCGGTTCACGCCGGCCTGCCCTCGCCGACCGGTGGGACCACCGGATGGGCCCGGATCCGGTCGATGATCGCCGAGGTGGAGCGGTCCGGCACGTACCCGAGGGTGCGCACCTGGCCGCCCAGCCGGCGGACCAGCGGCGCCTCCGGGACCATCTCGGGCGGGTAGTCGCCGCCCTTGACGTAGACGTCGGGGCGGACCGCCTCGATGAGTTTCGCCGGGGAGTCCTCCTCGAAGACCACCACATGGTCGACGCACTCCAGCGCGGCGAGCAGGGCGGTCCGGTCCTCGACCGGGTTGACGGGCCGGTCCGGGCCCTTGAGCCGGCGTACGCTGCCGTCCGAGTTGACGGCCACGATCAGCAGGTCGCCGAGCGCGCGGGCCTGGGTCAGGTAGCGGACGTGCCCGGGGTGCAGCACGTCGAAGCAGCCGTTGGTGAAGACGATCGACCGGCCGGCCCGGCGGTGCTCCGCGACGATCGCGGTCAGCTCCTCGGCGCCCACCTGGGTCGGGCGCCCCACCTCCTCCGGCCCGGTGCCCAGCGCGTCGAGCAGGTCCTCCCGCCGGCACACGCAGGTGCCGGTGTCGGAGACGGTGATGGTCGCGGCGAGCTGGGCGAGCTGCGCGGCGGTCGGCAGGCTCGCCTCCGCGGCCAGCGCCAGGGTCATGGCCGCCAGGTACGCGTCCCCGGCCCCCACGGCGTGGCTGGCCGGGACCGGCGTGCTGTGGCTGCGCCGGGGTTCGCCGTCGGCGCCGCCGACCACGGCGCCCTCGGTGTCCAGGGTCACCGCCACGACGTCCGCGCCGGTGTGCTGGCGCAGCTCGTCGAGGCGCGACTCGGCCAGCACGGCCCGGTCCACGCCCGCGCCGGCCGCCGCGTTGACGGTCACCCCCGTGCCGGTGACGGTGAGGCCGTCCCCGGTGAGCGCGACCCGTTCCTCGGCGGGCGTCGGCTCGCCGGTCGGGCCGGCGACCCCGCCGTCGTGCTCGGCCGTGGGGGCCCCGGAGGTCGGGTGCGGGCTGCCCGGCTCCCGTTCCCCGGCCCCGCCCGGCGCGGCGCCGACGACCAGCTCGGAGGGGCCGTCGGCCGGGTCGGCCAGGTGGTCCAGGTGCAGGTCGGCGGCGGTCGCGCCGCGCGGGGCGTTGCGGTGCCCGCCGCCGAAGCCGGCGGCCGCCCGGGCCAGCAGCCGGGTCGCCTCGGCGAAGCTCGGGGTCACCACGGTCGGGTTGAGGCCGCGCCAGTCGGCCAGGTCGTGCGCGTCGAGCGCCACGGTGGCGTACCGGTCCCGGTTGGCGACCAGCCAGGCGCGCACCCCCGGGGGCAGCGCGCCCAGGCCGTAGTCGCAGACGACCAGGGTGGGCGGCTGCCCGGCGGCCGCCGCCCGCAGCTCCTCCGTGGCGCAGTGCAGCGCGGTCAGCAGGCGGGCCACCCCGTCGTCGTCGAGCGCGTCGTCCGGGTCGCCGGAGTCCTCGCGGAGCAGGATCTGGTTGCCGGCGAGCATCCGCCGCTTCACCGGCGTGGGGCGGCCGGGCTGGTTGACCGTGCGGTCCCAGACGCCGGCCCGGTCGAGGCAGTCGTGCAGCTCGTCACCGGCCACGTCGGCGCCGACCGGGGCGACCAGGGCGGCCCGGCCGCCGAGCGCGGCCACGTTGACCGCGGTGTTCGCCGCCCCGCCGGCGGCGGAGATCCGTCGGCGCAGGGTGAGGACCGGCGCGGGCGCCTCGCGGCAGAGCCGCTCCGACTCCGCGAACCGCCACTCGTCCAGCATGGCGTCGCCGACGACCAGCACGGGACGCCCCTGCCAACCGGCCACGACGGTGGCGAGCCGGCGCTCTTCCGCTGCTGCTCCTGCCATGCCCCTTCGGGTCCCCCGAGCGGGACCGGCCAAACCTGCGGTGCGGGACACCCACGGCGTCCGGTTTCGGCCGGTCACGCCCGGGAACGGGTGCAGGCACACCCCGGAGAGGAGAACCACCATGGCAGCGACACTGCAGGGCAAGCGGATCGCGTTCCTGGCCGCCGACGGCGTCGAGGAGGTCGAGTACGTCAAGCCCCGCGAGGCGGTGGAGAACGCCGGCGCCCGGGTTGAGCTGGTCTCGATCGAGTCCGGTTCGATCCAGGCCTTCAACCACCTGGACCACGGCAAGCAGTACCCGGTCGACGTGACCACCAAGGAGGCGGACGCGGGGGCGTACGACGCGCTGGTGCTGCCCGGCGGCGTGGCGAACCCGGACTTCCTGCGGGCCGACCCGGACGCGGTGCGGTTCGTGAAGGCGTTCTTCGAGGCCGGCAAGCCGGTCGGGGTGATCTGCCACGGCCCGTGGACGCTGGTCGAGGCGGACGTGGTGCGCGGCCGCACGATCACCTCCTGGCCGAGCCTGCGCACCGACCTCACCAACGCCGGCGCGAACTGGGTCGACCAGGAGGTCGTCACCGACAACGGCCTCGTGAGCAGCCGCAAGCCGGACGACCTGCCGGCCTTCTGCGACAAGATCGTCGAGGAGTTCGCCGAGGCAAAGCACTGACACTTCTTCTCCCACCGGGGGCATGATCCGCCCCCGGTGGGAAAGGAAGCGGGATGACAGCCCAGGCCGCTCGTCCCGTGCTGCACGCCCGCCAGATCCGCCTGCTGATGTTCGGCCTGATGACCGGCATGCTGCTGGCGGCGCTCGACCAGACCATCGTCGGGACCGCGTTGCCCACCATCGTGGGCGAGCTGGGCGGGATCAACCACTACTCGTGGGTGGTCACCGCGTACCTGCTGGCCTCCACGGCCTCGACGCCGCTGTACGGCAAGATGGCCGACCTCTACGGGCGCCGCCCGGTCTTCCTCTTCTCGATCGGCACGTTCCTGCTCGGCTCGCTGCTGGCCGGGCTGTCGCAGAACATGACCCAGCTGATCGTCACCCGGGGCGTGCAGGGCATCGGCGCGGGCGGCCTGCTGACGCTGGCGTTCACCATCATCTCGGACGTGGTGCCACCCCGGGAGCGGGGCCGCTACCAGGGCCTGTTCGGCGCGGTCTTCGGCATCTCCTCGGTCGCCGGCCCGCTGGTCGGCGGCTACTTCGCGGAGACCAACTGGCGGTGGATCTTCTACATCAACGTGCCGCTGGCCATCCTCGCCATCGTGGTCTGCTACCACGTCATGCGGCTGGTGCCGTTCCAGCGCCGGGACCACACCGTCGACTGGGTCGGCGCGGGGCTGTTGGTGGCCGGGGTGAGCTGCCTGCTGCTCGCGCTGAGCTGGGGCGGCAACGAGTACGCCTGGGGCTCCGGCGTGATCATCGGGCTGTTCGTGGCCGGCGCGGTGCTCGGCACGCTCTTCGTGCTCCAGGAGGCCCGGGTACGCGAGCCCATCCTGCCGCTGCGGCTGTTCCGCAGCGCCACCTTCGCGCTGGCCAACTCGGCGGGCTTCGTTCTCGGCCTGGTGATGTTCGGGTCGATCATCTTCATCCCGCTCTACCTCCAGATCGTCAAGGGCGCCTCGCCGACCCGCAGCGGCCTGCTCATGCTGCCGATGATGGCCGGCATCATCTTCACCTCGATCATCACCGGGCGGGCCATGAGCCGGATCGGCCGGTACAAGTGGTTCCCGGTGGCCGGCGCGGCCGTGCTGGTCGCCGGCATGCTGCTGTTCCGGCAGCTCCAGGTGGCCACCTCGCTGTGGGCGGCCTTCGGCTACATGGTGGTGATCGGCGTCGGGCTGGGCCTGTGCATGCAGTCGCTGATCCTGGCCGTGCAGAACGCGGTCGACCCGCGGGACCTGGGCGCGGGCACCTCCTCGGCGACGTTCTTCCGGTCGCTGGGCGGCTCGTTCGGCGTGGCCATCCTGGGCGCGGTGCTGTCGTCCCGGCTCACCGGTGAGCTGGCCGGCCGGCTGCCGGGGGCCATCGCCCAGCTCCCGCCGGACCAGCGCGCGGCCGTGGCGGCGAGCGGCGGCGCCAACATCTCGATCAACGACCCGGCGACCGTCCTGGCGCTGCCCGGGCCGGTGCGGGCCGCCATCCAGGCCTCGTTCGTCGAGTCCCTGCACCTGGTCTTCCTGACCACCGGGCTGATCGCCATCCTGGCCGTGCTGGTCACCCTGCTGATGCCGAACGAGCAGCTGCGCGGCGCCGGCCCGCAGGGCTCGACGGGCGGCGCGGACCCGCTCGGCGGCAAGGCGGCCGCCCCGGGTGGCAAGCCGCTCACGAAGGAGTCGAAGGAGGAGGCCGCCGCCGACATGGAGTCCAAGTCCCAGACGATGCTCTGACGCCGGCGCGGCGGTGGGTCACCCGGCGTCGCGTGGCGGGGCGGTGAGCAGGTCGAGGATCAGCGCCAGCGGCGGCCAGGCCGCCCGGCCGCGGCGGGTCACGGCGTAGGCCCGCAGCAGGGCCTGCGGTGCGGTCAGCGGCAGCAGGCGGACGCCGGGCGCGGTGGGCTGGTCGCCGGGGAGCAGACCGATGCCGAGTCCCGCGACGACGAGGTCCTGGACCAGGTCGAGGCTGTCGGCCCGGTGCACGATCCGGGGTTCGAAGCCCGCCATCGAGGCGATGGTCCGGACCACCACCTCGTCGGCCGTGTTGCGCGAGTTGACGATCCAGTCCGCGTCGCGGAACCGGTCGAAGACGGCCGGCGCCTCCGCCGCCGGGTCGGGCGTCGCGCCGGCCGGCACCCCGAGATGCCAGGCCGCCGACCACAGCGGCGTGGCGTCGAGCGCGGGATCCGGCGAGAGCGGGGCCAGGTTGTAGTCGTAGGTCAGCGCGAGGTCGACGTCGTCGGCGGCGAGCGCCGCGTACGCCTCGGCCGGCTCGTGCTCGTGGATGCGGAGGCGCACCCCCGGGTGGTCCGCGGCCAGCCGGGCGGTGAGCGGCAGCAGCGAGCGCCGGACGGCGGTGGCGAAGCCGGCGACGCGTACGGTGCCGGCCGGCTCGGCCCGCGGGTCCAGGTCGAGCCGGGCGGCGTCGACCGCGGCGAGGATCGTCACGGCGTGTTCGGCAAGCCGGCGCCCGGCCGGGGTGAGCCGGACGCGGCGGCCGTGCGGCTCGACCAGTTCGGTGCCCACCTCGCGGGCCAGCACGGCGAGCTGCTGCGACACGGTCGACGTGGTGACGTGCAGCTCGTCGGCGACCTGGCGCATCGAGCCGAGCCGGGCCAGTTCCCGCAGCAGGCGCAGGCGACGCAGGTCCATGGGAGCGATTGTTCACGATCACCGAATGTTTCGTCCGGGATTGGCACGTGGACGTGAGCGGTGCGGACCGGTTCTACTGTCCGCATGAGCACCGTGACTCCGGCCCGCGCCGGCACCACCATGGCCGTCGCCGCGATGACCTGCGTCCAGCTCGGGCTGGCCGCGTCGGTGGGGCTCTTCGACCGGGTCGGTCCGGAGGGCGCCGCTTGGCTGCGCCTGGCCTGGGCCGGGGTGCTGCTGGCGGTCGTGGTGCGGCCCCGCCCGTCGGCCTTCACCCGCTCCGCCCTGTGGGCCTGCGTGGCGCTCGGCGTCGTGACGGCCGGCGTCACCATGCTGTTCATGGCGGCGGTGGCCCGGCTGCCGCTGGGCACGGCCAGCGCGCTGGAGTTCCTCGGGCCGCTGGGCGTGGCCGTGGCGCGTGGCCGGGGCGGCGCCAAGGTCTGGCCGGCGCTCGCGGCGGTCGGGGTGCTGCTGCTCACCGAGCCGTGGCACGGCGGCGCCGACCCGGTCGGGGTGGCGTACGCCCTCGGGGCGGGGGCCTGCTGGGCCGCGTACATCCTGCTCACCCAGCGGGTGGGGGACGAGGTCTCGGGCATCCGCGGCCTGGCGGTCTCCATGCCGGTGGCCGCCCTGGTCGCCACCGTGGTGGCCGGCCCGTCGGTGTTCGGCGACCTGACCTGGCCGGTGCTCCTGGCCGGCCTGGGGCTGGCCGTGCTGCTGCCCGTCGTGCCGTTCGTGCTGGAAATGCTGGCGCTGCGCCGGCTCACCACGGCCGCGTTCGGCACACTCATGAGCCTGGAGCCCGCCATCGCCCTGGTGGTCGGCCTGGTCGCGCTGGGTCAGGTGCCGGGCGTCGGCGCGGTGGCCGGCATCGCCTTCGTGGTGGTGGCCGGTATCGGCGCGGAACGGTCCGGTGCCCGGTCGAGCCAGGCCGGGGCGGCCCCCGACGAGCGGCCCGTGGCGGCCGGCGCCGTCACTTGAGGATGAGGCGGTTGGTCTGCTCGAAGACGTCCAGGTCGGCGAGGGTCTCGATGACGCTGCCGGAGAGCGGGGTGGGCAGCTCCTCCGGGTGGAAGAAGCCCGCGTCGGTCGTCTCGTCGGTCATCCGGGCCAGCTCGCCGTCCCACTCCTCGACCCGGAACGCCGTGGTGAAGACCTGGTAGGTGTGCCCGTACATGTTGGTGCTGGTGAAGTCGGGGCCGGTGTAGAGGGCGAACGCGCAGACCCGCAACGCGCGCAGGCCGGTCTCCTCGCGGACCTCCCGGACGGCGCAGTCGGCGATCGACTCGCCCAGCTCCATGGCGCCGGCCGGCAGCGCCCACTGGCCGTTGTCCGAGCGTTGGATCAGCAGCACCCGGGCGGCGTTGTCGCGCACCACGGCGCGGGCGCCGACGAACATCAGGGTGCGGTCACCGGCCAGGGCCCGGAGCTGGCCCACGTACGAGTCGGCCCACGAGATGCTCACCCGGACAATCTACGCAGCTTCCCCGGCCGGCTCGGCCGTTCCGGGGGTTCCGCTCGTGTGACCGGCGACACTACGTTGTTACCCATGCGTAGCACGATGATGGACGCCCCGCTCCAGGTCGCCCGGATCCTCGAACACGGCACCACGGTGCACGGCACGGCCGAGGTCGTCACCTGGACCGGCGCCGAGCCCCGTCGGATGACGTACGCCGAGGTCGGCAGGACGGCCGCCCGGCTGGCCCACGCGCTGCGCGACGAGTGCGGGGTGACCGGCGACGAGCGGGTCGCCACCTTCATGTGGAACAACAACGAGCACCTGGTGGCCTACTTCGCGGTGCCGAGCATGGGCGCGGTGCTGCACACCCTCAACATCCGGCTCTTCCCCGACCAGGTCGCCTACATCGCCAACCACGCCGAGGACCGGGTGGTGCTGGTCGACACCACGCTCATCCCGCTGCTGGCCCGGGTGATCGGCGAGATGACCACGGTGCGGCACGTCGTGGTGGTCGGCGGCGGCGACCCGGCCCCGCTGGTGGCCGCGGCCGGCGACCGCATCGCCGTCCACCACTGGGACGCCCTGCTGGCCGACCGGCCGGAGGTCTACGAGTGGCCCGAGGTGGACGAGCGCGACGCCGCCGCGCTCTGCTACACCTCCGGGACGACCGGCAACCCCAAGGGCGTCGCCTACTCGCACCGCTCGATCTACCTGCACTCGCTCCAGGTCTGCATGCCGGAGGGCTTCGGCCTCGGCCCGAAGGACCGCGAGCTGGCCATCGTCCCGATGTTCCACGCGATGTCGTGGGGCCTGCCCTTCGCGGCGTTCCTCTCCGGCGCGTCGCTGATCATGCCGGACCGGTTCCTCCAGGCCGAGCCGATCGCCGCGATGATCGCCGCCGAGCGCCCCACCCTGGCCGGCGCGGTGCCGACCATCTGGACCGACCTGCTGGCCTACCTGGACAGCCACGACGTGGACACCTCCTCGCTGACGGAGGTGATCGTCGGCGGCTCGGCCTGCCCGCCGTCGCTCATGCACGCCTTCCACGACCGGCACGGCATCGAGGTCATCCACGCCTGGGGCATGACCGAGATGTCGCCGCTGGGCTCGGTCTCCCGGCCGCCGGCCGGCGCGACCGGCGAGGCGGCGTGGCGCTACCGCTACACGCAGGGCCGGGTGCCGGCGGGTGTCGCCGCGCGGATCGTCGGCCCGCTGGGCGAGCCGCTGCCCGCCGACGGCACGTCCGTGGGCGAGCTGGAGGTCCGCGGGCCGTGGGTGACCGCCCGGTACGTCGGCGACGACACCCCGGACGAGGAGAAGTTCCGCGACGGCTGGCTGCGGACCGGGGACGTCGGCACGCTCTCGCCGGACGGCTACATCACCCTGACCGACCGCGCCAAGGACGTGATCAAGTCGGGCGGGGAGTGGATCTCCTCGGTCGAGCTGGAGAACGCGCTGATGGCGCACCCGGCGGTGCTGGAGGCGTGCGTGGTGGGCGTGCCGGACGAGCGCTGGGACGAGCGGCCCCTCGCCACCGTGGTGGTCCGGGAGGGCGCCACGGTCACCGCAGAGGAGCTGCGCGAGTTCCTGGCGACGTCGGTGGCGCGCTGGCAACTGCCGGAGCGGTGGGCGTTCATCGATTCGGTGCCGAAGACCAGCGTCGGCAAGTTCGACAAGAAGGTGGTGCGTTCCCGCTACGCGGACGGTGGCCTGGACGTCCGGGAACTGACCGCGCCGTAACACTTTCCGGCGTAGCGTCGCCAGCACGGGTAGGACCTGTTCCTGACGAACATTCCTCCCCAGAGGGCGGCCCCGGCGTTCGCACCGCGCCGGGGCCGCCCGTCCATGCGGGGCGACCCGCAATGTCATTCTCGCGAAACTTGTTCGTCTCTGTCCCGATGATGGCGAAATACGTTTCGCGTTCTCACGTGTCGCTGGTCGTGATGAGCACCTTGCCGACCACCGAGTTTTCCACCGCCTCGTGGGCCGCCCGCGCCGCGTCCAGCGCCACGTTCGCGGTCACCACCACGGCGACCAGCAGCGCCCCCACCGGGTAGGGCGAGCCGGCCACCGTGGCC
>NZ_WBKT01000110.1 GCF_008868175.1 Micromonospora sp. AMSO31t
CGTGTCAGCCGATGTCCCGGCGGCGCAACAGCACCGCGCCGACCGCCGCGAACCCGACCAGGTACGCGGCCACCACCGCGGCCGCCTGCCCGCCCCCGACGGTGGCCGCCACTCCGGGGGTGTCACCCGACGCGCCGAGCGCGGCGGCCAGCGAGCCGGCGTTCGGCCCGGGCAGCCCGTCCTGCGCCTTCGCCACCCAGTCGACCAGCGGCGCGGCGATCGCGGCGAGCAGGTTCTGCACGGCGAGCATCCACACCAGGCCGAGGCCGACGGGCAGCGCCACGGCGCGCAGCGCGACGGCCAGCACGGCACCGAGCATGGCCCACATCGTGGCGATGAGCCACCCCGCCCCGACTCCGGTGAGCAGGTCGCCGATCGCCGGCCAGGTCACCGGCTGCGCCTCGGCGGACGCGATGAGCACGCTGGCCACCGCGCCGACCGCGAACACGGCCAGCACCACGGCCAGCGCGGCGACGGCGAGGGCGAGGAGCTTGCCCGCGTACACCTCCAGCCGGGTCGGGCCCTGGGTGAGCACGGTCTTCCAGGTCCCCCAGCCGTACTCGCCGCCGACGGTGAGCACGCCGAGGATCAGCAGGATCGAGCCGAGGAAGACCGGCAGGCCGCCGAGGGAGTTGCCGACCAGCTGGTCGGGGAGCAGCGCGGGCAGGGCCCGGCCGGTGTTCGGCCCGTCGGTGCCGCCGGCGAGGCCGGCGTACGGGAAGACGTAGGTGAAGATCAGTGCGAGCACCAGCGTGATGGCCAGCAGCAGCCAGCTGGCCGGCCGCCGGACCAGCTTGACGGTCTCGGCGCGGAAGCTACGCGACATCGGCCGTTCCCCTCTCCACGAGGTCGAAGAAGACCTGCTCCAGGTCCCGTTCCCGGGGGCGCAGCTCGCGCACGGCGAGCCCCGCCCCGACCAGCTCGGTGTTGAGCCAGGCGGCGCGGTCCGGCTCGACGGCCAGCTCCAGCCCGCCGTCGACCACCCGCACCTGCTCGGCGCCGACCAGTTCCCGCGCCCGGGCGGCCGCCGCGTCCAGCGGGTCGGCGAGCAGCCGCAGCCCGACCGCGCCGCGCAGCTCGGCGACGCTGCCCTCGGCGATTAGCCGGCCGCGCGCGATCACCCCGACCCGGTCGCACACCTGCTCGACCTCGCCGAGCAGGTGGCTGGAGACCAGCACGGTGCAGCCGGCCGCGCCGAGCCGGCGGATCAGGGTGCGCATGTCCGCCATGCCGGCCGGGTCGAGGCCGTTGGTCGGCTCGTCCAGGATCAGCAGGCGGGGGTCCTTCAGCAGCGCGGCGGCCACGCCGAGCCGCTGCTTCATGCCCAACGAGTAGCCGGCGTAGCGGTCGCCGGCCCGGTCGGTGAGGTCGACCAGGTCGAGCACGAGCGCGACCCGGTCGGCGCCGACCCCGGCGTAGCGGGCCAGCACCCGCAGGTTCTCCCGCCCGGACAGGTACGGGTAGAAGGCCGGTCCCTCGATCAGCGCCCCGACGCCGGTGAGCCGGCCGGCGGTGGGTGGCCGGCCGAGCAGCCGGACCGTGCCGGCGGTGGGCCGGACCAGCCCGAGCAGCATGCGCAGGGTGGTGGTCTTGCCGGCGCCGTTGGGGCCGAGGAAGCCGTACACCTCGCCCGCCCGGACGGTGAGCTGGAGATCGTGCACGGCGGTCAGGCCGCCGTACCGTTTGGTGAGCCCTTCGGTCTGCACTGGCAGGTTCATGCCCCCGAGCGTCCCGCTGGACGCCCCCCTGCACGTCGCCCCGGCGGCGGCTTCCGGACTACGTCGCCGGACGTAGTCAGACGGCGGCGAGCACGGCGGCCTCGATCCGGCACCGTTCGGCCTCGGACGGCCAGCCGCCGACCAGGTAGAAGGCGTCCACCACGTCGCCGCCGAGGGTGGAGATCCGGGCGGCCCGCACCTGGGCGCCGGCCTCGTCGAGGGCGCAGGTGACCCGGTAGAGCAGCCCGGCCGCGTCGGCGGCGCGCAGTTCCAGCAGCACCGCGTCGGTGGCGGCCTCGCGGTGCCAGACCACCCGGGGCGCGGCGCCCCGGGTCCGCGCGGCGAGAGCCCGGCCGCGCAGCCGCTGGGTGACCGAGACGTCGCCGGTGACCGCGCGGCGCAGGTCGGCGGTGAGCGCGATCGGGTCGGGGGCCAGGCCGTAGCGCGGCTGCACCCGGCACTGCACGAGGGCCCGGCCGTCGACCGTGGCGGCGTCCGCGGAGATCACCTCCAGCCGGTGCAGGGCCAGGCAGCCGGCCACCGTGGCGAGCAGCCCCCGCCGGTCGGCCGCGGCCACCGACACCCGGTCCTCCCCGAGGTGTACGACCGGCAGCGGCCCGGTGACCAGCGCCGGGTCGGGGGCCGGCGGGGCGGGCACCACGCCGGTGTCCAGGGCGGTCCGCACCCGGGCGACCAGTTCGGCGACCAGCCGCCCCTTCCAGTCCGACCAGGCGGCCGGCCCGGTGGCCGCGGCGTCGGCCCGGACCAGCCCGTGCAGCAGGTCCAGGGTGGTGGTGTCGCCGACCCGCTCGGCGACCCCGGCGACGGTCTTCGGGTCGGAGAGGTCCCGCCGGGTGGCCACGTCGGGCAGCAGCAGGTGCAGCCGGACCAGCTTGGCGATCAGCGCCGCCTCGTCGTCGGGCAGCCCGATCCGGGTGGCCACCGCCTCGGCGAGGGGCGCGCCGACGGTGCTGTGGTCGCCGGGCAGTCCCTTGCCGATGTCGTGCAGGAACGCGCCGAGCAGCAGCAGGTCCGGCCGGTCCACGTCGCGGGTGTGCCGGCTCGCCTCGTACGCGGCCTGCACCAGGTGCCGGTCCAGGGTGAACCGGTGCACGGGGTTGTGCTGGGGCAGGCTGCGCAGCCGGGTCCACTCGGGCAGCCAGCCGTCGATCAGGCCGTACCGGTCGCAGGTCTCCCAGGCGGGCACCAGGCCGGGACCGGCGCCGAGCAGGGTGATCAGCGCGGCCCGGGCGGCCGGCGGCCAGGGCGCGGGCAGCGGCGGGCAGTACGCGGCCAGCCACTCGCAGGTGGCCCGGGCGATGGGCAGCCGGGTGGTGGCCGCCGCGGCGGCGACCCGCAGCGACAGGCTCGGGTCGGGGCGGGCGCCGATCGCCGTGCGGGCGAGGACCAGCTCGCCGTCCTGCTCGACCACGTCCCGGGCGACGGGGCGGCGCAGGGGCCGGCCGCCGGCGCCCCGGTGCCGGCCGGAGCGGAGCCGGTCGGCGGCCCGCCAGGCGTCGTCGAGGGCGTGGCTGACGGTCCGGGCGTCCCCGGCCACCCGGCGCAGCAGCGCGTCGCCGTCACCGACCGGCGCCGCCTCGGCGTCCGCGTCCCCGGTCAGCGGTTGGCGCAGCCCGAGCAGGGCGGCGACGCCGTCGCGTTCCTGGGCGACGAGCCGGTCGACCCGGCGGCCGACCTGCTGGTGCAGGGCGTCCCGGGTGTCGAGGATCCGCCGGTGGGCGGCGTGCACGGCGGGCCGGAGCGCGTCGGTGACGCCGGCCGTGGCGATGGCCCGGAGGAGGCCGACGTCGCGCAGCCCGCCGGCGGCCTCCTTGAGGTCGCCTTCGAGCAGGAAGGCCAGCTCGCCGTGGGCCTCCCAGCGGGCGGTGGTGATCTCGCGCAGGCGGGGGAGCTGCCGGACGGCGGTGCGCCGCCAGTGGTCGGCGGCGGTGCGGACGAGCTGGTCGGCCAGCACCGGGTCGCCGGCCAGGTGGCGGGCGTCGAGCAGGCCGAGAGCGACCTTGACGTCGTCCTGGGCCACGGAGAGCGCCTCGGGGACGGTCCGCACCGAGTGGTCCAGCCGCAGCCCCGCGTCCCAGATCGGATACCAGAGCGAGGCGGCCAGCTCGTCGATGCCGGGCACCCCCGCGTGCAGCAGCACCAGATCGACGTCGCCGTAGGGCGCGCACTGCCGCCGCCCCAGCCCGCCGACCGCGACCAGGGCGATCCCCGCCCGCTGCGGAAAGGCGGAGCCCAGCCACCCGTCCAGCGCCGCTGCCCGCGCCCGCCGGGCGTCGACCCCGATCCCGCCCGGCACGCCGACGACCTCGTTGACCAAGAAGTTCGCGTCACCGTCACCGGGGTGTCCCGACGCGTTCTCCTTGATCAACGAGGTCATCGGGACGTCCTCAGAGGGCGTCGAGCCCGCGCTCGCCGGTGCGCACCCGGACGACCTCCTCGACGTCGGTCACCCAGACCTTGCCGTCGCCGATCTTGCCGGTCCGGGCGGCGCCCACGATGGCGTCGACGATCTTGTCGACGTCCATCTCGTCGGTGAGCACCTCGACCCGGATCTTGGGCAGGAACTCGACCGTGTACTCGGCACCCCGGTAGACCTCGGTGTGCCCCTTCTGCCGGCCGTAGCCCTGGACCTCGCTGACGGTCAGGCCGGCCACGCCGAGGGCGTGCAGGGCCTCCTTCACCGCGTCCAGCTGGTACGGCTTGATGACCGCGGTCACCAGCTTCATGTCCAACCCCTCCATCCCAGGAACGTTAACCGGCGACCTTCTCGCTGACCGGCTCGGCGGGCTCCTCCGCCGCGTCGGTGGGCTCCGGGGCCGGCCTGGCGCCGCCGATCCCCGCCATGGCGAACGCGCCCCCGGCGCCGCCGCCCGTGGTGGGCGACAGGTCGTACGCGCTCTCCGCGTGCTCGGCGACGTCGATGCCGTCGACCTCGGCCTCGGCCGCCACCCGGAAGCCGATCGTCTTCTCGATGGCGAGGGCGAGCAACCAGGCGACGCCGGCCGACCACACGGTGACGATGAGGCCGGCGAGGGCCTGCCGGCCGAGCTGGGTCAGGCCGCCGCCGTAGAAGAGGCCGTCGGAGGCGCCCACCACGTCGCTGATCGCGCCGTTGACCGAGTTGGTGGCGAAGAGGCCGAGCCACAGCGACCCGATCCAGCCGCCGACGAAGTGGACGCCCACCACGTCGAGGGAGTCGTCGTATCCGAGCCGGTACTTCAGGCTGATGGCGAGCGCGCACACCGCACCGGCGACGAGGCCGAGCAGGACGGCCGCCCACGGGGCGATGAAGCCGCAGGCCGGGGTGATGGCGACCAGACCGGCCACGGCGCCGGAGGACGCGCCGACCATGGTCGGCTTCCCGTCCTTGATCCGTTCGATCGCCAGCCAGCCGAGCACCGCGGCCGCGGTGGCGAGCTGGGTGTTGAGGAAGGCCAGGCCGGCCACCGAGTCGACGGTCAGCTCCGAGCCGGCGTTGAAGCCGAACCAGCCGAACCAGAGCAGGCCGGCGCCGAGCGCGACCAGCGGGATGTTGTGCGGCTTCATGCCCTCGCGGGGCCAGCCGACCCGCTTCCCGAGGACCAGGGCAACGCCGAGGGCCGCAGCGCCGGCGTTGATGTGCACGGCCGTGCCGCCAGCGAAGTCGAGCGCGTGGAGCTTGGCGCCGATGATGCCGCCGCCCCACACCCAGTGGGCGACCGGGAAGTAGACCAGGGTGGCCCAGCCGAAGGCGAAGAGCAGCCAGCCGGCGAACTTCGCCCGGTCCGAGATGGCGCCGCTGATCAGGGCCACGGTGATCACCGCGAAGACCATCTGGAACGCCATGAACACGTAGAGCGGGACGCCGATGCCGCTGGGGTTCTCCGCCGTGGCGCCCCAGAGGTCGGTCTCGGCCAGGAAGGTCTTGGTGCCGAGGTACGCGGCGGGGTCGCCCCAGAAACCGTTGACGTCAGCCCCGAAGGCGACGCTGAAACCGTAGAACCACCACAGCAGGGAGATGAGCCCGATGGCCGAGAAGCTCATCATCATCATGTTGAGCACGCCCTTGGCCCGGTTCAGTCCGCCGTAGAACAGCGCCAGGCCGGGGGTCATGAGCAGCACGAGAGCGGTCGAAACCAGCAGCCAAACGGTGTTGCCGCCGTCGATCGTCGGTGCTTCAGGCACGCTGGCCTCCTAAAGGTGAAGTCTCCTCCTTCGCGGCTTCCGGGGCAGCGTCGCCCGTACGCCGGTTGCGCGGAAGCTTGCTCGGCGGCTGTTTCCTTCACCGACACCGCTCGATTTCCGGCGCGTGACGGGTTGTTTCCGGCGTGTGAAGAACGATGATCACCCGAGCG
This sequence comes from Micromonospora sp. AMSO31t, assembly GCF_008868175.1. Classification (GTDB taxonomy): domain Bacteria; phylum Actinomycetota; class Actinomycetes; order Mycobacteriales; family Micromonosporaceae; genus Micromonospora. Next base: position 6,074 of record NZ_WBKT01000110.1, read on the forward strand.
GAGACCGCTCAGCGCAGCGCGTGCTCCAGGGCGTGCCGCTCGTAGTCGAGCAGCCGCAGGTCGCGCATCGGCCGGCGCAGGTGGCCCTTGTGCACGATCCGGACGAACGCCGGCTCGCCGGCGGCGGCCATCCGCCGGATGCCCTCGACGTGGTCGACGATCCGCTTGCGGATGGTCCGGATGAGCCGGTGCCGGTCCCGCGGGATCAGCCCGTACGCGTCGGCGAACAGGCGCAGCCGGCGCGGCCGGTCGGGGTGCTTCCAGCCGAGGGTGATCGAGTCCCGGTCGGAGAAGATCGGCACCCAGGTCCAGGCCGCGTACGCCACGTCGTAGATCCGCGCGCCGGGCGAGGCCAGGTCGAAGTCGATCAGCCCGAGGGTGCCGTCGGGCCGCCAGATCACGTTGTGCGGGGCGGCGTCGTGGTGGCAGATCACCTCGGTGTCCGGCGGGGGCGGGCCGAACGAGCGCCAGACCGCACCGGGCGGCGGGGTGAAGCCGTACTGGGCGTCGTGGAACATCCGCAGCATGGTCGCCACGGTGACCAGGGCCTCGTCGGTGACCCAGTGCGGGGCCAGCGGGTACTCCCCGCACTCCCCCTCCAGGTACGACAGGACCTCCCGGTTGCGCTCGTCCATGCCGAGGGCGCGGGGCGCGCCGGTGAAGCCGACGTATTCCAGATGCCGCAGCAGCGCGTGGACCGAGGGGGTCCACGGGCCGGCGTTGCGCCGGACGGTGTCGCCCACCCGGACCACGGTGCTCACGTTCCCGCCGTGGAGCGGAATCTCCTGCGAAGTCACGTACGGTCTCCCGAGGCGTGGCGACGGGTTGCTGGGGTCGCGCCACCCCGCGTAGGCGCGATCGTCAGTCGTCACGTCGAGGCTACGCGTCCCGGGCGATCGGCTCAGTGCCGAGCAGCGCGTCGACGAACTGCGCCGGGTCGAACGGGGCCAGGTCGTCCGGGCCCTCGCCGAGGCCGACCAGCTTGACCGGGATGCCCAGCTTGCGCTGCACGGCGATCACGATGCCCCCCTTGGCGGTGCCGTCGAGCTTGGTCAGCACCACGCCGGTCACGTTGACCACCTCGGTGAAGACCCGGGCCTGCTCCAGGCCGTTCTGGCCGGTGGTGGCGTCGAGCACCAGCAGGGTCTCGTCGATCGGGCCGTGCTTCTCGACCACCCGCTTGACCTTGCCCAGCTCGTCCATGAGGCCGACCTTGTTCTGCAGTCGGCCGGCGGTGTCCACCAGCACAGTGTCGACCCTCGTGTCGATGCCCCGCTTGACGGCGTCGAAGGCGACGCTGGCCGGGTCGGCGGCCTCGGGGCCGCGGACGGTCTCGGCGCCCACCCGGCCGCCCCAGGTCTCCAGCTGGTCGGCGGCGGCGGCCCGGAAGGTGTCGGCCGCGCCGAGCAGCACGGTCCGGCCGTCCGCGATGAGCACCCGGGCGATCTTGCCGCAGGTGGTGGTCTTGCCGGCGCCGTTGACCCCGACGACCAGCAGCACCGCCGGCACGCCCTCCTTGGGGGCGGTCTTCAGCGACCGGTCGAGCGTCGGGTCGAGCGCGTTGACCAGCTCGGCGGCGAGCAGGGTGCGCAGCTCGCCGACCGAGCGGGTGCCGAGCACCCGGGTCTGCTCGCGCAGCCGGTCGACGATCTCGCGGGTGGAGTCGATGCCGACGTCGGCGGTGATCAGGCTGTCCTCGATCTCCTCCCAGGTGTCCTCGTCGAGGCGGTCCCGGCTGAGCAGGCCGAGCAGGCCCTTGCCGAAGACGTTCTGCGAGCGGGACAGCCGGGAGCGCAGCCGCACCAGCCGGCCGGCGGTGGGCTCGGGGACCTCGATGGTGGGCAGCGGCGGCGCCTCGACCACGGGCGGCGGCTCGACCAGCACGCCGGTGCGCAGGTCCGACTCCGCGGCCTCGACCGGCGGCCCGGCCAGGTCCTCCTCGGCCCGGGTGTCGACCTCCGTCTCCGGCAGCGGCGGCTCCGGGCGCCGGCGCAACCGGGGCACCACGAGGCTGAGGCCGCCGAGGATCAGCACGCCGAGCAGGGCGAGTGCGACGAGGAGGTATTCCGTCATGCCCGAAATCCTGTCAGATGCCGGCGACGGCGTCCCACTCACCGCCTCGGCACGTGAACGAGCTGCGGGTACGCTCGCGGCTGGAAGGCGTGCCGCAACCGCCGGCCGGGTAGGAAAGGAATGATGATCTTCCTCGGAGGTGCGCCGTGACCGGTTCCCGTCTGCTCATCGGCCCGCTGCTGCGTCGGGTCGTCGGCACGCGGGCCACCGTCTGGGTGGAGACCAGCGCCCCCGCCGTGGTCACCGTCCGCACGGCCGACGGCGCCACCGGCAGCGCGCCCACCTTCTCGGCGTACGACCACCACTACGCGATCGTGGTGGTGTCGGGGCTGGCGGCGGACAGCAGCACCACCTACGAGGTGCTCGTCGACGACGAGGTGGCCTGGCCGGTGCCGGACAGCGGCTTCCCGGCCAGCGTGATCCGGACCCGGGCGGCGGACGACCGGGACCAGCCGGTGACCCTGCTCTTCGGCTCCTGCCGGGAGACCACCCAGCACGCCACCGCCCGCCGGCTGCCCCCGGACGCGCTGGACGCGTACGCCCGGCGGCTGATCGCCGCCCCCGACCCGGACGCCCTGCCCGACCTGCTGGTGCTCCTCGGCGACCAGGTCTACGCGGACGAGACGTCGCCGACCGTGCGCCGGCTGCTGAAGCGGCGGCGGCGCCGGCCGAAGGGCGCGCCGGCCACCCAGGTGGTCAGCTTCGACGAGTACACCAAGCTCTACCTGGAGTCCTGGCGCGATCCGGAGATCCGCTGGCTGCTCTCGACCGTGCCGAGCGTGATGATCTTCGACGACCACGAGATCATCGACGACTGGAACACCTCGGCGTCGTGGCGGGCGGACATGCGCGCGCAGCCCTGGTGGGCGGAGCGCATCCGCAGCGGCCTGGCCTCCTACTGGGTCTACCAGCACCTGGGCAACCTGTCCCCGGACGAGATCGCCGCCGACCCGGTCTACGCCAAGGTGACCGCCGCCGAGGACGCCACGGGCGTGCTGCACGAGTTCGGCGATCGGGTCGACTCCGAGGCCGACGTGGCGCACGACACCGAGCGCTGGCGGGCCGTGCAGTACCAGTGGAGCTACGCGCTGGACCTGGGGCGGACCCGCCTGGTCATGCTGGACAACCGCTCGAGCCGGGTGTTGGACGCGGGCAGCCGGGCCATGCTGCCGCCGGGTGAGTGGTCCTGGTTCCTGGACCGGGCGCACGGCGTCTACGACCACCTGGTGGTCGGGGCGTCCCTGCCCTGGCTGCTGCCGCCCGGCATCCACCACGTCGAGGCGTGGAACGAGCGGCTCGCCGACTCCCGCCGGCCCTGGGTGGCGAAGGTCGCCGAGCAGATGCGCCGGGCCTGGGACCTGGAGCACTGGGCCTCGTTCCGGCGCTCCTTCGAGGCGCTCGGCGAGCTGTTCGCCCGGCTGGGCAGCGGCACGGCGCCGCGCGAGGGGGCCCGGGTCGGCGCCGGTCCGGCGTACTCGCGGCCGGCCTCGATCAGCGTGCTCTCCGGGGACGTGCACCACTCGTACGTGGCCCGGGCGCGGTTCGCCGACAAGAGCGTAGGCACCCCGGTGCACCAGCTCACCTGCTCGCCGATCCACAACCAGGTGCCGGCCGGGATGCGCCCGCTCATGCGGCTCGGCTGGAACCCGGGGCCGGCCGGCGCGGCCCGGGCGCTGGCCCGCTCGGCCGGGGTGCGTCGCGCGCCGGTGCGGTGGAAGAAGCTGGCCGGGCCCTATTTCGGCAACGCCGTGGCCACGCTGACCCACCGGGGCCGGAACGCCGAGGTGGTCATCGAGGGCACCACGAGCGACGGGCACCTGCGCACGGTGGCGCGCCAACGGCTCAGCGACGAGGTGTGAGTACCCTCTCAGCGTGGACGAGAGCCTGCGCGCCGTGGAGCACGAACTGACCGCGCTGCTGCGGCGCGGTCGCGCGCTGTCCTGGGAGATCGCCCGCGAGGTGCATCCGAACCTGGAGCCGAACGCCTACGGGCTGCTGCTCTGGTTGCGCCGGTCCGGCTCGATCCGGCTCACCGACCTGGCCGCCAAGCTGGGCATCGGCAAGGGCACGCTGAGCCGGCAGATCGGCGGCCTGGAGGCGCTGGGGCTGGTCCGCCGCGACCCGGACCCGACGGACCGGCGGGCCGCCCAGCTCAGCCTCACCGAGGAGGGCACCCGCCGGTTCGACGCCGCGCGGGCGGCGCGACTCGGACAGATCCGGCGGTCGCTCGAATCCTGGCCGATCCAGGACGTCGAGGACTTCGCCCGGCTCATGCACCGGTTCAACGAGACCTTCTGACCGGATCCGCCCTGGAATAAGACCTGCGCCACGTGCGGTTGTTGCTTGAGGCAACCAAGCCATACGGTTGCCCGAAGCAACTCTTCCCCCGTCTTCTCCGGAGGCATTCCACGATGACGCAGGCGACAGCGCCCGCCCGGGCGACCGCCGTCGACATGTCCCACCGGCAGATCCTGGAGGCTCTCTCCGGCCTGCTGCTGGGCATGTTCGTCGCGATCCTCTCCTCCACGGTCGTCTCCAACGCGCTGCCGCGGATCATCACCGAGCTGCACGGCGGCCAGTCCGCGTACACCTGGGTGGTCACCTCGACGCTGCTGGCAACCACGGCGACCACCCCGATCTGGGGCAAGCTCGCCGACCTGACCAGCAAGAAGATCCTGGTCCAGCTCGCCCTCACGATCTTCGTGCTGGGCTCGGTGCTCGCCGGGCTCTCCCAGTCCACCGGCCAGCTCATCGCCTGCCGGGTGCTCCAGGGCATCGGCGCGGGCGGGCTCACCGCCCTGGCCCAGGTGATCATGGCGACGATGATCACGCCGCGCGAGCGCGGCCGGTACAGCGGCTACCTCGGCGCGGTCATGGCCGTGGGCACCATCGGCGGCCCGCTGATCGGCGGCGTCATCGTCGACACCGACTGGCTCGGCTGGCGCTGGTGCTTCTACGTGGGCGTGCCGTTCGCCGCCCTCGCCCTGGTCGTGCTCCAGAAGACCCTGCACCTGCCGGTGGTCAAGCGGGAGGCGAAGATCGACTGGTGGGGCGCCACCCTGATCACCGCGGCCGTCTCGTTGCTGCTGATCTGGGTCACCCTGGCCGGCGACAAGTACGACTGGCTGTCCTGGCAGAGCGCCGTCATGGTGGCCGGCGCCGTCCTGCTCGGCGCGCTCGCCCTCCGGGTGGAGAACCGGGCCGCCGAGCCGATGATCCCGCCGCGCCTGTTCCGCAACCGCACCATCACCCTCGCGGTGGTCGCCAGCATCGCGGTCGGCGTTGGCATGTTCGGCGCCTCCGTCTTCCTCGGCCAGTACTTCCAGATCAGCCGCGGCGAGAGCCCGACCATGTCCGGCCTCATGACGCTGCCGATGATCCTCGGCCTGCTGGTCGCCTCGACCGTGGTCGGCCGCGTCATCACCAACACCGGCCGCTGGAAGCGCTACCTGGTCGCCGGTTCGGCCCTGCTCACCGCCGGCTTCGCGCTGATGGGCACCATGCGGGCGGACACCCCGTACTGGCGGCTCGCCGTCTTCATGGCGCTGATCGGCCTCGGCCTGGGCATGACCATGCAGAACCTGGTCCTCGCCGTGCAGAACACCGTCGGCCCGCACGAGCTCGGCGCGGCCAGCTCGGTGGTCGCCTTCTTCCGCAGCCTGGGCGGCGCCATCGGCGTGAGCGCGCTCGGCGCGATCCTCGGCCACAAGGTCAAGGACTACCTCGCCGAGGGGCTCGCCGGGCTCGGCATCCCGGCGTCCAGCTCCGGCAGCGGCGGTACCCTGCCGAATGTGCACACCCTGCCCGCCCCGATCCGCGCGGTCGTCGAGGCCGCGTACGGGCACGGCGCCGGGGACATCTTCCTGGCCGCCGCCCCGTTCGGGCTGATCGCGCTGATCGCGGTCGTGTTCATCAAGGAGGTGCCGCTGCGCCGCACCAACAGCGACGCGATCTCCACCGAGGTCGAGCGGGAGTCGACCGTCGCGGCCGGCGCCGGCGCCCCGGTGGTACGCACGGGCGGACGGGACTGACCCGATGGACGCCCCCGAGCGTGAGAAGTACGGCCCGGAGGCCCGGCCGCTGCCGTTCGAACGCGGCACGGACGGGCCCCGGGTGGTGCTGGTCGGCGTCGACGGCAGCCGCACCTCGCTGCGCGCCGCCTCGTACGCGGCCGGCCTGGCCCGCCGGCAGGGCGCCGGGCTGGTGGTGGTCTTCGTCAGCTCGCCGTCCCCGTACACCGCGATCATGTCCGGCGTGGTGGCCGGGGCGGTTCAGCAGACCCAGGACGAGCTGGCCGCCGAACTGCGCGAGGAGTGCCGGCGCGGCGCCGAGGAACTGGGCCTGCCGGTGACCTTCCTGTGCCGGCGCGGCGACGCGTACGCCGAACTGGCCAAGGCGGCCGACGAACAGCGCGCCGACCTGGTCGTGGTCGGGTCGTCCGAGCAGGCCGGCCACAAGCTGGTCGGCTCGGTGGCCACCCGGCTGGTCCGCACCGGCCGCTGGCCGGTCGTGGTGGTGCCCTGAAATCCGGTCGCGGGTGTCGCACCCGGGCCGCAGGATGACCGGATGACCTGGAGAGCACCCGAGATCGACCGCAGGACCGAGCCCTACGTCGGTGACGAGCGCGCCATGCTCGAAGGCTGGCTCGACTACCACCGCGACACGCTGCTGCACAAGTGCGCCGGCCTGACCGCCGAGCAGTTGCGGACGGCGAGCGTCGAGCCGTCGACCCTGACCCTGCTGGGGCTGGTCCGGCACATGGCCGACGTGGAGCGCTGGTGGTTCCGCATCCGCGCCGCCGGGGAGGACATCCCCGGCCTCTACGACGGCGACGAGGACCCGGACGCGGACTTGAACGCCGTCGCCGACGCCGACCCGGCGGAGGCCTTCGCCACCCTCCGCGCCGAGGTCGAGGCGGCCCGGAAGGCCGCCGCCGGCCTGTCGCTGGACCACACCTTCCGGCGCCCCCGCCGGGACGGCACCGCGGACGACATGAACCTCCGCTGGGTCTACGTGCACATGATCGAGGAGTACGCCCGGCACAACGGCCACGCCGACCTGCTCCGCGAGCGCATCGACGGCGTCACCGGCGACTGACCCTCCCCGGCCGGTGCGGTGGCGGTGTCCCGGCCCACCGGAACCCGCCACCCCGGCGAGCCGGCCGGCTCAGAACGCCAGCGCCGCCCGGATGTAGCGCAGGTCGGCCGGGCCGCTCCAGCGGTGGGCGGAGAGCCCGGCCACGCGCGCGCCGGCCACCGCCCGGTCCTCGTCGTCCACGAACAGCACCCGCGCCGGCGGCGTCCCCAGCGCCTCGCAGGCCGCCTGGAAGTATTCCTTCGCCGGCTTGTGCACCCCGACCACCGAGGAGTTGACCACGACGTCCAGCTCGTCGGTCAGGTCCAGCGCGGCCAGGTCGGCGTCGAGCACGTCGGTGGCGTTGGTGCCCAGCCCGACCCGCACGCCGGCCGCCCGGACCTCCCGGATGAAGCCGAGCACCTCGGGGTCGACCTCCCCCCGGTAGCTCTGCCAGGCGTCCACCGCGGCCCGGGCCCGCCCCGGGTCGCCGACCGAGGGGGTGAGCGCGTCGGCCACGCTGGTCATCCACTCGGCGTGGCTCACCTTGCCGGTGAGCACCGGCTGGAGCAGCCCCCAGGACATGGCGATCTCGCCGAGGACGCCCTCGGTCAGCCCGTACTCCCGCTCGACCCGGGCGGCGACCGCCGGGTCCCAGCGGCGCAGCACGCCGTCGAAATCGACCAGGAGCGCCGTGGCGCGTTCCCGACTCACTCGCTGTTCCCCTACCCCTCGTCGTCGGCCCGGTTGAGCCGCTGGCTGATCACCTGGGTGACCCCGCTGCGCATGGTCACGCCGTAGAGCGCGTCGGCGATCTCCATGGTGCGTTTCTGGTGCGTGATCACGATGAGCTGGCTCTTCTCGCGGAGCTGGGCCAGCAGCGTGATCAGGCGGCCCAGGTTGACGTCGTCGAGGGCCGCCTCCACCTCGTCCATGATGTAGAACGGACTGGGCCGCGCGCGGAAGATCGCCACAAGCATCGCCACCGCGGTCAGCGACCGCTCGCCGCCGGACAGCAGCGAGAGCCGCTTGATCTTCTTGCCGGGCGGCCGGGCCTCGACCTCGACGCCGGTGGTGAGCAGGTCCTCCGGGTCGGTGAGCACCAGCCGACCCTCGCCGCCCGGGAAGAGCACCGTGAACACCTGCTCGAACTCCCGCGCCGTGTCCTCGAACGCGCTGGCGAAGACCTCCAGGATGCGGTCGTCGACGTCCTTGACCACGGTGAGCAGGTCCCGGCGGGTGGCCTTGAGGTCCTCCAGCTGCTCGGAGAGGAACTTGAAGCGTTCCTCCAGCGCGGCGAACTCCTCCAGCGCCAACGGGTTGACCTTGCCGAGCAGGGCCAGCTCCCGCTCCGCCTTGGCGGCACGCTTCTCCTGCACCGGCCGCTCGTAGCGGACCGGCTCGGGCACCGGCGTGCCCTCCTTCTCCGCCGCCGCGAGGTCCGCGTCGGTGGGCGGGACGAGCTGGTCGGGGCCGTACTCGGCGACCAGGGTGGCCACGTCGAGGCCGAAGTCCTCGGCGGCCTTCGCCTCCAACTGCTCGATGCGCAGCCGCTGCTCGGCGCGGGCCACCTCGTCCCGGTGCACCTGGCTGGTCAGCCGCTCCAGCTCGGCGCCGAGCCGCTTCGCCGCGCCGCGTACCTCGGACAGCTCGGCCTCGCGGGCGGCGCGCTCGCGGGCCACCTCGTCGCGGTGCTCCTCGGCCCGGGCGATCGAGACGGTGAGCCGGGTGAGCGCCTCGCGCGCGCCGCCGACCACGGCCCGGGCGATCTCCGCGCCGCGGGTGCGGGCCGCGCGCCGGGCGGCCGCGCGCTCCCGCGCGGCCCGCTCGGCGGTCGCCTGCCGGGCGAGCGAGTCGGCCCGGCCGGCGATCGAGGCGACCCGCTCCTCGGCGGTACGCACGGCGAGCCGGACCTCCATCTCGTTCTGCCGGGCCTGCGGCACCATGGCGGCGAGCTGGTCGCGTTCCTCGGTGGACGGTTCGGCGTCGAGCGGGGTGGCCTCGGCCAGCCGGAGCCGTTCCTCCAGCTCGGCGAGGGCCGCCAGGTCGCGTTCCCGGGCCGCCTCGGCGCGGGCGCGGGACTCGCCGAGCCGGTCGGTCTCCGCCTTTGCCGACCGGGCGGCCGCGCCCAGCTCGGCGAGCCGGCGGGCGGCGGCGTTGCGGTGGCTCTCGGCCTCCCGCTTGGCGGCGGCGGCGTGCTGCACGGCCTCCTTGGCGGCGGCCACCTCGGCGCGCGCCTCGACCAGTTGCTCGCGCAGCTCGGCGCTGGTCCGCTCGGCGGTGGCCCGGTTGGTCCGGGCCTCCTCGACGGCGGCCTGCACCTCGATGTAGCTGGGCGCCTTGGCCGACCCGCCGGCCGCCGCGTACGCCCCGACCACGTCGCCGTCGGGGGTGACCGCGCGCAGCTCCGGGTTGCCGGCGACCAGCTCGGCGGCGGCGGCCAGGTCGTCGACCAGCACCACGTCGCGCAGCGCCCGGTGCACCGCCGGGCGGATCTCGGCGGAGCATTCGACGAGGTCGGGGGCCCAGCGGGCGCCGTCGGGCAGCTTCGGGCGCAGCGCGTCGGCGGAGCCGGCCATGCCGGGGCCCGCGGGGCTGCCGACCAGCAGGCCGGCACGGCCGGCGTCGGAGATCTTGAGCAGGCGCATGGCCTCGACGGCCTCGTCCACGCCGCTGACCGCGACCGCGTCGGCGAGCCCGCCGAGCGCGGCGGCGAGCGCCGCCTCGTTGCCCGGGGCCACGGTGAGCAGCCCGGCCAGGCTGCCGAGCAGGCCGGGCACCTGGTCGGCGCGGGCCAGCAGGGCGCCCGCGCCGTCCTTGCGGCGCAGGCCGAGGGCGAGCGCCTCCTCGCGGGCCTTCCAGGTCGCCGCGTCCTTCTCGGCGGCCCGCTCGGCGTCGGCGAGGCTGCGCACGGCGGCCTGGGCCTGCTCGTGCACGGCGACCGCCTCGGCGTGCCGGGCGTCCAGGTCGGCGTTGTCCCGGTCGGCCTCGGTGGACTGTTCGGCGACCGCGTCGAGTTCGCCCTGGGCCTTCTCGGCGCGGGCCAGGGCGTCGGTGTGCGCGGCGGCGAGCCGTTCGATCTCCTCGCCGGCGCTGGTGGTCCGGGCCCGCGCGGAGTTGACCTGGCCGGTCAGCCGGGCCAGGCCCTCGCGCCGGTCGGCGATGGCCTTGGCGGCGGCGACCAGTTCCCGCTCGGCGGCAGCGAGTTGCCGCTCCAGTTCCTGCCGGTGCTCGACCGCCTCGGCGAGCCGGATCTGGTCGTCGGTGAGCGCCGCCCGCAGCTCCTCCTCCTGCTCGCGGACCCGCCGGGACTCGGCCTCCAGCTGCTCCGGGTCGCGGCCGGGGCGCTCGTCGTCCCCGGAGGCGCTGAGGTGCCGCAGCCGTTCCCGGGCGAGTTGCTCGATCGAGCGGAACCGCTCCTGGAGCGCGGAGAGCTTGTACCAGGTGTCCTGGGCCGCGGCGAGCAGTGGGGCGTCCTCGGCGAGCGCCGCCTCCAGCTCGCCGAGGCGGGCCTGCACCTCACCGTGCTCGCCCTCGATCTGCTCGCGCCGCTCGCGCAGCGCGGTCTCGTCGGCGATCTCCCGGTCCAGTGTGGTGCGCAGGGTGTGCAGGTCGTCGGCGAGCAGCCGCAGCCGGGCGTCGCGCAGGTTGGCCTGGATGGCGGCGGCCCGGCGAGCCACCTCGGCCTGCCGGCCCAGCGGCTTGAGCTGGCGGCGCAGCTCGGCGGTGAGGTCGGTGAGCCGGTTGAGGTTGGTCTGCATCGCGTCGAGCTTCCGCAGCGCCTTCTCCTTGCGCTTGCGGTGCTTGAGGACGCCGGCGGCCTCCTCGATGAACGCCCGCCGGTCCTCCGGCTTGGCGTGCAGCATGCCGTCGAGCCGGCCCTGCCCGACGATGATGTGCATCTCCCGGCCGATGCCGGAGTCCGAGAGCAGCTCCTGGATGTCCAGCAGCCGGCACGAGTCGCCGTTGATCTCGTACTCGCTCTCGCCGGAGCGGAACATCCGGCGGGTGATGGAGACCTCGGTGTACTCGATCGGCAGGGCACCGTCGGTGTTGTCGATGGTGAGGGTGACCTCGGCCCGGCCCAGCGGCGCCCGCCCGGCGGTGCCGGCGAAGATGACGTCCTCCATCTTGCCGCCGCGCAGCGCCTTGGCGCCCTGCTCGCCGAGGACCCAGGCGATGGCGTCGACGACGTTGGACTTGCCGGAGCCGTTCGGGCCGACCACGCAGGTGATCCCCGGCTCCAGCTTCAGCGTCGTCGCGGAGGCGAAGGACTTGAAGCCCTTCACCGTCAGGCTCTTGAGATGCACCTTCTCGATCCTCGTCCGGTGGCCGCCGTACCGTCGCCGGCTGCGCGGACCTGGCGAACCCGCAGACTAACCCGCGGCCGGGGAGAGCCTGGTACGCGACCCACCCGGTGCCGGAGGTGTCCGGATTCCGGCGGTGTGGCGTACGCCACGGAAAAGTGCAAGATCATAATTGCGGAACGCAATTCCGGGGCAGGCCAGCAAGATCGCGGAATGAGGCCCGGAAAACAAAAAGCTGCGCGCCGGCACTGAAGTGTCGGCGCGCGTTTTCTGTGTGGTGCGATTCAGTTTTCCGACGACCGGAGATCAGGTCAGCGCGGGCTCGGCCAGTCGGAGGAGGTCATCCGCCTCCGCCGCAGCCGCCGCAAGCCGATCGTTGTCGGCACGCAGACGCGTGATCTCGAACTCCAGTGCCTGAACCCTGGCACGCAGTCGGGTGACCTCGTCGAGCAGACGCCGGTCGGGCGCTGCACCTACGTGGCCGTAGAGGGCCTTCGCCATGCTGACTCCTTGATATGCGCTGCCGGAAAGGCCGGCCAACGCGCGCCCATGATGTTCGCGGCTGCCATCCCCGCGAAATCCGGGCATGGCTGGGCGCGACTGGCGACACCTATATATTGAGCCGAACCCCCCTCCTTCGTCAAGTTCCCGCAGGCCGTAGATCATCTCCACGTCCACCGGTCCACTTGTCGGGGGGTTGCCACAAGGCGCGGACACGCTCTGTCCGGACGCCTTTACTGTACGCCCGGGAATGTGTGAACGCCTCACCCTTGCTGTCGGGTTCCCCTTAACTCTTTCTTAGCCACGTTGCCGCAGCTCGCACCGCGCCCGTAGCGTCACTGCGGCCCGCAACCGACCCGTGGAGGGGACAGGCGTGTACCGCTGGACCGACCCGATCGACCCGGATGGCGTCTCCCGACGCCCCGAGCCACCGACCGACGAAGGGCCGGCCTGGCTCACCGACCGGCCCGAGCCGCGGTCGTCCTACCTCTTCGGGGACGAGCCGGGGCAGCCCGGCCCGGACCGGACCGAGGCGCCGACCGGCGCTTGGCAGGCCGACGCCCCGGCCACCCCGTGGCGGGACGACCCCACACCCGAGCGCACCGGCCACCTCCCCCCGGCCGACGCCGGGACGCACGGGTG
>NZ_WBKT01000111.1 GCF_008868175.1 Micromonospora sp. AMSO31t
CGTCGAACCCCGCCGTCCCGAGCAGCCGTACCCGCCCGCCGACGGGCTGGGGACGGTCCCCGACTGGCTGCGCCAGCCGGCCGTGCCGCCCGAGCCGGACCGCTCCGACCGGTGGCGCATCTGGCTGGGCGGCCACTCGGGCAAGCTGCTCGGCGGCGTCGCGGCCCTGCTGGTGCTCGCCTTCTTCGGGTTGCTCGCCACGGGCGGCTACCGGGCCGTCCAGCGGTGGGCGGGCCCGCCGACGGCGTACCCGACGATCAGCCAGCCGGCCGGCGAGCAGGCCGTCTCGTCGGCGTCGCCGCCACCGGCGGCCGGCGCCTTCGACGGCACGCCGGCCGCCGACTTCCCGGAGGGGGCGGCGGGGATCGCCCTGCCCGCCGCGAAGCGGACCGGTCCGTTCACGGAGAAGCAGGTGGCGACCGCCCTGGCCAAGGTCCGCAAGGCCCTGGTGACCGGGCGGCTGGACCGCACGTTCATCACCTCGAAGGATCCGGATCGGCTGCTGCGGCAGTTCGCCCCGGACGCGCGGTCCAACCTGCGCAAGGACTTCGCCTCCGACGCCTTCGCCACCTACGCCACCCGGCTGGCGCCCGGCGCACGGATCACCACGGACGAGCCGCGGGTGAAGGGACGGATCAGCTACCGGGCCACGAAGGACGCCCAGGGCATCCGCATCCTGGAGATCACCAGCAACTTCGTCTGGGCGTACGCCTTCCGGACCACCGGCGGGCTGCCCGGCGACGGGGTGGTCGTGGTGCACGACACGGTGGTCTGGAGCGTGCCGCACCCCGGCGACGTGCGGAGCGGCTCCGACGGGCTCTGGATCGAGAAGGCCGACTCGTACGGCTCCAACATCGACTGCGCGGCCTTCGACAAGGGCCTGCTGAACGTGGGCAGCCCCACCTACGGCGGGCCGGAGGACCCGGACCCGGACGCCGTCTTCGACCCCGACCGCACCCTCGACGTCCCGGACACCTGCTGAGCCCACCCCCGGAGCACGGGGTCGCGGCGTCGGCACCGTTCCGGCACACTGCCGCCCACCCCGTCGTCACCCCCACCTCAGGAGCCCCGGATGAGCACCACCCCGCCGTCGCACGAGCACCGCCCGCGCGTCGACCTACCCGAGTGGATGCGCAACCCGGAGCCGCCGCGGCGCACCCTCGGCCGTCGCCTCTCGGATCTCGTCGACGGCGTGCCGGCGCTGGCGGCGGCACGGCGCCGGCTCTGGGCGTGGCAGGGCCGCACCCGGTTCAGCGAGCGGCACCCGGCGCTGTCCGGGATCGTGTCCTTCGTGGTGGTGGCCGTGGTGGCCACCACGCTGGTGGTCGGCACGCTCTACCTCTTCAACAAGATCAGGCACCACGAGATCTGACCCGCCGGTGGACCCGAACCCGCTTCCGGCCGTTCACCGCCGCGGAGGTGGCCGCGGCCCTGAGCCAGGTCCGCAAGGCGCTCACGGCGGCCCGCCTCGATCTGGCCATGTTCCTCGGTCCCCCGGTCGCACGGGTTGCCCGTCGAGCAGCGAGGGCTCTGGCTGGTGTCGGCGCGGGCGAGCACCAGCAATGCGGACTGTTCCCGGCTGGCGGAGGGCTTCTTCACGGTCTATCCGTGGCTGGGCGGGCCGGGCTCGTTCCAGCACTGTTGACGGTCGGGGCGTCCGCCGCTGGCCGACTCGCGGTCGGGGTATACCGAATTGAGCGACAAGGTGGGACACTCACTGACATCTCGCCCACTCCTGACCGGGGGCCGTGATGACCGACGATCGGCCGGACTCCGCACCACCGCGCCACCCCGCCGCGACGCCGGGCCACCGGCCCGGACCGCCGGCCGCGCCGGACTGGTCGCGCCGGCCGCCGCCCGTCCCGGGCGGCCCGGGCCGTGACGACGGGCGGCGGGGCTGGCTGGGCCGGCACTCCGGCTCGCTGCTGACCGCCGTGACGGCGCTGCTGCTGCTCGCCTTCGTCGGGGTGGTCGGCGGGGCCATCCTGGTGTCGATGCCGTCCTCGGGCGGGCGTCCGGTGGTGTTCCCGACGTTCGGCCCGCCGACCGGCGCACCGGCCGCCACGTCCGCCGCACCGGCCCGGGCGTCCAACCCGTTCGACGGCACGCCGGCCGCCGGGTTCGCCCAGGGGCAGGCGGGGATCGCCCTGCCGGCCGCGAAGCGGACCGGCCCATTCACGGAGAAGCAGGTGGCGGCCGCGCTGACGAAGGTCCGGGCGGTCCTGGTGACCGCGCGGCTGGACCGCCGGTTCATGACCACGGACGACCCCGAGCCGCTGATCCGGCAGTTCGCCCCGGACGCCCGCGCCGGCCTGCGGGAGAGCTTCACCTCCGACACCTTCGCCGCCTACGCCACCCGGTTGGCGCCCGGCGCCCAGCTCACCGCCGACCAGCCCAGGGTGAAGGGTCGGATCAGCTACCGGGCCACCAAGGACGCCGACGGCGTCCGGATCCTGGCGGTGACCACCAACTTCGTCTGGTCGTACGCCTTCCCGACCGACGGCACGGTGCCGGGCGACGGGCTGGTCGTCGTGCACGACACGGTGGTCTGGAGCATGCCGCATCCCGACGACGTCAAGCGCGGCTCGAACGGGCTGTGGATCGAGGACGCGAACTCGTACGCCGCCAACGTCGACTGCGCGGTCTTCGACCGGGGCCTGCTCGGCCCGGGCACGCGCGGCTTCGGCGGCCCGGACCCGGTGTTCGACCCCGCCGCGACGCTGGACCTGCCGGACGCCTGCTGAGCCGGGGTCAGCGGACGGCGCCGACCACGGCCCAGCCGCCGGAGCGCAGCCGCAACAGCAGGGCGACCAGCCGGAGCACCACGAACAGGGTCAGCCCCGCCCAGATCCCGCCCAGCCCGAGGTCGAGCCCGTAGGCCAGCCAGATGGCCGGCAGGAAGCCGCCCAGCGCCGCCACGATGGTCAGGTTGCGCAGGTAGCGGACGTCCCCCGCGCCGATCAGCACGCCGTCCAGGGCGAACACGACGCCGCCGATCGGCTGGAGCGCCACGAACCAGGGCCAGGCCACCATGGCCTGCTCGCGTACCTGCGGATCGGAGCTGAACCACGACGGCACGAGGCCGGCGCCGGCGGCGATGAGCACCGCGAACGCCACGCCGCAGAGGCCGCCGACCAGGGCGATGCGCCGGGCGAGGGCGCGGGCCGCGGCGGCGTCGCCGGCGCCGAGCGCCGCGCCGATCAGGGACTGCGCCGCGATCGCCAGGGCGTCCAGCACCAGGGCCGTGAAGAACCAGAGCTGTACGGCGATCTGGTGCGCGCCGACCGCGGCGGCCCCGAACCGGGCCGCCACGGCGGTCGCGGACAGGAAGCTGGCCTGGAAGGCGACGCCCCGGATGAGCAGGTCGCGGCTGAGCGCCAACTGCTGGCCGATGAGCCGGGGCCGGGGGCGCAGCGCGACCCGCTCCCCGACGAGGGCCGCCGCGAAGAGGCCGCCGGAGATGGTCTGCGCCACCGCGTTCGCCACGGCCGAGCCGGCCAGGCCGAGCCCGGCCGGGTAGACCAGCAGCGGGCAGAGCAGCGCGGAGAGCAGGTTGGGGCCGAGCACGAAGAGCAGCGGCCGGCGGGTGTCCTGGATGCCGCGCAGCCAGCCGTTGCCGGCTGCCGCCAGCAGCAGGCCGGGCGCGCCGAGCGCCGCGATCCCCAGCCAGGTCGCGGCGGCGTCGGCCACCTCGCCGGGCCCGCCCGCGAGGGTACGCGCCAACCACCCGCCGCCGACCTGCATGGCGAGCGCCACGAGCACCCCGACGCTCAGGGCGAGCCAGGACGCCTGCACGCCCTCGGCCACGGCCGCGGCCCGGTCCCCCGCGCCGAACCGCCGGGCCGACCGCCCGGTGGTGCCGTACGCGACGACGGTGCCGAGCCAGGCGGTCAGCGTCAGCACGGTGCCGCCGATGGCGAGCGCGGCGAGCGGGACCCGCCCCAGGTGCCCGACGACCGCCGTGTCGACCAGCACGTAGAGCGGCTCGGCCGCGAGGACCACGAGGGCCGGCAGGGCGAGCGAGGCGATCCGCCGGGCCGTGGCGGACTGGGCGACGGGCGCGACTGTCTGACTCATCG
Source organism: Micromonospora sp. AMSO31t (assembly GCF_008868175.1). Classification (GTDB taxonomy): domain Bacteria; phylum Actinomycetota; class Actinomycetes; order Mycobacteriales; family Micromonosporaceae; genus Micromonospora. Next base: position 4,080 of record NZ_WBKT01000111.1, read on the forward strand.
CCGCCGATCCTGGCACGCCCCGCGTAAGGCATGCAACCCCACTCACTACTTACCTTCCCGGACGTGCCCCGGGGCTGATCACGAAGTGGCGGCGAGGTGGATCCCCAGAACTGCCGCCAACGTCACGATCGAGGCGGCGAGGTGGGGAGGGCGGCCAGCCAGGCGCGGGCCTGACGGCGAGTGCGGAGGTGGACCACGGGGAGGGTGGGGGCGGTCGCGCGGAGCGCGGCGAAGATCCGCGGGCGCGAGCGGCGCGGGTAGTTCCAGATGTATCGGATGAACTCCAGGTCGACCTGCTCGGGGCAGCCCTCGGGCAGGTCCGGCCGGGGCGTGGCCCGGTGTGCCCAGCGACGGCGCAGCACCCGGACGAGGCAACGCAGCCGGGGCGGGTCGCAGAGCACCAGGAGATCGGCGCGCGGCAGACGAAGATCGAGGGAGCCGCCGTAGTTGCCGTCCATCACCCAGGTCGGGCCGGCGGCGAGCGCGGCTACGTCGGCCCGGAAGTCGGCCTCAGCGGCCGGCACCCAGCCGGACCGCCAGTAGTGCCGGTCGAGGTGGATCAGCGGCAGGTCGAGCCGGCGGGCGACCTCCCGGGCGAGCGTGCTCTTGCCGGCGCCCGCGCTGCCGACGATGAGGATGCGGCGCACCGGGTGACGATAGCGCCGGTGGGGCGACCGGAGCGGCGGTGACGTCGTGATGCGGCGTCACCGCCGGGCGGCCACCGTCACTGACGGGTGTCCATGGAGGTCTGCAGTGCGCGGCGCATCTGCTCGCGCGCCTCGTCGGTGGTGTTCTCGGTCTGCGGCTTGCGCTTGGTCGCCATGGGAGTTCCCTTCCAGGGTGCGGACCACCGACGCACGGCGGCCCTGCTGGGCGCCGACGTTCCCACCCGGCGCGGCCTCCGCCGCGCCGCGACGTGGAGTCGTCGGCCTGCTGAGCGCCGGCGGCGCGGTCCGGGATCACCGGAACGGCTCGCTGGCAGCGTGTGCCCGGGTCGGTCTGACCCTGGAGGGAGGCGGCACCGGGTGTGGCACCACCGCCCCGTGACCTGCGCCGAAGCGCCGGCCCTCACCCAAATTAACGTTCACTTTCCACATGTTGCCCACTGTTCCCGCAATGCGGACAGGGGGACCGGGGGCCGGCGGCGCGCCTCAGCGAGCCAGGAAGTGCCAGCCCAGCCACCACCAGAAGCCGAACAGGCCGATCCGCCCGACCGGCACCGGCCCGACCTCGTAGCGCATCACGAAGGCGCAGACGTCGGCCAGGGACGGGATGCGCGAGCCCTCCCGCCGGGCGGCCCACTCGACGGCCGCGAAGAGCAGCAGCGCGACCACGAAGCCGCCGATCGCCACGATGCGCATCATCGGCGCACCAGCCCCCAGAACGCGGTCAGCCAGGCGAACCAGGCCGCCGAGCGGACCAGATGGTCCTCCAGCATGGGATCGGCCAGCCGGGAGAACGTGGGGAACTCGTCCCCCACCGACAGCACGAACGTCGCGCCCTCCAGGACGCCGAAGACGGTGACCGGCAGCAGCCACCAGAGCGCGCCGGCCGGCAGCCGCCGTGGCGCCGGCCGCCGGGGCGGCACCCGGTTGCTCAGGCCGACCCAGATCAACGCCCCGCCGGTGCCCAGGGTGTAGAGGTTGGCGGCGGCGGAAAAGGACGGCAGCTGCCCGCCGACCAGGGAGAGGCAGATCAGCACCGGCACGGAGACGACCGGGCGGTCCCAGGCCCGGGGCGCCTCGACGGTGAGCTCACGGGGGTGATCCATCACCTGATTGTCCCCAGCGTCACGGTACGCGGAAAGACCGGCACGCCCCGGAGTCACCCCCGGTTCCCGCCCTCGGGGTAGGTCAGGCGGGCAGCAGGGCGCCCGGCAGTTTCGCCCGGATGCGCTCCACCACCTCGTCGACCGTGCCCCGCCCGGTGAACCCGGCCGCGAACCGGTGCCCGCCGCCCCCGAGCGCCATGGCGACCCGGCTCACGTCCACGGCGCCCTTGCTGCGCAGCGAGACCGCCCACTCGGCGTCGCCGGACTGCTTGACCACGCAGCTCACGTCCGCCTCGGCGGTGCAGCGCACCGAGTCGATCAGGGCTTCCAGCACGTACGCCGGCTGGTCGTGCCGGGCCAGATCCTCCCGGGTGGCGTAGGTCCAGACCAGCCCGCGCCCGGCGGCGGCCGCCGGTTCCAGCCGGGCCCGGCCCACCACCTCGCCGAAGAGGCGCACGGCGCCGAACGGCCGGGTGTCGAAGATCTTCCGGGAGATCTCGCCCGGCCGGATCCCGGTGGCCAGCAGCCGGGCCGCCATCTCGTGCACGGCCGGCGTGGTGGCCTCGAAGCGGAACGAGCCGGTGTCGGTGCTGAGCGCCACGTAGAGGCCGGCCGCGATGTCCGCGTCCAGCGTCACGCCGAGCCGGTCCAGCAGGCCCAGCGCGACCACCGAGGTGGCCGCCGCGTGCGGGTCCACCAGCTGGATGGCGCCGAACCCGGTGTTCGAGGCGTGGTGGTCCAGCACCAGCGCCGTGCCCGCCTTGTCCAGCCGGTCGACCAGGTCGCCCAGGCGCGACTCGCTCGCCGCGTCGAAGCAGATCACCAGGTCCGGATCCGGGTACGCGTCGTCCTGCGCCACCAGCAGGTCGGAGCCGGGCAGCCAGCGGAACGGCTCGGGCACCTCCGGCGGCCCGGGAAAGGTCGCCTGGAGCTGCCGCACGCCGAGCCGGCGCAGGCCCAGCCCGAAGCCGAGCATGCTGCCCAGCGCGTCGCCGTCCGGGTTGACGTGGCAGATGAGCAGCACCCGCGCGGTGGCGGGGAGCCCGCGTACGGCCGCGACGGCGGCCGCCCAGTCGGTGTCGGTCGGGCCGGCGCCGTCCGGCGGGCCACCCTCGGCGGAACCGGTCACCGGCGGTCGCCGCCGCGCGGCTCCCCGTCCCCGGTCTCCTCGACCTCGGCGTCCACGGTGTCGGCGTCCTCGTCCTCGTCCTCGACCCGGTACGGCTGGGGCTCACCCGCGTACTCGGCCTTGGCGGCCAGGCGCTGCACCTCGGCGTCCGCGTTGCGGGCCGCCGCGAGCAGGTCGTCGATGTGCTTGACCTGGTCCTGCACGTCGTCGAGGACGAAGGTCAGGGTCGGCGAGTGGCGCAGCCCGAGCGCCTTGCCCACGGTGCTGCGCAGCATGCCCTTGGCGCTCTCCAGCGCGGCGGCGGTGCTGGCCTGGGCCGCCGCGTCGCCGAGCACGGTGTAGAACACCGTGGCGTCGCGCAGGTCGGCGGTGATCCGGGCGTCGGTGATCGTGATCATGCCGAGCCGGGGGTCCTTGATCTGGCTCCGCACCACCGACGCGACCAGTTCACGGATGCGCTCCGCGTGCCGGCGAACCTTGGCCGGATCCGTCATGTCCCCCACCTCCAGGGCTTCCTGCTTCCTACGACGGCTCCGGCTCGGCACGCCTGACGCCGCGCCGCGACCTGGAGCCGTCGGCCGGAGACGACGGCGCGGCGCCGCCAGGTCCGACCGCTCAACATCCCGAACACTACCCGCGCGATCGCCGCGCTCGCGCGGGGCCGCCGCTGCCGGCGACCGGCCCGGTCAGTCCTCCGCGCCGTGCAGGCGGCGGTGGACCGACAGCAGCTCGACCTCCGGCCGGGCGGCCACCAGCCGCTCGCAGGAGTCGAGCACCTCGCGGACGTGCGCGGGCTCGGCGGCCACCACGGCCACCCCGATCTGCGTACGGCCGTGCAGGTCGAGCGCCCCCACCTCGGCGGCGGACACCTCGAACCGGCGCAGCGCCGCGACGATCGGCCGGACGTACGACCGCTTGGCCTTCAGGGACCGGGAGTCCCCCGGGAGCAACAGGTCGAATTGCGCGGTTCCGGTGTACACGGCGAGCAACGGTACGGCAGGAGCACGGCCCCGGTCACCCGGTTTCCTGCGACGGCTCCCGGTCGCTGCGCCGCCCCGGGCCGGGGTCGCCGTCCGCGACCGCCACCAGGACGTCCCGCTCGATCGCCTGGTCGACCCGGTGCGCGAGGTCCCGCCAGCCGGGCCCGTGCACCACCCGCAGGCCGGCGTCGGCCAGCACCGCCTCGGCGGCGGCCCGCGGTGCCACCAGCGTGTTCCAGGACAGCCCCAGCGCGCCGCCTGGGCGCAGCAGCTCCCGCCACACCGGCACGGCTGCCGTGAGCAGGTCCAGCGGGCTGCGGGACAGGCCGGTCCCGGTGCGGCTGCCGTGCGCCACCCCGTACGGGGCGTCGGTGACGATCACGTCGGCGCAGCCGGGGCGGAGCACCTCGCGGGCCCGGGTGGTGTCGGCGTGCAGCACGGTGACCCGCTGGGTCGCCCCGGCCCGGTGCGCGTCCCGGGACGGCGCGACGACCGCCTCGAAGCGCCGGGCCACGAGCCTCCGGTCCCGCCGCACCGGCACCGTCTCGGCGGTGTGCTTGAGCCGCTTGCGGCGCAGCCAGGTGCGCAGGAACGCCGCGTAGGCGTCCACGTCCTTGCCGTCGTGTTCCACGCCGATGCCGTCGTAGCCGTACATGAGCGCCTGGTTGAGGGTGGTGCCCCGCCCGCAGAGCGGGTCGAGCACCACGACCGGACCGTCGAGCATCCGGGGCGCCGAGGCCGAGGCGAGCAGGGTGACGTTGAGCAGCAGCCGGGTGAACTGCTCGTTGGTCTTGCCGGCGTACTTGGGGATGGTGACGAGGTCGGAGTCGTACCGGGCCAGGGGGTGCAGCGGCACCGGCCGGAGCAGGTCGTCGCCGACCCGCTCGAAGAGCGCGTACGCCGCCGACAGGTTGGCCAGGTGCGCCAGGTCCCGGGTGCCGAGGCCGGGCGCCGGGGCCGAGAAGGTCAGGTACTCCACCCCGCCGATGCGCTCCACCGCGGCATCGGCCGGCGCCGCGTCGAGCAGCCCCGACCCGGCGAACACGGCCAGCTCGGCGCGGGCCAGCCGGCCGGCGGCGTCGGCGTAGACGCGGTTGGCGGAGGGGGCGAGGAGCAGCGCGTACCTGAGCACGCCGGAGATTGTCGCAGCCTGCGGAGACGGCGACGGCCGGGACCCGCAGGCCCCGGCCGTCTCCGTCGTTCACACCGCTCAGGCGCGCGGCTTCTCCCGCATCTCGAAGGTCTCGATGATGTCGCCGACCTGGACGTTGTTGAAACCGCCCAGCGTCAGACCACACTCGAAGCCTTCGCGGACCTCGGTCGCGTCGTCCTTGAACCGCTTGAGGGAGCTGATCGTGAGGTTGTCCGCCACGACCGCCCCGTCCCGCAGCAGCCGCGCCTTGGCGTTGCGGCGGATGAGACCGGACCGGACGATACAGCCGGAGATGTTGCCGATCTTGGACGAGCGGAAGACGTCGCGGATCTCCGCGGTGCCCAGCTCGACCTCCTCGTACTCCGGCTTGAGCAGACCCTTGAGCGCGGCGTCGATCTCCTCGATGGCCTGGTAGATGACCGTGTAGTAACGGATCTCCACGCCCTCGCGGTCGGCGATCTCGCGGACCTTGTTGGCGGCCCGCACGTTGAAGCCGATGATCGTGACCGCCTCGGACGAGGCGCTCGCGAGCATGACGTCGCTCTCGGTGATCGCACCCACGCCCCGGTGGATGATCCGAAGCTGGACCTCCTCCGGGATGTCGAGGTTGAACAGCGCGTCCTCGAGGGCCTCCACGGAACCGGAGACGTCGCCCTTGAGCACCAGGTTGAGCGAGGTCTTCTCGCCCTCCTTGAGCTGCTCCATGAGCGTCTCGAGAGTCGCCCGGCCACGGGAGTTGGCGAAGGACGCCGCCCGCCGCCGTGCCTGCCGCTGCTCGGCGATCTGCCGCACGGTCCGGTCGTCCTCGGCGGCCAGGAAGGTGTCACCCGCACCCGGCACCGTGGTCAGACCCAGCACCATGACCGGACGCGCCGGCCCGGCCTCGTCGACCGGCTTGCCGTTCTCGTCCAGCATGGCCCGGACCCGGCCGTGCGCCCCACCGGCGACGATCGAGTCGCCGGCCCGGAGGGTGCCCTTCTGCACCAGCACGGTCGCCACCGCACCACGGCCCTTGTCCAGGTGCGCCTCGATGGCGACACCCTGCGCCGGCCCGTCGATCGGAGCGGTCAGCTCCAGCGACGCGTCGGCGGTCAGCAGCACGGCCTCGAGAAGCTCCTCGATGCCGATGCCGGGCTTGGCCGCCACGTTGACGAACATGGTGTCGCCGCCGTACTCCTCGGCGACCAGGCCGTACTCGGTCAGCTGCTGGCGGACCTTGTCCGGGTTCGCCTCGGGCTTGTCGACCTTGTTGACCGCGACCACGATCGGCACGTCCGCCGCCTTGGCGTGGTTGAGCGCCTCGATGGTCTGCGGCATCACACCGTCGTCGGCCGCCACCACCAGGATCACGATGTCCGTCACCTGGGCACCACGGGCACGCATGGCGGTGAACGCCTCGTGACCCGGGGTGTCGATGAAGGTCACCGCGCGGTCCTCGCCCTCGTGCGGGACGTGGACCTGGTAGGCGCCGATGTGCTGGGTGATGCCACCCGCCTCGCCGGCCACGACGTTCGCCTTGCGGATCGCGTCGAGCAGCTTGGTCTTACCGTGGTCGACGTGACCCATGACGGTCACGACCGGCGCACGGCTGACCAGGCGCTCCGCCGCGACCTCGGCGTCGAGGTCGATGTTGAACTGCGCGAGCAGCTCGCGGTCCTCGTCCTCCGGGCTGACGATCTGCACGTCGAAGCCGAGGTGCTCACCCAGCAGCAGCAGGGTCTCGTCGGAGCAGGACTGGGTCGCCGTCACCATCTCGCCCAGGTTGAACATCTCCTGGACCAGCGAACCCGGGTTGGCGTTGATCTTGTCGGCGAAGTCCGACAGCGAGGCGCCACGGGACAACCGGACGACCTGACCCTGACCGCGGGGGGCACCCGAGGACATGGTCGGGGCCGACAGGTTGTCGAACTCCTGTCTGCGCTGCTTCTTCGACTTGCGACCACGGGTCGGCCGGCCACCCGGACGCCCGAAGGCACCCGCGGCGCCGCCGCCACGGCCACGACCGCCACCACCCGGACGGCCACCGCCGCCGGCCGGGGCACCCGGGCGGAAACCGCCACCGGGAGCGCCACCGCCGCCACCGGGACCGCCGCGGTAACCACCGCCGCCGCCACCACCGCCGCCGGTGGCGGCATGCCCGCCGGGCTCGGCCGCGGACCGCCGCCACCGGCGGCCGGGGGCCGCTGCTGGCCACCCTGGATGCCGAACGGGTTGTTGCCGGCGCCGCGCGCCGGCGGACGACCGCCCGGCCGGGCACCCGGGCCCGGGGTCGGACCACCCGGACGGCCGGCGGCCGGGGCACCCGGACGCGGCGGCGCCGCGTTCGGGCCCGGACGCGGCCCCGGACGGGGACCACCCTCGGTCGGGGGCTCGCGGCGGACGTTCTCCCGCTGCTGCTGGCGGGCGGCCTGCGCGGCCTTGACCGCGGCCTCCTGCTCAGCCTTGAGGGCGGCGGCGCGCGCCTCGGCGGCCGCCACTTCGATGTCGTGCGCGCTCGCCGGCTTGGCGACCGGGGTCGCCGGCTGCGCCTGCGGGCCGGGGACCGGGCCCTTGGGCTTCGGTCCAGGGGTCGGCGCGGCCGGCCGCCGCGGCGGCATCGGCCTGGCCGAGACCCGGGGGGCGCCCGGGGTCGGGGACGGCGTCGGGGTCGTTGCCGGGCTCGGGGCGGCCGCCGACGGGGCGGCCGGCGCCGAGGAACCACCGGCGGACGCGACGAATGCGCCACGCAGCCGTCGGGCGACGGGCGCCTCGACGGTGCTGGACGCGGACTTGACGAACTCGCCCATCTCCTTGAGCTTGGCGAGAACGGTCTTACTCTCGACCCCGAGCTCCTTGGCGAGCTCGTGTACGCGGGCCTTTCCTGCCACTGCACTCCTCACTCCGAGGTCGTGCGGGCAGCACCCGCAGCGACCTCACTCGTGCACTTGAAGCCTGGTCATTTCAGGGACTTCATCGTGTGCTCATGTCGGTCGTCCTACCTTGCTAGCGACCCTCGACCGGTCGGGCTGACCGGTCGTCGGGGTTTGCGCGTCAACGTGCTCCGCGAGCGCACCGTGGTCGGGGACCCCGGTGATGCGCAGTGCCCGCCCGAAAGCGCGGCGCCGCACCGCCTGCGCGAAGCAGGCCGGATCCGGGTGCATGTTCGCTCCCCGACCCGGCAGTCTGCGCGCCGGATCAGGCCGGAGGCTGTAATGACCAGCCTCGTCACCGATCGCGACGATTCGCAGCAACTCGCTGGCCGGCGCTCGCTTCCGGCAGCCCACACAGGTGCGCTCCGGCAGCGCGCGTCGTGCCACTGGAGTAAGTCTACCCCTAGCTGCTCGAGATCGCGCCGCCCGCCTCGGGAACGTGATCAGCTCCGCCCCGGCCGGCCGCGCCGCTCTGCTCCGCGTCGGAGCGGATGTCGATCCGCCAACCGGTCAACCGGGCCGCAAGCCGGGCGTTCTGCCCCTCCCGCCCGATCGCCAGCGAGAGCTGGAAGTCCGGGACGGTCACCCGGGCGGTACGGCTGGCCAGGTCGACCACCTCCACCCGGAGCGCCTTGGCCGGCGAGAGCGCGTTGCCGACGAAGGTGGCCGGGTCGTCCGACCAGTCGATGATGTCGATCTTCTCGCCGTGGAGCTCGCTCATCACCGCGCGGACCCGCTGGCCCATCGGGCCGATGCAGGCACCCTTGGCGTTGACCCCCTGGGCGGTCGAACGCACCGCGATCTTCGTGCGGTGACCTGCCTCACGCGCGATGGCGCCGATCTCCACGGTGCCGTCGGCGATCTCCGGAACCTCCAGGGCGAAGAGCTTCTTCACCAGGGCCGGGTGCGACCGGGACAGGGTGATCTGCGGGCCGCGCATGCCCTTGGCGACGTGCACCACGACGCAGCGGATCCGCTCGCCGTGCGCGTACCGCTCGCCGGGGACCTGCTCGGACTGGGGCAGGACGCCCTCCAGCTTGCCCAGGTCGACGCTGACGATGCCCTTCTCGGACCGCGCCTCGTGCGCCTGCACCACGCCGGTGACCAGGTCACCGTCGCGGCCCACGTACTCGCCGAAGTGCACCTCGTCGGTGGCCTCCCGCAGCCGCTGGAGGATCACCTGCTTGGCGGTCATGGCCGCGATCCGGCCGAAGTCGTGCGGGGTGTCGTCCCACTCCCGGACCACGCTGCCGTCGGCGTCCACCTCCTGGGCGTACACCGAGGCGGTCCCGGTCTTGCGGTCGATCTCCACCCGGGCGTGCGGCTCGGCGCCGTCGGTGTGCCGGTAGGCGGTCAGCAGCGCGGTCTCGATCGCCGCGAGGATCGTGTCGAACGGGATTTCCCGCTCGCGCTCCAGTGCGCGCAGCGCCGCGAGGTCGATGTTCACCTCTCCTCGTCCTCCAGATCTTCGTCGTCGTCGATGTCGGTGTCGTCACCGAAGTCCTCGTCGGCCACCTCGTCCAGGCGGGTGAACTCCACCTGGACCCGGCCCGGACCGAGCTCGGCGTACGGGTGCTCCGCACGGCCGGCGTCGGTCTCCAGCGCCACGCGCTCGTCGTCGGCGGTGGCGATCCGGCCGGTGACCTGCCGGTCCCCCTCCGGGCCGTGGACGGTCACCTTGACCAGCCGGCCGGCGTTGCGCCGCCAGTGCCGGGGCAGGGTGAGCGGGCGGTCCACGCCGGGCGAGCTGACCTCGAGCTGGTATTCGCCGGCCACGATGTCCCCGCCGGCCTCCTCGGCGGCGTCCAGCGCCGCCGAGACCGCCCGCGAGACGTCCGCGACGGCGTCCAGGTTGATCCCGCCGTCGGCGTCCACGATCACGCGGACCACGTGCCGGCGGCCGGCGCGGGACACGGAGAGGTCCTCCAGGTCGTAGCCGGCGGCCGTGACCACTGGCTCGATCACCTCGCGCAGCCGGGCCCGGCGCGCGTTCAGGTCGCCGCGGGGTGCGCCGCCCCGGTCCGCGCCACGGGGGCCGTCGGACCGGCGGGGGCGCCCCGAGGGCCCCGTCGGCCGGGTGGCACGGCCACGCTGCGTCATTCGGCGCACCTCTCTGCTGTTGCCACGGGCCCGGGGGTCCGTCGTGTCACTGCTCGGCGGACCGGTCGGCCCGCCATGCCGGCACGCCACCGGGGCGGTCGCGCCCGGTGGCTGCGCAGAGCGTAACGCGCGGGCCGGGCGGCGGCCCGGGCGGCGCACCGACGCCACTGGCCCACAGGACGGTGGAGATGGTGTTGACTTGTCCGGTGGCGACGGGCAGAAGGACATCGGATCAGGGCACACCGGGGCATTCCCGGCGAGCGCTGCTGCGCGCCGGGGCGCTGGTGGCGCTCGGTGGCGCGGCCGTGCCGCTGACCGGCTGTGATCTTTTCGACCGCGACGACGAGTCCAAGCCCCCCGATCCGCTGGAGCCGCTCGCGGCCGAGGCCACCGCGCTGGAGGCCCGCTACCGGGCCGCCGCCACCGCCGTTCCGGCGCTGGCCGAACGGTTCACCCCGATCGCCGACGCGCACCGGGCGCACGCCGAGGAGTTGCGCAAGGTCATCGGCCGGCCGGCGCCGTCCGGCAGCCCCGCCGCCGGCCCGTCGGAGGCCGCCGTCGACCCGGACACCGTCCGGACCGAGCTGCGGCAGGCCGAGCAGGAGGGGCGGGACAACGCCGCGAAGGCGTGCGCCGCCGCGCCCGCCGAGCGGGCCGCGCTGCTCGGCTCGATCGCGGCGGCCCGGGCGACCCACGTGGAGGCGTTGAAGTGAACCCGACCAGCGGCCCGGCCCAGGCCCTCGGCGACGCGCTCGCCGCCGAGTACGCGGCGATCTGGGCGTACGGGGTGATCGGCGTGCACCTGACCGAGGCGGCCCGTTCCGCCGCCCGCGCCGCCGAGGCGGCACACCGGTCCCGCCGGGACGCCCTCGTCCTCCAGCTCAGCTCCGGCGGCGGTCCGGTTCCCGCCGACCGGGCCGGCTACGCGCTGCCGTACCCGGTGACCGACCGGGCGAGCGCGCTCAAGCTGGCCGTCGAGATCGAGGAGCGCACCGCCGGCCACTGGCGGGCGGCGCTGCCGCACACCACCGGGGCGGACCGCAACCGGGCGCTCGCGGCGCTCACCGACTGCGCGCTGCGGGCGACCCGCTGGCGGCGCACCGCCGGGGTGACCCCGGTCACCGTGCCGTTCCCCGGCCGGCAGGCCTGAGCGGAGGCCCCGGTCACCCGGCGGAACCCTGCGGTTGCGGACCGCATACCAGGTATGCATACTCCACGCCATGTCCATCCGCCACGGCCTGCTCGCCCTGCTGGAGCGCGGCCAGATGTACGGCTACCAGCTCCGCTCGGCGTTCGAGGAGTCGACCGGGTCGACCTGGCCGCTGAACATCGGGCAGGTGTACACCACCCTGGCCCGGCTGGAGCGCGACGGCCTGGTCCGCTCGTTGCCGGAGAGCGAGGGTGGGCAGCGGCCGTACGAGATCACCGACGCCGGGCGGGCGGACCTGGCGCTCTGGTTCGCCACCCCGATCAGCCGGGCCGACCGGCCCCGGGACGAGCTGTCGATCAAGCTGGCCCTGGCCCTCACCACCCCCGGCGTCGACGTCCGCTCGGTGGTGCAGACCCAGCGCAGCGCCACCATGCGGGCCCTGCAGGAGTTCACCCGGTTGAAGTACGCCAGTGACAAGCCGGAGGATCTGCCCTGGCGCCTGGTGCTGGACGCGATGATCTTCCAGGCCGAGGCCGAGGTCCGCTGGCTCGACCACTGCGAGACGAGCCTGGTCCGCCACCGTCCGGCGCCGAGCCGGCCGGTCACCCACCCGGAGGCGGTGGACCGGGCCGACGAGGAGGCCCGCCGGTGACGGCAGGAGGTGAGTTCATGGGTGGCGTGCTGGAGTTGCGGGCGGCGCACCGGACCCACGGCGCCGGCGAGGCGGCCGTGCACGCGCTGCGCGGGGTGAGCCTCACCGTGTCGGCCGGCGAACTGGTGGCGGTGATGGGGCCCTCCGGTTCCGGCAAGTCCACCCTGCTGGCCCTGGCCGGCGGGCTGGACCGGCCGACCGGCGGGGAGGTGGTGGTCGAGGGCGAGTCCCTCGGCGGCCTGTCGGCCCGCGACCTGGCCCGGCTGCGCCGCCGCCGGATCGGCTACGTCTTCCAGGATCTGAACCTGCTCGGCAGCCTCACCGCCGTGGAGAACGTGGCGCTCCCCCTCGAACTGGACGGCGCCGGCGTCCGGGCGGCCCGCCGGTCGGCCCTGGCCGCGCTCGCCGAGGTGGATGTGGCCGGGCTGGCGGACCGGTTCCCCGACCAGATGTCCGGCGGCCAGCAGCAGCGGGTGGCGATCGCCCGGGCCCTGGTCGGCGAGCGCCGCCTGGTCCTCGCCGACGAGCCCACCGGCGCGCTCGACTCGCAGGCCGGCGAGGCGGTGCTGCACCTGCTGCGCCGCCGGGTGGACGCCGGCGCGGCCGGTGTGCTGGTCACCCACGAGGCGCGGCACGCCGGCTGGGCGGACCGGGTGGTCTTCCTCCGCGACGGCGTGCTGGTGGACTCGACGGCCCCGCTGGTCGGCGTGGAGCACCTGCTCAGCGGCAGCGGTCGGTGAAGCCGGGCCGGCTCGCCGTCACGCTCGGGTCGTGGCGGACCGCGCTGCGGATCGCCCGGCGGGAGGCCGGCCGGGCGCGCCGCCGTACGGCGCTGGTGCTCGTGATGATCGCGCTGCCGGTGCTCGGGCTGAGCTTCGCCGCGGTGAGCTACGACATGGCGGAGCTGACCCGGGCCGAGCGGATGGACCGGCAGCTCGGCGCCGCCGACGCGGAGCTGCGCTGGATCGACGTCAACCCGATCACCCAGGACGCCTGGGGGGAGGGTTCCTGGCCGGTCGAGGGGGACCCGGTCCCCCGGACCCGACCGGTCACGGCCGACGAGTTGCAGGCCCTGCTGCCCGCCGGCAGCCGGCTCACCCGACTGCGCCGGTGGGTGCCGTTCGAGGTCCGGGTCGACCGGAAGACCGTGTCGTTCGACGCCCGCGCCGTCGACCTCACCGACCCGCTCGCGCGCCCGCTGGCCAGCCTGCTCGAGGGCCGGCGGCCCACCCGGCCCGACGAGATCGCGGTGAGCCCGGCGGCGCTGCGCCGGCTGGGCGCCCGCCTCGACGAGCCGGTGCGGACCGTCGACGGCACCACCTACCGGGTGGTCGGGGTGGTGGAGTTCCCGGACAGCCTGCGGGAGGTGGCCGCGCTCCGCCCGGAGATCCCGTCCGCCCCGCCCGGCGTGGCGGACGAGAACTGGCTCGTGGACCTGCCCGGGCCGGTGGACGCGGCGCTGGCCGACCGGTTGAACGCCCGCGGGATCCTGGTGTCGGCCCGGACCGCGCTGCCCGGGCGGGACGAGATGGCCACCGGCCCCGGCCTGCCCGACGCCGAGGAGACCGGCAACACGCTGCTGGTCGGCGGGCTCGGCCTGCTGGAGGTGGTGCTGCTGGTCGGCCCGGCCTTCGCGGTCGGCGTACGCCGCCGGCGACGGGACCTCGCCCTGGTCGCGGTGGCCGGCGGGGACGCCACGCACCTGCGCCGGATCGTGCTCGCCGACGGGGTGGTGCTCGGCGCGGGCGGTGCGGCCGTCGGGCTGCTGCTCGGCATCGGCGCCGCGTTCGCCGGCCGCCCGCTGGTCGAGCAGTACGTGATGCAGGCGCGCTTCGGGGCGTACCGCGTCTTTCCCGCGGCGCTGGCGGCGATCGTCGCGGTGGCGGTGCTGGCGGGCGTGCTGGCCGCGCTCGCCCCGGCCTGGGCGGCGGCCCGGCAGGACGTGGTGGCCGGGCTGGCCGGCCGGCGGGAGCCGCCGCGGCCGGGGCGCCGCTGGCTGGTGCTCGGGTTGCTGCTCACCGTGGCCGGCGCCGCCCTGGCGGCGTTCGGCGCCACCCGGACCACCCCGACCGGCGTGCTGGCCGGGGTGGTCCTGGGTGAGCTGGGGCTGGTCTTCTGCACCCCGACGCTCATCGGGTTGCTGGCGCGGACCGGCCGGCTGCTGCCGCTGACACCCCGGCTGGCGCTGCGCGACGCGAGCCGCAACCGCTCGTCGGCCGCGCCGGCCATCTCCGCGGTGATGGCGGCGGTGGCCGGCAGCGTGGCGCTCGGCGTCTACGTGGCCAGCGACGACGCCCGGCAGCGGGAGGCCTGGCAGCCCGGCCTGCCGCCGGGGCACGTGCTGCTGCAGCGCACCGACGGGCCGGCCACCGGCGCGCTGCCCCCGGCCGGCGAGGTGGCGGAGCGGGTCGGGGCGGTGCTGCCCGGCGCCACGGTGGTCCCGCTCGCGACCCCGGAGTGCGCCCGGCCGGCGAACCCGAAGGACTACTGCGTCGCCACCGCGGTGCGCCCGCCCGAGCAGCGCTGCCCGTACGACCCCGTCGATGCCGGTCCCGCCGCGGCGCGGACCGACCCGCGCTGCGTGCGGCCGTTCCGCGACCCGAGCGACTTCTACCTGCCGGCCGTCGTGGACGACGGGACGGCGCTGCCCGCGCTGACCGGCGCCCCGGCCGAGGAGGTGGCGGCGGCCCGCCGGACGCTGGCGG